>JAFEAI010000058.1 GCA_018266475.1 Bacteroidota bacterium
GCCACATGCGCCAATTCCTTCTCCAGTTCGATGGCCCGGGGGAACATGATGTTGTTCTCCAAATGGATGTGCAGGTGCAGGTCCTGTTCAAATTCCTTGAGCATGCTGAAGGCCGTGGTATATGTGGCGCATCCGTCCGCCGGCGGCGTAAAGCGGTTGCTCAGTTCGTTCATCCGGGCAAACCGCTCCCCTTCGTCGTTGTGGTCGGCCATCATGGCGTTCACCGGGTTTTCCACGGTGCCGAACTTGGGTGTACGGAACGGGTCCCCGCTTCGTTCGCTCATGGCCAGGTTGCGCACGAACGGAAAGAGGATCAGCTCCTCTTTCTTCATGTGCATGGCCATTGCTCCCACGCAGGTGCTGAATTCGTCCCGGATGGTGAACAGCTCCGGATGGCGTTCACCATGCACGATGCACAGCTTGTCCAGGTATTGCTTGATGATGGGGCCGCGCTCCTCCACATAGCGGTGGTGTACCTGCTCCACGTGGTCCGCCAGTTGGTCCAGCGGCCAGGCGCGTACATCATCGCCATGCTTGGCCTGGCGGGCCAATTCCGCGGCGATGTCGCCCGTGAGCTTTGCCTGGTCTATGTGCTGCTTTTCGCACACTTCCCGCACGGAGCGCCCGCCCTTGCAGCAGAAATCAATGCCGTACTTGGTGAGCACGGCCGCCGCGCGGTAATCCTCGGCAACAATGGACCCGACGGTCCTTTCCGGTGTGATGTTCATTGGGTTCAGGTTATTGTCATCCATATCCGCCTGCGGGCACCTCCCCCTCCCTTGCCGCTACTTCGGCCCGGCGGGTGCGGCTTGTGCGTGCGCGGCCATTTTGTACTGGAACATGTGCGCCATCATCACGGCGCGTTGCTTGGCCTCCTCGGCCTTGGCGCCGCTGAAGAGGTCGTCGATGGTGGCCTGAAAGAGCGTCAGCCAGCGCTCGAAGTGCCGTGCATCGATCCCCAGGGGAAAGTGCGGGATGAACGGCGCTCCCTGGTAGGTGCGCTCGCCCAGCAGTATGGTCTGCCAGAAACTGTACAATTTGGCCAAGTGCTGCGGCCAGCGGTCCTGGATGGTGTTGTTGAAGACGGGCCCGATCAGTTCGTCCTGGCGCGCGCGGCCATAGAAGGTGTCCACCAACAGGCGGATGTCCTCAATGGTGATGATCTCCTTTTGTTGAACGGTGGCGTCTTCACCGCCTGTAGCTTCATTCATGTCCTACGGTCCGGCGGCCTTACTGGGCCACCCTCGGGTTTGCAACCGCAAGGTATGCGGATCCCAACGCCCAGCCACTGACAACCGTCACGTTTGGCGTGGGGCCACCCTGGGAACACTGGCGAGGCGAACTGATGTGCACCTCTTTGATGGCATGGGCCGGGCGGTTTTGGTGGCATCAAGCCCCAACGGCCCGTTCATATTGGATCGTGGAAGCCTCGCCCGCGGCCTCTACCTGATCGAGGTGAACGGTGCAGCGGGGCCGACGAACGGAAAGATGGGTGAAGCAATGACAAACCTTATCCCACTTCGCCGGCATAGACATTGAACCGTTCCCCGCGCAGGAAGCCGATGAGCGTGAGGCCACTCTCCCGGGCCAATGCCACCGCCAGGGAGGAAGGCGCGCCCACAGCGGCCATCAGCGGGATGCCGGCCATGATGCATTTCTGCACGAGCTCGAAACCGGCGCGGCCGCTTACGAGGAGTATGCAGTGGGCAGTAGGCAGCACGCAACTCAAAGCCGCGCCGATCACTTTGTCCACGGCGTTGTGGCGGCCCACATCCTCACGGAGTATCAGGAGCTTCCCATCACGATCGAAGAGCGCCGCAGCGTGGATGCCGCCCGTGTGCTTGAAGAGCATTTGTGCATCGCGCATGCGGTGCGGCAGTGCGGTGATCACCTTGGGATCAATGGGGCCGAACGGGGCGATCTTGGCCGCACACTGCGTACGCACCGCGTCGATGCTTGTTTTTCCGCACACGCCGCAACTGCTGCTGGTGTAGAAGTTGCGCTGCCACTTCGCCGGGTCCAGTTCCACGGACGGATGCAGCTCGGCACGCACCACGTTGCCACGCTCCTCTGCCTTCACACTTTCACAGTAGGCCACGCGCAGCAGTTGGTCCTGCCCGGTGATGATGCCCTCGGTGAAGAGGAAGCCAAGGGCGAGTTCCTCATCATGGCCCGGTGTGCGCATGGTGACGCTGAGGCGCGCTTCCCTGCGGTCTTCCAACGGGCCATGGCCGAGGCGGATCTCCAAGGGTTCCTCGGTGACAAGGATGTCTTCCAGCCGTGTCGAACCGCCATCTTTGATCTGATGAATGGAACACGTTTCAACGGGACTCATCATCTCACAAACTGCCCTCAAGGGAAAACCCGATATATGTTCTTGCGGTCGAGCAGGTGAACAAATTGGACCAGATCACCCCGAGCAAGAAGGCCCAACCGAAATTTGCCGATCCTGATGCGGTAGGCATTCTTGTACCCTCGAAGCTTCTTTACCTGCTCGATCTGACGTATGGACACCGCCGCTTCTATCCGACCTACCAGTTCCACCACCTTGTGCCTAACAGGAAGCGGCACGTTATTCAGGTCCTTCTCGAACGAATTCAAGAATTGGACCTTCATGCTCAACTGCGCAGCTTGCGCATCACGCGGTCATAATCGGCGATCTTGGTCTTGTCCGCCTTTGACATGGCATAAGCCAATCCCGCATCTTCCAATTCCTCCTCGCTCAACTTCGTTCCCTTTAATCTCATGCGCTTGACCAAAGCATCAATAAGCTTTTCCTCTTCCTTATCCTTGGGAGTGATGATGATCGCGCCGCGTGCCATAGTTGTACAAATGTACGCACCGGCCCATCCGTTAATCATTCTCGCCTCCAGCACGATACCAAATGGTCATCCACCATGCCGCAGGCCTGCATGAAGGCATAGACGATGGTGCTGCCCACGAACTTGAAGCCATGCGCCTTGAGGTCCTTGCTCAGGGCATCGCTTTCCGGCGAAGTGGCGGGCACTTGGGCTGGCTCTTTCCAACGGTTCACCTTGGTGGCGTGGCCCACGTGCTTCCACAGGAAGCGGTCGAAGGATCCGGGCCCGCTTTCCATGATCTTCAACCAGGCCTGCGCGTTGGTGATGGAAGCGGTGATCTTGGCGCGGTTGCGGATGATGCCGGGGTCGTTCATCAAGCGTTCAATGTCCTTCGCGCCGTAGCGGGCGATCTTCCCGATGTCCCAATTGCTGTAGGCTTTGCGGTAGCCTTCGCTGCGGATGAGGATGGTGTACCAGCTTAGTCCGGCCTGCGCGCCATCGAGGATCAGCTTGGCGAAGAGCCTGCGATCGTCATGCTCCGGCACGCCCCACACCTCGTCGTGGTAGCGCATGTAGGTGTCATCCTTCAAGCACCAGGGGCAGCGGTCTTTGGTATCCGGCTTCATGTCGGCGAAGGTCGGGGATCTTATGGCATCAGGGTCCACTGCGTGAGACCCTGATGGAGCATTAAGGGTCCACTGCGTGAGGCCCTGATGGAGCATTATGCGTGAGACCCTGATGGAGCTTTATGCTGCTCCCTCAGCGGTCTCCCGAAGGGGACCCTGAGGTGGAGCGGCTTGGATCTTATGGCATCAGGGTCCACTGCGTGAGACCCTGATGGAGCATTATGCGTGAGACCCTGATGGAGCATTATGCGTGAGACCCTGATGGAGCTTTATGCGTGAGACCCTGATGGAGCTTTATGCCGCTCCCTCAGCGGTCTCCCGAAGGGGACCCTGAGGTGGAGCGGCTTGTTATATTAGCCTTAGTGAATCCGTACCTCACCACATGGCTACACATCGGCTCCAGGGCACTGATGGTGGATTGTTCTACTGCACATCCACCTGTTGGGATTGGCTGCCACTGATCCAGGAAACGAGCCTGTATGACCACCTCTACGCTTGGTTGTCACTGATGCACGGTAAGGGCTGCAGAGTCGTTGGCTACGTGTTCATGCCCAATCACCTTCACTTGATGCTGTTCGTCCCGGAACTCCTTTCCATTAATGCGGTCCTGGGCAACATGAAGCGGTTTGCGGCTTACGAGATCATTAAGCGATTGAAGGATTCAGACCGGGCAGACCTGCTCGTCCGATTAAGGTCAGGGCAGACCGCAGGTACGTTGGCCAGATCGCAACACCATCGTGTGTGGAGAACTTCATCCGACATCAAGTTGTGTCATTCGGCCCTGTTCACCCAGCAGAAGCTGAACTACATTCATGGAAATCCAGTGCAAGGAAAGTGGGCACTCGCTGATCATGCCGCGGCTTTCAAGTACAGTAGCGCTTCCTTTCACATGGAAGGAAGGGAGAATGAAAGCGTCAGGCTTTACCGGGTTGATGAAGTTGGAACAGCATCAGGGGTCCACTGCATAAGGCCCTGATGGAGCTGATTTAGCTCAGCCTCAGGGTCCGCTGCGCGAGACCCTGAGGGAGCATCAGCCTCAGGGTCCGCTGCGCGAGACCCTGAGGGAGCAACAAGCCTCAGGGTCCGCTGCACGAGACCCTGAGGGAGCAACAAGCCTCAGGGTCCGCTGAGCGAGACCCTGAGGGAGCATCAGCCTCAGGGTCCGCTGCGCGAGACCCTGAGGGAGCAACAAGCCTCAGGGTCCGCTGCGCGAGACCCTGAGGGAGCATCAGCCTCAGGGTCCGCTGCGCAAGACCCTGAGGGAGCAACAAGCCTCAGGGTCCGCTGCGCGAGACCCTGAGGGAGCATCAGCCTCAGGGTCCGCTGCGCGAGACCCTGAGGGAGCATCAGCCTCAGGGTCCGCTGCGCGAGACCCTGAGGGAGCAAACCCCCGTTCGGCTTCGGTACCTTTGCCAAGTGGAGCTCACCGACCAACACCAGCGCACCCACCGCAGCCTGCGGATCAGCATCGTGGACAAGTGCGACCTGCGCTGCACCTACTGCATGCCGGAGGAGCAGCAGTTCCTGCACCGCAGCAAGCTGATGACGCGCGAGGAGGTCCGCACGCTGGCCACGCTCTTCGTGGAGCGCTACGGCATCACCAAGGTCCGCCTTACCGGCGGTGAACCCTTGGTGCGGCCCGATGTGGTGGACATCGTGCGCGACATGGCCGCATTGCCGGTGAAGCTGGGGCTCTCCACCAATGGCACGCGCCTGCATTTGTTCCTGGACCAGCTAGTGGCGGCGGGGTTGAAACACCTCAACATCAGCTTGGACACCTTCGCTGCGGATCGCTTCAAAAAGCTGTCGCGGCGGGAAGGCCATGCCCAGGTGATGGCGAACATTGAAGCGGCCATCGCGAAAGGATTGCACGTGAAAGTGAACATGGTGGTGATGCGCGGGGTGAACGAGGATGAACTGCTGCGCTTCGTGGAGCTGACGCGCGAACGGAACGTGCATGTGCGCTTCATCGAGTTCATGCCCTTCGCGGGCAACCATTGGGGCCGCGGGCAGGTGTACACCTACGCGGAAATGCTGGGCCGCATCGGCAGCGCGCATGCCATTGAAAAGCTGGACGACGACCCGCACGGCACGGCGAAAACCTACCGCGTGAAAGGCTGGAAAGGCACGTTTGCGGTGATCAGCACGGTGACGGAACCCTTCTGCGGAGGCTGCGACCGCCTGCGCCTGACGGCGGAAGGCAAGATGCGCAACTGCCTCTTCGCCCGCGAGGAGACGGACCTGCTCACCGCGCTGCGCCGGGGCGACGACCTTTCGGAACTGATCGTGGCCAATGTGCGCGCGAAGCACAAGATGCTGGGCGGATTGCCGCCTTTCCAGCCCGATACGCAGCAGGAGGTGCTGCATGGGCTGAGCGAGCGGCCGATGGTGGCGATCGGGGGGTGAGGGGAAGATCAGACGATCAGAAGATCAGACAATCAGACAATCAGAAGATGGAATGCCTTGGCGGCGACGGAATGCGCAAATCGCATTCAACGTGCTACTGAGATCTACTTTTGATCATCAACGCGCCATGGACAAGCGGATCCGGTTCGAGAGCAAGGAGGAAAGCAATGCACGGCGTGAGCGTGAGTTCCTTGCGTTGACGCCGCATGAACGCTTCCTCTGGTTCCTGCGCAGCTTTGACCGGCCGGGGTTTACCGCAAGGCACAAACCGGCGGACAAGGGCAACTTCGTGATCTGGAAGAAGCATGGCCCCGTTCGGTGAGGAGATAAGCGGTTTCCTTGGGAAGCGCACAAGCAACAGCCTGCTTGGCATCCAAGAACTGAAGCGGAGGCGCGGGTGAATGCCGTGCGTCAAGGTCCGCTGCGCGAGACCTTGATGGAGCAAAACTGTCTCCTCACGCCTCCTGCTCGTAGAAGATCTTGTAGAATTTCCGGCCCTGCTCATCCACGCCCTGCTCAATCTTGTTGCGGTCGCCGTGGATGTAGATGTGGAAGTTCTTGTCCAGCTTGAGCACGCTCTTGAACACGCGCGACTGGCGCTTGACGGCCTGGGCGGAGATCTCGAAGTTGTCCTGCAGCTGCACGTCCTGCTCCCGTTGGTACTGGTCGCTGTAGCTGTTGAAGGATTGAATGGCCTTGGGTTCCTGGAAGACTTCTTCGGCAAACTCCTTCCGGTCGAACTCGGCGTGCTTCTTGAAATAATCCACCGAGCGGTTCAGCAGGTCGATCTGGTCCGCTTTCTCCACCACGAAGTCCTGCGGCAGTTGTTCGGTGATGAAGCTCTTGGTGAGCTGCATCAGGTCGTTGGTGCTGTTCACATTGTCCTTCTTGGGCCTGGCGTGGATGAATTCGCTTTGCCAGTATTCGGTGCTGGCCTGGTCGTCGATGAGGAGCAGCGTGGGCTCCTGGTCGGTGAACAGCACCAAGCAGGCCTTCTTCGGCTTGTTGGCGCCCAGGCCGCGCTTGAGGCGCAGGGCAATGGACCCCTTCTCCGCGCGGCTTTCCAGGAACACGTCCTTGTCATCGAACTTGAAGATGCCCACGGCGTCATGCGCGGCATTGCCCATGCCCACCCCGCTGAAGCGGGCCACGATGAACTCGCCGGGCGGCATGTCGCGCCCCTCCGCAGCCGCCAACAGCAACTTGGCGATGTCCACGGACAATTCCACAATGGCATCGCCCTTGTCCTTGTGCACCTTTCCGCAGAGGCTGCGCAGCGCATGGCCCTTCCCTCCGGCAAATTCGCTGGTGAAGGCCATGTTGGCAAACGGGCGCAGGAAGAGCCTCCGCAGGAACTCCTGCTCCTCCTCGCCCTTAATGAGCACGCTGTGGTCGCTGAACACATGCTGCCCTTCCTCCGCGCCGATGCGGTGGAGCACGAACTCCTCCACCATGCCTTCCTTGGCGTTCACCATTGGATCGTTGAATTTCAGCCGCAAAGAACGCGAAGGGGAGAGGAAGTGACGAAGATGGCGGGAAATGCGCGCGGGTTTCGTGCAACCACTGACGGCCCGGGCAACGCACCCTGTTCCCCTTCCGTCAAGGGCATGATCCCAAGGATGGCAACCATCCTCCATCAAACCCATTGACCCCACCGCTACATTTACTTGAATGAACCGCATTCTTTCCGCCATTGCCGCGCTCGGCGTTGCCCTGTCCCTCCACGCGCAATCCACGCGCGTGCTGTTCATCGGCAACAGCTACACCAGCGTGAACGACCTGCCGGAACTGACCCGGCAACTGGCACTGTCCATGGGGAATACGCTCGCCGTGGCCAGCTCCTCGCCCGGCGGCTACACCTTTCAGCAGCACACCACCTATGCCGCCACGCAGAACTTGATCGACCAGGGCGCATGGGACTTCGTGGTGTTGCAGGAGCAAAGCCAGCTGCCGTCCTTCCCGCCGGCGCAAGTGGCCGCGCAGTGCCTACCGTATGCCGCGCAATTGGTTGGCCAGGTGCGGGCCGCTTCCCCGTGCGCTGAAGCCGTGTTCTACATGACGTGGGGCCGCGAGAACGGCGACCAGCAGAACTGCGCCGGATGGCCGCCGGTGTGTACGTACGAAGGCATGCAACAGCAGTTGCGTCAGAGCTACCTGCAGATGGCGCAGGACAACAGCGCGGAATGCGCCCCTGCCGGCATGGCCTGGAAGCGGATGCGTGCAGAGTTCCCCGCGATCAACTTGTACAGCAGCGACGGCAGCCACCCCAGCGTGGCCGGCTCCTACTTGGTGGCCTGCACCCTGTACAGCACGTTCTTCCGCACGTCCTCGGTCGGTGCTTCCTTCACGTCATCGCTGGATGCCGCCACGGCCCTCACGTTGCAGCAGGTGGCCTCATCGGTGGTGCTGGACAGCTTGGGCACGTGGAACATCGGGGTACACGACCCGGTGGCCCTGCCGCAGCATACGGACCTCGGCGGGGGGCAGGTGCAGTTCAGCCAAAACTCCACAGGCACCACTGCGCACTTCTGGAACCTCGGCGACGGAAGCACTTCCTTTGAAGGAACCTTTACGCACACCTACGCCAACAGCGGCACCTACACGGTGGTGTATGTGGCCACCGATGATTGCGGACGCACGGATACGAGCACGTTCACGGTGCAGGTGCTCACGGCGGGAATCGCGGAAGTGGGCAAACCTGCCGTGTCGGTCACCGGTGATGCGCAAGGGCTGGTGGTGGTCAACACAGGGGCCGAAGGCATCCTGGATTTGTTCGACCTGCAAGGGCGCAGGCTTTCCATGCACCCGATCGGCGCAACCGGGAAGGAGTATGTTCCACTTCCTTCAGGCACAGCGGTGGTCTGGCGTTTCCAAACAGGGGGCGGACGTGTTGGACGCGGTCTGGTGGTGATACCGTAGCGAC
>JAFEAI010000059.1 GCA_018266475.1 Bacteroidota bacterium
CGTTCGCTGATGGACATGCTGGAGGACAGCATCAAGCGGTACCACAACAAGATCCTCAGCGCCGCCGAGGTGATCGAAGAGCTGATCAAGGTGAGCAAGGAGATCGCCAACAGCGACAAGCAGGCGGCCGACATGGGCCTGAGCGAATACGAGTACGCCTTCTACACGGCCGTGGCCAACAACGACAGCGCCAAGGAGCTGATGCAGCAGGAGAAACTGCGCGAGCTGGCGGTGGTCCTCACCGAGCGGGTGCGCCAGAACGCCAGCATCGACTGGACGATCAAGGAAAGCGTGAAGGCCAAGCTGAAGGTGATCGTGAAGCGCACGCTGCGGCACTACGGCTATCCGCCGGACATGCAGAAGCTGGCCACGGAGCTGGTGCTGCGGCAGGCGGAGATGCTGGCGGGGGAGATCACGGGGGCATAGCGCCGCACGCCCTACACCGCGCACAGCACGGGCACGCCCAGCTCGTTGGTGAGCAGTTGCTGCTTCTCCTTGTCGGCGTTGCGGTGGTCGCCGCTGGCGTGGGCCATGATGGCGATGCAATCCACGCCATGGTTGCGGGCGTAGCGGATGGTGCGCTGCACGAAGCCCTCGTAGAACTTCTCCACGGGTTCGTTGGTCTCGCTGTGCTTGATGCCTTCGTGGGCAAGGCGCTCCATCATCTTCACCTTGTTGTGCAGCAGCTGGTTGCTGGTGGATTGGCCCTCCACCAGTTGCTGGTACACCTCCACGTGCGATCTGCAGGCCTTTGCCAGCGCCACCACGGCGTTCAGCAGCGGGGCCACGTCGCCATGGCCGGCCACGGGCATCAGGATGCGGTCCATTTTCACCTGGCGCGGGGAGTACACCTGCACTACGAGCGAAGGCACGGCGGCGGTGCGCGCCAGGCGGAGCATGTCCGAGCCGAGGATCTCCTGGCGCAGGCTGCGCACGCCATGGGTGCCGGCCACCAGCAGGCCGTGGCCGTTGGCGGATTCGGTCACGATCTCCTTCATGAACGCGCCTTCGCGGAGCACGGGCAGCACTTTCACGCCCTGCTTGGCCAGTTGTGCCAGGTGGCTATTTCGGCCATACCGTGCCACCCGTTTCGGAGCATACCGTGCCACTTTCCAAGGGCAATTTTAGGGGTTCGGGATCAATGTGACAAGGTTTGGTTCTTTCGTAGGGAGTCCCCCGTGA
>JAFEAI010000005.1 GCA_018266475.1 Bacteroidota bacterium
AAGCAGCACCGTGATCGAACCTGCGCATGTGGATAAAAGGCCGCCGCCACCCTCCCCCAACGGGGGTACCTTCGTGGCCCTTTCACCATGCAATTCTCCCATCTCCACGTCCACACCCAGTATTCCCTGCTGGACGGCGCCAGCAGCATCCCTTCCCTCTTCAAGAAAGCCGCCGCTGACGGGCAGCCGGCCCTCTCCATCACCGACCATGGCAACATGTTCGGTGCCTTCAAGTTCGTGGCCGAGGCCGGCAAGCACAGGAACGACGACGGATCCCTGAAGGTGAAGCCCATCGTAGGCTGCGAATTTTACGTGGTGGCGGACCGCACCCGCAAGCAATTCACCCGCGAGGAAAAGGACAAGCGCTTCCACCAGCTGATGCTGGCCAAAAATGCCGAGGGCTACAAAAACCTCAGCAAGCTCTGCAGCTTAGGCTTCATCGACGGCTTCTACAGCAAATACCCGCGGATCGACAAGGAGCTCATCCTGCAGCACCACCAGGGGCTGATCGCCACCACCTGCTGCCTGGGCGCCAGCGTGCCCCAGGCCATCCTGCACGGCGGCAATGACCTGGCCAAGGCCGAAGAAGAATTCAAGTGGTGGCTCAACCTCTTCGGCGAGGACTACTACGTGGAGCTGCAGCGCCACGGCCTGCCCGAGCAGGACCGGGTGAACGCGGTGCTGGTGCAATGGGCCCGCAAGTACAACGTGCCCCTCATTGCCAGCAACGACAGCCACTACACCGACCAAGAGGACAGCAACGCCCACGACATCCTCCTGTGCGTAAACACCGGCGAGAAGCAAAGCACGCCCATCGCCACCGACGAGGACCTCTCCACAAAGGGCAAGCGCTTCGGCTTCCCCAACGACCAATTCTTCTTCAAGACCAAGGCCCAAATGGCCAAGGCCTTCCACGACCTGCCCGAGGCACTGGACAACACCGGCCTGATCGTGGACAAAGTGGAGGTGCTCAAGCTCAAGAAGGACATCCTGCTGCCCAACTACCAGCTGCCCGCAGGCTTCACCGACCAGGACGAATACCTGCGGCATTTGACCTACCAAGGCGCCATACGGCGCTATATCTACCGTACAGTCGACCCATTGGGTCGACGCGACGGCTCTATCGACGGCTCTGGCGACGGTGACGGCGGCATCGATTCCCTCGACCCCAAGATCAAGGAACGGCTGGATTTCGAGCTCTTCACCATCAAAACGATGGGCTTCGCCGGCTACTTCCTCATTGTGCAGGACTTCATCAACGCCGGGCGCCACATGGGCGTGCTCATCGGCCCCGGCCGCGGCAGCGCCGCCGGCAGCGCCGTAGCCTACTGCATCGGCATCACCAACATCGACCCCATCAAGTACGACCTGCTCTTCGAGCGATTCCTCAACCCGGACCGCAAGAGCATGCCCGATATCGACACCGACTTCGACGATGAGGGGCGCCAGCGCGTGATCGACTACGTGGTGGACAAATACGGCAAGAACCAGGTGGCCCAGATCGTTACCTACGGCAGCATGGCCGCCAAGAGCAGCATCCGCGACGTGGCCCGCGTGATGGACCTGCCCCTGGCCGAGGCGGACCGCTTGGCCAAGCTGGTGCCCGAGCGGCCCGGCATCCATCTGGGGCGCCTGCTGCACGCACCTATTGACGGCGACGGAAGCCTCAAGGACAAGGAAAGCCTGAGCAGCGATGAACTGGCCGCCGTGAAGCAATTGCGCGACATCCTCGAGAGCGGCGAACCCACCGCCGACATCCTGCGCGACGCCGAACGCCTGGAGGGATCCGTCCGCGGCACAGGCGTACACGCCGCCGGCATCATCATCGCCCCCAGCGACCTCACCGAGATCATCCCCGTCTGCACCGCAAAAGATTCCGACCTCCTGCTCACCCAGTACGACGGGCGGGTGATCGAGGATGCCGGGGTGATCAAAATGGACTTCCTGGGCCTGAAGACCCTCACCATCATCCGCGATGCCCTGCGCATGATAAAGGCCAATCACGGCGTGGAGATGGACATAGACGCCATCCCGTTGGACGACCCCAGGACCTTCGAGCTCTACCAGCGCGCCGAAACCAACGGCACCTTCCAGTTCGAAAGCACCGGCATGCAGAAGTACCTGCGCGAGCTGAAGCCCGACCAGTTCGCCGACCTCATCGCCATGAACGCCCTGTACCGCCCGGGGCCGCTGGAATACATCCCCACCTTCATCAAGCGGAAGCTCGGCCAGGAGCCGATCGTGTACGACCTGCCCGAGATGGAGGAGCTCCTGAAGGAAACCTACGGCGTTACCGTGTACCAGGAACAGGTGATGCTGCTCAGCCAAAAGCTCGCCGGCTTCAGCAAGGGCGATGCCGACATCCTGCGCAAGGCCATGGGCAAAAAGGACCGCGCCACGCTGGATAAAATGAAGGGCAAGTTCCTTGCCGGCACCGCCGAGCGCGGGTTCAACGCCAAGGTGTGCGACAAGATCTGGACCGACTGGGAGGCCTTCGCCCAATACGCCTTCAACAAGAGCCACAGCACCTGCTACGCCTTCGTGGCCTACCAAACCGCCTGGCTCAAGGCCAACTATCCGCCCGAGTTCATGGCCAGCGTGCTTACGCACTCCGGCGGCCAAATAGACAAGATCACCTTCTTCATGGAGGAATGCCGCCGCATGAGCATCCCCGTGCTGGGGCCTGACGTGAACGAAAGCCAGCTGCAGTTCAGCGTGAACAAGCAGGGGCAGGTGCGCTTCGGCCTGGGCGCCGTGAAAGGCGTGGGCACCAATGCCGTGGAGGCCATCACCGAAGAACGCGCCGCCAAGGGCCCCTACAAGGACGTGTTCGACCTGATGCGCCGGGTGAACCTGCGCGCCGCCAACCGCAAGGCCCTGGAAAGCCTGGCATACGCCGGTGCCTTCGACAGCCTGCCCCGCACCCACCGCGCCCACTTCTTCCATAGCCCGGGCGAAGGCAAGCCCTCCTTCCTGGAAGTGCTGGTGCGCTACGGCCAGCAAAGCCAGGACAGCGCCGACAGCGCACAGGTGAGCATGTTCGGCGATGCCGAGGAAGGCGCCATGATCCCCGACCCGCCCATCCCCGCCATAGATCCATGGAGCGCGCTGGAACAGCTGCACCATGAAAAGGAGGTCATCGGCTTCTACCTCAGCGGCCATCCGCTGGACGACCACCGCATCGCCATCAAATACCTGTGCAATGCACAGCTGCCCCAATTGCAGGACCTGCGCAGCGTGGCCGGCCGCGAGCTGTGCCTGGCCGGCATCGTCACAAAGGCCGAGCACCGCATCGCAAAAAGCGGAAAGCCCTTCGGCAGCTTTTCCCTGGAAGACCACCATGGCAAGCACGACTTCATGCTCTTCAGCGAGGATTACGTGAAATTCAAGCTGTACCTGCAGGCCGGCCTGCTGCTGCTGGTGAAGGGCCGCGCCACCGAGCGCACCTGGGGGCGTGATGAAGGCCAATTGGAGTTCAAGATCTCCAGCATGGACCTGCTGCCCGATGCGCGCGAGAAGTACCTCACCCGCTTAGTGCTCCAACTGGAGGCCATGCGCGTGGATGATGCCCTTAGCCGCGAGATCGCCGACATCCTGGCCTCCAACAAGGGCTCCTGCAAGGTGCTCGTCTCCTTAGTGGACCCCGAGGAGCAATTCACCGTGGAAGCTGCCAGCAAGGTGGGCCAAGTGAACATTTCCAATGAGCTCACCCGCCGATTGGACGCTTTGTCCGACATAAAATGGTGGCTTAGCTGACCAACTGACAGTTGAAAAGTGTTCGGCAAGGTCATTGATTAGCGCCCTTCCATGCGGAAATTAGCCCTCCGCACCGGCAACGAGTACACACAACGCGCATCCGAAACGCATCAAACACAACCACAAGACATGGCAATTGAACTGACCGACAGCAACTTTGAGGAACTCGCCCTGAAGAGCGACAAGCCCGTAATGGTGGACTTCTGGGCGGAATGGTGCGGCCCCTGCCGCATGGTCGGTCCCGTGGTGGAGGAACTGGCCAAGGATTACGAAGGCAAGGCCGTGGTGGGCAAGGTGAACGTGGACAACAACCCCCAGGTGGCCATGAAGTATGGCATCCGCAGCATTCCAACCATCCTGTTCCTGAAGAACGGTGAAGTGGTGGACCGCAGCGTGGGCGCCGTGCCCAAGAGCACCCTGGCCACCAAGCTGGAAGGGCAGTTGGCCTGACCGGCCCCGGTATGACGCAAGAAGCCCGGCGCATGCGCCGGGCTTCTTGCATTCAGTGCCTGCCTCCTACTCCACTTTCTGCCAACGCTGCGTGGCCCGGTAGCCCGCAGCCGTGGAGAACGAAACGAAGTACAGGCCGGGGCGCAGCAACTGCAGCTCCAGTGCCCCGGCAGCAGGCAAGGACCGCAATGCAAGAACGGTACGCCCCATGGCGTCCGCCACGGATGCATCCACCGCACCGGCCACCGGCAGCGCATAGTTCACGCGGCCCGTGCCCGGGTTGGGCCACAAGGCAAAAGGCCCGGGCCCATTGCCCTCCGGCAGCCCAAGGGGCAGCGCGCATCCGTTAGGGACCGCCTGATAGCCCACCACCTCATCGGAATAACAGGTAAGCGTGCAGTAGCATTCAAACACGCTTCCGCAGTGCCCGATGGGGAAGAAATAGCCCTCCAGCGTGCCGATGCGTTCCGCGATCCACTCGGCCGGGTAAAATCCGTCCGGGTCCGATCCCGTGCGCTGCACGTGCAGCTTGCGCAGCACCACCCCGTCCTGCTCCATCGTGCCTGTTTCCAGCACCGTGAACCGGTGGTCCGGCGGGCACTCCTCCGCGAAGGCCCAGGGCGCCCGCCAACTGTCCCCTACTTGGGCACCGAACCAGTACAGGGTATCCCACGCAGCTGCAGGCGCATTCCACAGGAACACCACATCCGCCGCATGGCGCGTGATGGCCGCATGCGGAACCGATGAAAGGATCAGCGTATCCGTGCCAAACACATGGGTGATCAGCTGCTCGGAATCGATCCGCTGCGCCGATTGGCCGTCCACTACGGTATCACCCGCATAGTGGAAGCTGGTCTTGGCATCCATTCCCGGGCTTCCCGTATCGTACACCCACCGGGCACCCGGCGGGCACCAGGATTGGGCGCTGGCGATGGAGCACCCGATTGCCCCCGCCAGGGCCATTGCGATGTTGAAGCTGTATTTGCTCATTGCTTGATCCATTTGGCAACTGCCTTGGTGCCTGTTTCCGAAATGACTGACAGTAGGTACACGCCTGGGGAAAGCATGGATATGTCCAACGGAGCATCGCCGCTGCGCAAGTTATGTGCGAGCAAGGTGCGCCCCTGCAGGTCCTCCACAAGCACGCTGAACTTGCCCGGCATGTCCCAGGCTATGTGCAAGCGATCGTCGGCCGGGTTGGGATACACGCTTAGGGCGGGCACCGCTGCGGCCTCCTCGCCCACCCCCACGTTCAGCGGAAACAAGCGCATGAGCAGCCGCTGCTCAGGATGGTCCCCGCAGCCATCGTTGTAGCCGGAGAACCTGCCCCAAATGTAGATGTAGCCATTAGGTGCTTTCTTAATGCCCATTAAAGAACATCCTGGCGTTTGCCCATATAGCGGCTGGGTAAAGCCCGCCCCGGTGCCTGGCAAATAGTCCCAGAGCACATTCCCTGCGGTATCAATAGTGGTGATGGCACCCAGCGTTTGGCCCCCGATCTCATTGAAATCACCGACCACGATCAGCTTGCCCGGCTCTATCTCGAGATAGTCCCATACGGCAGCCAAGCCCCTGAAGTAACCGTAAGCCAGGAAGGGGATGGATGGCCAAGTGGTATCGGTGCTGCCATCGGGCAGCAGGCGCATCACGGCTAAGGTGTCATCGGGATACTCCGGGGCCATGAACCGCCCGAACACCAGCATGCGGCCATCCGGGTAATGGTAAATCGTGGAACCGCCCCCAGCCCAAGTGATGGAAGTATGGAAGGTGGTGTCCAGGTGGCTGTCCGGCCTGATCTTGAACAACGCCCCTACCGGATGCCCTTCATACTCTAATCCATTTGAGGCGGTGATCAAAAAGTTCCCGTCAGGTAGCTCAAGGATGGTCCGCAGAAAGGCTTGGGGCGTGTACTTGTGGTCGAAGTCCGGATCAATTAGGCCATTGGGCAGTGCCTGCAACAATCCATAGCCCGGCTGATGCAGCACTTCATTGCCTTCCTCATCCCAGGCATGCCTGGTGTAATAGCCCAAACGCCACATTGTACCGTCGGGGAAGAGGTGGTAGCCACCGGCTTGGCCGAACGTCCACACCCACGGAGGGGGATCAAGAAAGTAAGAGTGGTCCATTGTGCCTTCCACGAGATGGTATCTCGCATATCCATTGCTTCGTTGGATGTACAAGGAATTACCTTGGATGGCAAGCTGACCTGCATCATTGACGTAGGTCGGCCCGAACAAGGGGTCGATGGCCCCGTGCGGCAACACCCGTGTAAGGCCAACGGTTGTAGTCCCCCCTTGTTGGATCACTTCCAGTGACTGCCTAAGGCCGAGGCCAGAGACAATGATCCGCCCGTTCGCCATAAAGGCCACGTCGTACAGCTCGCCAACCGGGGGATACCCGAACTGGAAGCTTTCGTCCACGCACAGCGGTGCTTGCGCCCTGGCCGAAGCCAAGGCACAAGCACCGGTTGCCAATAGCAGGAATGCGCGCTTCATGGTTGCTTAGGGGTTTACTACCACGCGTTGGGCCCCCACCAACCTGCCCGCGTTGTAGAGTTCCACCAAATAGCTGCCTGGCGCGGTTCCGCGGGTATCCCAGATCTCCTGGCCGGGGGAAGCACCGATGGCCATTTCGTTCACCACCCTGCCCAAGGGGTCCACTATGCGGATCCGGGCCTGGTCCACCTTGCCGGGCAACGTGTGGCTGAAGGCCACCCAGGTGCTAGCCGGGTTGGGATGGGCGAGCAGCGAAGGTGTTGTAGCTGTGGATGTGGCTGCGGGTAGTGCCAACGCCATCTTGGGCTGGTTTGCACCGCCCGTAACCGGAGGCATGCAGATGTTGTACCCATAGCACAACGTATTACGGGCATATGAAGAGGCCAAGGAAGGTTGGCGTGTGGCAATGCCCTCCATGGCCGCCAATTCACCGGGTTCCAATTGCATCAGGGTCCGTCCACCATCGATCACCGGGCGGATCGCCGTGATCAGGTCCAGCATATCGTTGCGGTCCTGCATGCCCTGCTTCTCCAGCAAATAATCGGCATCCAAGCCTTGCAGCAAGGCGACGGCTTCATCGAAGCGGTTCTGCTCCAGCAGCACGTTCACCTCCCCGAACCGCGCTCGCAGGCTCGGGTTCAGTTGCCACCGCGCCAACAGACTGTCCGCAGGTTGGGCCACGGTATCGTTCAGCATGGCAGTGGTAAGCTCATCGTTCAACCGTTGGTATTCGCCGTTGTGCCAACCCATGTCCGCCTCCAAGCTGGTGCGCCAGGTCCGTTGGTTCCAGGAGGCAAACACCTGCGCCACCATGTATTCCGGCAAGGGGTTGGGCATTTCGTACTGCAGCCACTTGGTGAACCCGTCCCGCTGGGTGGCCTCCGGATTGGCCAAGCACACCTCCAAGTACATGGCGTGGGGAAGGATGTTCTTCAGGCCCGCCTCTTTCAGGATGTCGGTGCTGAGGTAAGGGCTTTTTGCCATCAGTTCGTTGCGCAGCGCCCAGGCGTCCTGCGGCCAGCTGTGCATGATGGTCTCCTTCAGCTCATCGAAATCACCACCGTCCAGCAGGCTTTCATATACGTACTTCAGGTTCAGGTAGGCCGTACGTTCCTGGGCGATCTGCGGCATCAGGGCTTCCTTCACCGGGCCGGTGCCGCCCCCGCACAGGATCCGCGTGGGGCAGGTGTTGTGGGGCGATGCAATTGCATTGCGCTGCACCCATGGTATGTTGTAGGCTCCCGCGTTCAGGTCCCCAGGCGGCAATTCCCAGAAATAGGTGATCGGGAGCACCCTTGCCTTATTGTGGTAGTTGTAGTAGGGCGAACTTCCGTTCTGCTGCGGGGTGAAGGTGTTGCCTGCGGAAACGGCGGAGGAGCCTTGGAAGATCTTGATGCAGTGATCCGAACCCGGGTTTGCGAAGGAGCTCCTGACCTCAAAATCTTCCTCGCCGTTCTGCACGTTCTGGTTGCAGATGAACGACAAGCCCGTTTTGGTGGGGTGTACTGGGTCCACGTTCGCATTTTCCCCAATGTACCCAAAGTGCACCCCTGCGGCCGTGTTCTTGTACACTTGGTTGTTGTACGCCGCAGTGTTGCTCACCACCACCCCTTCCGATCGGGCAGGGTATATGCTTGGTTTCGAGAAACGGTTCTCCTCGATCTTGAAGGCATTTGCATTGTTATGGTAAATGCCCCGATGCTTTTCCTGGAACAAATCATCTAAGCCATTGAGTACCACATCGCGCCCCCCGATCACGAACTTGTTGCGCAGGATCGCGGCATTGTTCACGCCATCGGTATAGATGCCGCAGACGTTGTTCTCAAAGTAGGAATCCTTCACCGTGTAGGTATATCCCCCAATTCCGCTGGTGGTGGCACGGATGCCATGGTCCAGGCCGATGAAGCGGGAGGGCTTTAGCGAAGCCTGCGGGCACACGGGTTCAGGCTGCCCGGAACCGTACTCGCAAGGCGGAAGCTGCTGGCTGCACATGGCGGTTACGCTGAAAGAAGCATCCAAGCTGAAGATGCCGACACCAAGGTCCGCACTGCCATGCACAATGCCGCCCGTTGCTTGGCCATTGGAGAAATCGCATTGCGAGAACGCGATCCCGCGCACTTCATTCAGGCGTACGTGTGCATCAAAGGGCGTGGCCCCCCTGTAATCGTCGTTCACTTCAAAAATTGCATGGCGGAAATAGCTGTTGTCGTTCTTGGTGGTTGCAGGGTTGTTGGGGTAGAAATTGCGGTACTTCATGTACTCCGCACCCCTGCGGCAGTTCCGGAATGTGGCTCCTGGATCCGTGATCGTTCCTTGCACCATAAGAACCCCTCCCCGTTCATTCGGTGTGCCAAAGCGGTTATTGGCAAAGCCAATGTCGGCATGCTCGATCAGGGCACCGTTCTTCAGGACCACAAGACCTTGGAAGGTAGGGTTGTTCGCAGGCTCCTGGTGCTGGTAGGAGGTGCCGTCCGCAATGATGCCGCGCCACATCTTGCCGGGGTGCGCACAGGTTATAGTCCCGCCGTCCACGATCAACCGCCCGCCCGGCCTCACTTCCACTATTCCGTCCACAGGCATGCGCACCTCGCATTTTATCGTGAGGGTCTTTCCGGCGGTCACTATGATGTCCTCGTACATTTTGATCGCAAAGTCCCAGGTTTCATCTTCCGTGATCCAATGTGTTCCGATGGAATGCGTTTCCTCAACGTATTGGTGCATGGTCCTATTGTCCAAGGTAAAGCTGTTGTCGTAGAACGACAATGCCCTATGCATCCGGCCCGCTTGCTTGCGGCTAATGAATTTCTCATTTCCGCCCGAGGACATCAGAGGGCGGTAGTTGGGGAATTGGTTGAAGAAGCACGATGTCAGGTGGCACACATGGTTGGCCGTGGGATTGCATCCGTTGTAGCACGGGCTACCGGAGTTGGACATGGCCGGTTCGGGGCATGTGCCGAACACATCGCTGAGGAAGTCATAATGCGTGATCGCCCTGCCAGCACCGGCCTCTGGCCCATCATAGGTATGATGGAGGCCCAAGGCATGCCCATACTCATGGGCCAGATGGTAGGTATGGTCATCCAATGGGGTCCAAAGTGGCGAAGCCCCCCACATCGAATTCCTCGTGAAGACGTAGGAGTGGCTGCCATACCCGGGAACGGTACTGGTGGAGTAGTGCCCCCAACCGTATCCTGCAGGCCAGGTGCCTGGCTGTGCGAAGATGTGGTTCATGGCCTTTTCGGATCCGGGATAGGTGGAGAACACGTAGGCGAGTATGTTTGAAATGACCTGGCCCGTGCCATAGGGTTCGGCATTCCATGCATCGGAGTTGAGGAAGTAGATCTGGTTCAGCTTGAAGCGGATCCTGGTGTCCTGCACACCCGCTGGCGCGCCACAGGTGAGCGCATATCCGGCCGGCTGAACGTCACCGTACCACGTATTCACCCGATCGATCAGTTGCTGGGCCTCTGCCCTGAACTGCGGCGTATCCTGCCATCCGTTGCCTCCTTGGGAATTGCGGCAGATGACGAAGTTGATCAATACGGTCTTCACAGGAGACCAAACCTCCGGTGCCCAATACCCGGGTGTACGGTACTTGTCCAACCAAGTGGAACTGGAGTATGCGCAACCTGCACCCCGTTGTTCTCCGCTTTCAGGCTCCTGAAGGTTCGTTCCGCAGGTCCTGTCCATTGGAGGCTGTGCGTGCAACTGCCCCACGAAGGAGGCGATCAACGTTGCAATGGCGAGCAGGGTCCACCAGCTCCGCGCCATGCGGCGCCTTATACCATTCGCATTCGCGGCAGGGTAATCAGCCGCCGTTGGATGCTCAATCTTCCCTGCTTGGCATGGAAGTTGAAGGGGGGGGGGGGAGTTTAGTCATTGCGTTTTGGTTTTAGGTGTTAAAAGGCGTTTTCAAACTTGAGGTGTATATTTTTCATTTCCAAGTTAATTAAGTTATTTTAACAGAAATAGTAGAAACAGATGTTGAATAACTCGTAGTTGCGGATTATAGCGGGCCTGCGGAATTGGACGGCCGCCTCAGGTCCGCCCAACTGACGGCCATCCGTCGGCAACGCGGAAGATTACGGGCTGAGGACAATGGATTTGCGGTACGCCCCTACTCGGCGAACTGCAGGTCATACAGCCTCCGGTAGGCGCCGTTCATGGCCAGCAGCTCCTGATGCGTGCCCTGCTCCACGATGCGCCCGGCATCCACCACCAGGATGCGGTCGGCCTTTTGGATGGTGCTCAGGCGGTGGGCGATGACGATGCTGGTGCGCCCGCGGGTGATCTTCTCCGTGGCCCGCTGGATCATCTGCTCGCTGTGGCTGTCCACGCTGCTGGTGGCCTCGTCCAGCACCAGCACCTTGGGGGCGTTCACGTAAGCGCGGATGAAGGCCAGCAGCTGGCGTTGGCCCACGCTGAGGATGGCGCCGCGCTCGCGCACGGGCGTGTCGTAGCCTTGCGGCAGCTGCATGATGAACCCGTGGGCGCCCACGGCCTTGGCGGCTTCCACCACCACCTCGCGCGGGATGGAATCGTCGTTCATGGTGATGTTGTTGTGTACGGTATCGCTGAACAGGAACACGTCCTGCAGCACCACGGAGATGCTTTTGCGCAGCTCGCCCAGGCGGTATTCGCGGATGTTCAGGCCGTCCAGCAGCACTTCCCCCTTTTGGTATTCATAGGCGCGGCTCAGCACGTTCACCATGCTGCTCTTGCCGCTGCCGGTGGCGCCCACCAGGGCGATCATCTCCCCTGCCCGCGCCTGGAAGGTGATGCCCTTGAGCACGTATTCCTCCTCATTGTAGGCCAGCCACAGGTCGCGGAAGGCAATGTCGCCCTTCACCCCTTCGGTGCCGCGGGTGCCGTTGGCTTCCATGCCCGCCTCGGTGTCCAGCACGGCGAACACGCGCTCGCTGCCCACCATGCCCATCTGCAGCACGTTGAAGCGGTCCGCCAATTGGCGCACGGGCCGGTAGAGCATGTTGATGAACTGCAGGAAGGCGATCAGCTCGCCGAAGGTGGCCACGCCCTGGAGCACATCGCCCACGCCCCACCAGATAAGGATGGCGATGGATACGGCGCTGAGCACGTCCACCACGGGGAAGAACACCGAATAGGCCATCACCGAGCGGATGTGCGCGGCGCGGTGCCCGCGGTTGATCTGCTTGAACTTTTCGTGCTCCTGCCTTTCGCGCCCGAAGAGCTGCACGATGGCCATGCCCTGGATGTGCTCCTGCACGAAGGCGTTCAACTTGGCCACCTGGTTGCGCACGTCGATGAAGCTGCGCTGGATGGAATTCTTGAAGATGCGCGTGGCCCACAGCAGCAGCGGGATGGGCACTAAGCTCCACAGCGCCAGCTCCCAGTTGTACACGAACATCACCACCACCACCACCACCAGCTTCAGCAGGTCGCCCATGATGCTGAGCAGGCCCTGGGAGAAGATCTCCTCGATGGTCTCGATGTCGCTTACCACGCGCGTGACCAGCGTACCGATGGGCGTGCGGTCGAAGTAGCGCATGCGGAACGTGGTGATCTTGGCGAAGAGCGCCTGCCGCAGGTCGATGGTGACGGTTTGGCCCAGCCAGCTGGTCCAGTAGGCCTGGTGGAATTGCACGAAGGCCTCCAACGCCATCAGGGCCACGAGCACGGCCATCAGGATGTACAGCCCTTGCACATCGCCCTTGGCGGCATGGTCGTCCACCATCACCCCCATGAGCACCGGCCGCACCACGGCCAATAGCGACAGCAGGATGGTAAGGGCGAAGGTGGTCCAGAACAGGCGGCGGTACGGGCGCACGAACTGCATCACCCGGCGGAACAGGCCCGTGTCGAACGCCTTGCCCTTGGTGGCGCTCATGGCTGCTGCGCGGGGATGAAGGGATAGTGGATGCGGGAGAGGTAGAGCCCGCAGGCCGGTGCGCTCTTGCCGGCCATGCCGCGCTGCCCGGAGGCCAGCACCTCGGCCATGTACGCCGCCTGCCAATGCCCGCGCCCGATGCGGATGCACGTGCCCACGATGGCGCGCACCATGTTGCGCAGGTAGCGGTCCGCCGTGATGGTGAACCGGTAACCGGCCTGCGTGGCGGCCCATTCGGCCTGCCGCACCTCGCAGATGGCCGTGCGGTTGTCGCTGCCGGTGCGCTGGAAGCAGCTGAAATCCCGCTTGCCGAGCAGCAGCGTGCAGGCCGCGTTCATGGCCTGCACGTCCAGTTCCACGTGCAGCAGGTACGACCGGAGGTGCAGGAAGGGATCTTTTTGCCGGTGGACCAGGTACGTGTATTCGCGTTCCCTGGCGCTGAAGCGGGCATGGGCGTCATCCGCCACGGCATGCAGCTGCTTGGCCGCGATGCTGGCCGGCAGCACGGCGTTCATGCCCAGCACGAACCGGTCATGGTCGGTGATGGGTGCTTGCGTGTCGAAGTGCAGGAAATAGGACGAGGCATGCACGCCGGTATCGGTGCGCCCGCAGCCCACCGCGTTCACCTTGGGGAGGTGCAGGCGAAGCTGCAGCGCCCGCTCCACCTCCGCCTGCACGCTGGCCGCCTCCGCCTGCCGCTGCCAGCCCCGGTAGGGCGTGCCGTCGTAGGCGAGTTCCAGGAAATAGCGGGGCATGTACGGGCGGGCACGTGTTAGGGGGCACGAAATTAAGGGCTGGCCCTAACGACCTTTGGCCCATGAAGCGCATCGGCCTGTTGAGCGACACCCACGGCTGGCTGGATCCCCGCCTGCGCGCGCATTTCTCCGCCTGCGACGAGATCTGGCATGCCGGCGACATAGGCACGGGCGGGGTGACCGATGCACTGAAAAGCTGGAAACCCTTGCGGGCCGTACACGGCAACATCGATGGCACCGCGCTGCGCGCCGATTTCCCCGAAAACCTGCGCTTCACCCTGGAAGGCGTTGACGTGTGGATCACCCACATCGGCGGAAGGCCGCCACGCTATGACCCCGCCGTGCGCGCGGCCTTGAAGGACAATCCGCCCGCGCTGTTCATCTGCGGCCATTCCCACATCTGCATGGTGAAGTACGACTCCGCGCTGAACATGCTGTACATGAACCCCGGCGCCGCAGGCAGGCACGGCTGGCACAAGGTGCGCACCGCGTTGCGCTTCACCATGGACAACGGAAAGCTCAAGGACCTGGAGGTGATCGAGCTGGGGGGGCGGGGAGAAGTGGGCAGTGGGCAGTAGGCAGTAGGCAGTGGGCAGTGTGAAGTGGGCAGTGGGCAGTGTGAAGTGGGCAGTGGGCAGTGGGCAGTGGGCAGTGGGCAGTGGGCAGTGTGAAGTGGGCAGTGGGCAGTGGGCAGTACTGCCATCTGCCATCTGCCATCTGCCATCTGCCTACTGCCATCTGCCTACTGCCATCTGCCTACTGCCATCTGCCATCTGCCTACTGCTGTTTGTCAACACAAGCTACCGCAACCGGTCCATGCTCTTCACCAGCTCCTCATCCTTGCGGATGCCGCGCATGGCCAGCAGGACAAAGACCACCATCACCAGCGGCAGAAAGGCAGAAAGCCCGTAGCTGTTATGCACCCTGCCCCCCTGCTCCAGGTAGGCGCGCATGGAATTGTCCGTGATGAACAGGAAGACCTGCACGGCCACCAGCAGCAGGTTGGCCGCCCCGGCAAGGCGCAATTGGCGGGGCCGGTTGCCGTACATAAAGGCCACCACCACCAGGAAAGCGCACAGCACGCCGACCAGCACCGCAAAGGGCACCTTGGCCGCAGCATCGGCAACGGGTATGCCATCGCCGGTGAAAAAGCCCGTGGTGCGGAAGACGAAGGTCTGTTCCCCCCGGGTGAACGTGTCCACGGGGAAGAGGAACGTGAGCAGGCCGGCAAGCACGGCCAGGGCCAGGAAGAGGGTCTGTTTTCGTTGAAGCATCTGCGGGGCGCGAAGATCGGCCTTGGACATGAACGGAGGAAACACCGCCGCGCCTGCCGCGTAAAACTTCCAGGGTTATCGGGTCTAACGCGCCCGTAGGGCGCGTCATCCATTAGAATTCAAACCACGGATGGACACCGATGAACACGGATCACGGACCTGCCTGCCAAGCAAACCAGCCCTCCCTATCCGTGTGCATCCGTGTGCATCCGTGTGGATCCGTGGTTCAAGACAGTGCGTGAATGCGCCGACAGGCGCATGGATAAGACCCGATAGCTCTGGTAAAACTTCCCGCGTAACCGTCCGGCGCATTATTATTGCACCGTCATTCGCGAGCGGGCCTGCTTCATTGGCCAGCGCTTCCGCCGAAACCGACACCGATCTTCCTATTCGCCCTTGCGGCATGATGCGGTCAGCCGCATCGCTCTTCGAACCCTTTTCCACATGTCTGAGAAAACTGCCTTGGAGGCCCTGAAACTGCCGGAGCTGCGCGACATCGCCAAGCACCTCAAACTGCAGAAATACGAGACCCTGAAAAAGCAGGACCTCATTGCCAAGATCATGGCCGCAGGCCAGGCCGCCAAGAGCAACATAGACACCGATGCCATTGCCGAGCTGGCCGTGGAGGACGAAGCCCCCGAGCCGGAGCCCGACCCCCTGCCGCAAGCCGTGGATACCGACGAGGACGACGATGAGGACGAGGACGAGGACGACGATGAGGAGGAGGAGGAGGAGGAGGAGGACGATGACGATGACGATGAGGGCGAAGTGACCGGCAACCCCGCAAGTGCTGAAACCCGGGAAATGCCCGCACAGGAGGAAGCCCCTGCACCGGTCCGCACCGATGACCAGCGGGCACGCCAGCAGCACCCCCAGCAGCGCCCGGACGGCCTCAATGATCGCTTCGACCCGCGCGACAGGCAACAAGGCCGGCGCGGCCGCAGGCCCAGGGTGGATCCCGGGCAGCGGAACGAAGAGGCCGCCGATGCACCGCAAGCAGCTTCTGCGCCATTGGCCCAGCCCCCGCTGCCCGAGGTATCCAGGCAACACCCGCGCCACCCGGAACAGGGCCACCGCCAGCAGGGCCAACCCACGCCGCAAGGCGAAGGTGGCCGGGAGCAGCATGAGCACCAGAGGCAAGGCAGGGAGCAACAACCGCAGCGCAACGACCAGCAGCGCAACGAGCAGCAACGCAACGAGCAACAGCGCAACGAACAGCGCCAGCAGCAGCAACAGCAGCAGCAACAACAACAGCAGCAACCACAACAACAACCTGCTGCCTTTGATGCCTTCATTGAGGCGGACGGCGTGCTGGAAGTGATGCCTGAAGGCTACGGGTTCCTGCGCAGCAGCGACTACAACTACCTGCCCTCGCCGGACGACGTGTACGTCTCCCAGCAGCAGATCAAGCAGGCCGGCCTGAAGACCGGCGACACGGTGCATGGCTATGTGCGGCCTCCGCGCGACCAGGACAAATACTTCATGCTGCTGAAGATGGAAAGCATCAACGGCCGCAGCCCCGAATGGTCGCGCGACCGCGTGCCCTTCAAGTTCCTCACCCCGCTCTTCCCCGATGAAAAGTTCGACCTTACCTCCAAGGCCGGCAACCTCAGTACGCGGGTGCTGGACCTCTTCGCCCCCATTGGCAAGGGCCAGCGCGGCCTGATCGTGGCCCAGCCCAAGACCGGGAAGACCATCCTGCTGAAGGACGTGGCCAACGCCATCGCCGCCAACCACCCGGAAGTGTACCTGATCGTGCTGCTGATCGATGAGCGCCCCGAGGAAGTAACGGACATGCAGCGCAGCGTGAAGGCCGAGGTGATCGCCAGCACCTTCGACGAGCCCGCCACCCGCCACGTGGCCGTGGCCAGCATGGTGCTGGAAAAGGCCAAGTGCCTCACCGAATGCGGCCACGACGTGGTGATCCTCCTGGATTCCATCACCCGCCTGGCACGCGCCTACAACACCGTGCAGCCCGCCAGCGGCAAGATCCTCTCCGGCGGCGTGGACGCCAACGCGCTGCAAAAGCCCAAGCGCTTCTTCGGCGCCGCCCGCAAGATCGAGAACGGCGGATCGCTCACCATCCTGGCCACGGCCCTCACCGAAACCGGCAGCAAGATGGACGAGGTGATCTTCGAGGAGTTCAAGGGCACCGGCAACATGGAGCTGCAGCTGGACCGCAAGATCAGCAACCGCCGCATCTTCCCGGCCATCGACATCCTGGCCAGCGGCACCCGCCGCGATGACCTGCTGCACCACAAGGACGTGCTGCAGCGCACCTGGATCCTGCGCAAGCACCTGGCCGACATGACGCCCGTGGAGGCCATGGAGTTCATCAAGACGCGCATGGAGGGCACCAAGAGCAACGAGGAGTTCCTGGTGTCCATGAACGGTTGAGCAGGCGCCGCCGATGTCGGGCTTCAACACCACCCTGCTGCTGGCCGTGCTGGCCATGGCCCTGCGCACCGGCCTCTTCTATGCGGGCATCCGCGTGGCGCCCTTCGATTTCATCCCGCTGCACCTGCTGCTAATCGTACTGGCCGTGTACTTCAGCGGGCATTTCCTGCTCCGCCAGGATGCATCACGCGGCTTCGGGGAGCTGTTGCGCACGGGCTTCCAATCGGTGTTCGCCTACGCCTTCCTGATCTCGGTGTTCAGCTGGTTTTTCTACCGCCACATCGATGCCGCCGCGTTCACCACCTACAACGCCAAGCTGGTGCAGGGCTTCGTGGAACAGGGCTTTCCGGTGGAGGATGCGCGGCAGAAGGTGGGCGCCCTGTACAACGCCACCAGCTACGCCGCGCTCACCTTCTTCGGCAGCTTCCTGGTGGGCAGCATCAATGCCTTCGCCTTTGCCGCCCTGCACCACAAGGTGCTGCGCCGCTTCCGCAAATAGCGCGGCAGGCACGGGCATCAAGCAATGAAGGCCTCGGCCATGGCAGCCAGGTCCAGCCCGCCGAAATTGCCGCTGCTCATCATCAGCAGCACGCTGCCGCCGGCACCGCTGGCGGCTTCGCGCACGGCTCCCATCAGTTCCACCGGGTTGGTCACCACGCCGAGGCCCTGCCGGCCAAAGGCCTGCACGATGCGCTCCGGCGGTATGGGCGGAAGCCGCTTCAGCTGCACCGCGTGCGGGTCGTAGAACACCAGGGCCCTGTCCGCACCGTCCAGGCTGCCCGCGTACTGGTCCAGGAAGTTCTCGCTCAGGCTGCTGAAGGTGTGCAGCTCCATGCACGCCACCAGCCGCCTGCCCGGGAATTGCTCCCGCACGGCCTCCACCGTGGCCTTCAGCTTGCTCGGTGAGTGCGCAAAATCCTTGAACACCGCGCGCGTGCCGCTTTCCGCCAGCTTCTCCAGCCGCTTGGCGGCGCCCGTGAAGGAGCGGATGGCATTGTAAAACGCACGGTCGCCGATGCCAAGCTGGTGGCATACGCGGCGCGCGCCCTCCAGGTTCATCAGGTTGTGGCGGCCAAAGACCTTCAGCGGCACCTCCCCGTCCTGCGTGGCCAAATAGGTGATGCCGTTGCGGATGGCATGCGGAGGCACCCCGTAAGGCACTTGCTCCACATCGGTGCGGCCCTTGCGGGCAAGGGCCAGCTTTACCACCTCGGGGTCCTCCGCGCAATACACCAGCTTGCCGCCCGGCTCTATCAGGTCCATGAAGCGCGCAAACTGCTCCAAATAGCTTGCGTAGGTCTTGAACACGTTGATGTGGTCCCAGGCGATGCCGCTCACCAATGCGATGTTGGGCCGGTACAGGTGGAACTTGGGCACCGGCTCCAGCACGGAGGCCAGGTACTCATCACCCTCGATCACCGCCACGGTGCTATTGGGGCCCAGCTTCACCATGCAGTCGAAGCCCTCCAGCTGGGCGCCCACCAAGTAATCAAACTCGGCCCCCTCGGCGCGCAGCACGTGGATGACCATGGAGGTGATCGTTGTTTTGCCATGGCTGCCGCCGATCACCACGCGCGTCTTGTTCCGCGTTTGCTCATGGAAATAGGCCGGGTAGCTGTACACCGGTATGCCCAGCTCCCGGGCGCGCAGCAGTTCGGGATTGTCCGCCCGCGCGTGCATGCCCAGGATCACCGCATCAAGGTCGGCGGTGATGTCCTCCGGATGCCAGCCCAGGTGCGCGGGCAGCAGCCCCAGGTTGTGCAGCCTGGTGCGGCTGGGTTCGAAGAGCTCGTCATCGCTGCCGCTCACCTCCATGCCCTGCCGGTGCAGCGCAATGGCCAAATTGTGCATGGCGCTGCCGCCGATGGCGATGAAGTGGACGCGTTTCATGGAGGCCAAAATTGGAGCTGCCCGGCACCGCCCGAACGGCCGCGCGCAAGAAATTTCCACGCCTGATCGTGGGGTGGTGATGAAGGCCATCCACGCGCACGGCCCTGGCCGAGATTACCTTTGGGCCACGGCAGCATGCGCACATTCAACATTCCCGCCCATTACCGGTCGAACCTGATCGGGCGGATCAAGGCCTTCCGCAAAACACAGGACCCCCGCAAGCAGGATTTCACCCCCACCCTGCTGGACCTTGGGCCGCTGCGCTTCATCCTGGCGCGCCACTTCGGCTTTTGCTACGGGGTGCAGAATGCCATTGAGATCAGCTACAAGGCGCTGGAGGAAAACCCCGGCAGGCGCATCTTCCTGCTCAGCCAAATGATCCACAACCCCGAGGTGAACGAAGACCTGGAGAGCAGGGGCCTCCGGTTCATCCAGGATACCCACGGGCGCATGCTGATGAGCTGGGATGAGCTGCGCAGCGACGACATTGTGATCATTCCGGCCTTTGGCACCACGCTGGAGACCGAGGCCCGCCTGAAGGCCCTGGGCATAGACCCGCTGAAGCACAACACCACCTGCCCCTTTGTGGAGAAGGTGTGGAAGCGCAGCGAGCAGTTGGGCGAACAGCACCATACCGTGGTGATCCATGGAAAGGCCGCGCACGAAGAAACCCGGGCCACCTTCAGCCACACGGCGAAAGGCGCACCGGCCATGATCCTGAAGGACCTCCACGAAGCCCGGGAGCTGGGGCGGATCATCCTCGGCACCCTGCCGGAAAGCCGCTTCCATGAACTGTTCGGCACGCGCTGCACGCCCGGCTTCGATCCCGCCAAGGACCTGCAACGGGTGGGCGTGGTGAACCAAACCACCATGCTGGCCACGGAAACCCAGGCCATCGCCGACCACCTGAAGGAGGTGATGCTGGAGAAATACGGCCAGGCGCAGCTGAAGGACCACTTCGCCGACACGCGCGATACGCTGTGCTATGCCACCAACGACAATCAGGACGCCACCACCGAGCTGATGAAGGAACAGGCCGACCTGGCCCTGGTGGTGGGCGGCTACAACAGCAGCAACACCAGCCACATCGTGGAAATGCTGGAGGGCAAGTTCCCCACCTTCTTCATCAACGGCGACAAGGAGATCATCGACGGAACCACCATTGAGCACTACAACTACCCCGCGCAAAAGCTGGAGCATACCACGGGCTGGCTGCCCGCCAAGCGGCCGGTGACCATTGTGCTCACCAGCGGCGCCAGCTGCCCGGATACCCTGCTGGACCGCGTGATGCTGAAGGTGCTGGGCCTGGTGGAAGGCGTGCGGCAGCCCGATGAGGTGATCGGCCGGTTGGTGGAGTGAGCGCCACGGAGCGTCAAACCTCGGCCCCTACTCCGATGGCGCGGGCCACGTGCCCCAATGCGAGCTGGAACTGTTCTTCCGCGCTCAGGTCGCTGTTGTCGATCTCAATGGCATCCGCCGCCTTGGTCAAGGGATCGGCCTTGCGGCTGGTGTCGTCCGCATCGCGTTGGCGGATGTTGTCCAGCACTTGCGCAAAGGTGACATCGGCGCCGTTGCCCAGCAGCTCCAGGAACCTGCGCTCGGCGCGCACTTCGGGCCGGGCGGTCATGTAGAGCTTTACCTCCGCGCGGGGGAACACCACCGTGCCGATGTCGCGCCCGTCCATCACCACGCCCCCGCCCTGGCCCAGGGCCCGTTGCAGGCGCACCAGCTTGGCGCGCACCTCCGGCAGCGGGCTTACCAACGTCACGCGCTGGCTCACCTCCAGGCTGCGGATCTCATATTCCACGTTGCGGCCGTTGAGCCAGGTGGCGCTGCGCTGTGCGTCGTCATCGTACTTGAAGGCGATGTCGATCCCGTCCAGCGCACGCAGCAGCCCTTCCTTGTCCAACTGCCCGCCCTGCACCAGGCCCTGTTCCATGGCGAACAGCGCCACCGCGCGGTACATGGCCCCGCTGTCGATGTAGGTGTAGCCCAGGTGGTGCGCCAGTTGCTTGGCAAGGGTGCTCTTGCCGCAGCTGCTGAAACCGTCGATGGCTATGTTGATCCGGCGCATGGTGCGGCCACGAAAATAAGAATACCCGCCGGTGGCCGGCATTCCCTACTGCGCCGTGCCATGCTTGAGCTCGGCAAAGCGCATGGCAAGGGTAAAGGTGTTGCTGGCGCCGGCCGGGTTGAATTGCGCGTAGCTGTAGCTGATGTGCAGCTTGCTCACCCGAAGGCCGATGCCGAGGCTGACCCCGGAAAGGCCGGGTTTGGCGTCCATGGCCAGTTCCTGCCGGCGGCGGAAGTTGTAGCCGAAGCGGAGCATGAAGTTCTGGCTCAGCATGATCTCCACGTTGGGCACGGCATGCAGCATGGCCCTGTGGGCGGTGGTCACCTTCTTCACCACGGCCTCACCGGTGGTGGGGTCTATCTGCTGCACCGTGTTGGGGTCGTGGAAGGTGAGGTCCCATTGCTGCAGGTTGTCCAGCGAAAGGCCCATGCGGAAGGGTGCATGGCGGAACTTGTAGGTGGCCGCGAGCTGGGCCTGCAAGGGCAGTTTTTCCTTGGTGCCGGTGTAGCTGCTGGCCACAAAGCCGATGTTTCGCACGGTGGCCCCCACGGTGAGGCCAAGTGCTTTCTTCACGAACACCCCGCCGATGTCCGCCGCCCAGCCCGTGGAGGTGTATGCCTCGATGTTGGAGGTGATGAACTTCAGGTTCACCCCCATGCTGAACACGCTGTCGATGGCGCGGCCGGCACCCACTTGCACCACATATTCGCCGGAACGGAAGCTGCCTTGGTCCATGCCGGTTTCATCGCGGCGCGTGAAGGTGCCGTAATCCACGTATTGCACGCCTCCGCTGAGGGTGACCCGGGCACTGTCCAAATGGTGCGCGTATGCTGCGTAGCCCATGTTGATGCCGCTGATGTAGGGCAGCCAGCTCAGTGCGGCCTGCTTGCCCATGGAGGCGTTGAGCAGCGCGGGGTTGAACAGCCCCAGGTTGATGTCGTTGTCGTACACGGCCACCGGGGACCCGCCCAGGGCGGAGATCCGCGCGGAACTGGGCACGTCCAGCACCCGGAATACGGAGGTGCCGCCCAATTGGGCCTGGGCCGCCGCAAAGGTGAAGACAAAGGAGATCGTTGGGAGGATGCGATGAAGTGGATGCATGTGGTCGGGGCCGGCCGCGAAAGGAACGCAAGATAGGCGCGGGTAGTATGCCGGGCGTAGGGGTTGGCCGGGAGCTTATGCACATGCGGCTGCGGCTTACCGCCGCCACAGCAGCGAACTGTCGCCGTAGCTGAGGAAGCGGTAGCCGTGGTGGAGGGCATGGCCGTACACGGTGCGCCATTGCGGGCCTACCAGCGCCGCCACCAGCAGCAGCAGAGTGCTGCGGGGCTGGTGGAAGTTGGTGACCAGGCCGTCGGCCAGCCCAAACCGGTAGCCCGGTGCGATCAGCAGGGTGGTGGTGCCTTCCACGGCTTCCAGCCGGTGCAGGTCCAGCCAGGCCAGTACGCCTTGCAGCGCATCTTTCACCGGCACTTCCGGCTGGCCGCTGTAGGGCCGCCACTGGTCCACGGCGAGCTGTGGCGGGTTGGCTCCATTGGCCAGGTCGGCACCGAACCAATACAGGCTTTCGATGGTGCGCAGGGCCGTGGTGCCCACGGGCACTACGGGACCATGGCCAAGGTGGGCAAGCAATTGTTCCACTGCGGTGCGGGGAATGCGCACCTGCTCGCTGTGCATGGCATGGCCGCGCATGGTGGGGCTTTTCACCGGCAGAAAGGTGCCTGCACCCACGTGCAGCGTGACCCGCGTGCTTGCAATGCCCTTCCTTGCCAGCGCTTGCAGCACCTGCGGGGTAATGTGCAGGCTGGCCGTGGGCGCCGCCACCGAGCCGGGCCGCTCGGCGAACACCGTGTTGTAGCGTGCATCATCATCCACCTCAGCGGCACGGCGCATGTAGGGCGGCAGCGGCACCGCTCCGAAGTGCTCCAATTGGTGCAGGAACGGCGTGCCCCCTTCCCAACTGAACTCCAGCAGGTGCTCCCCGTCCTGTTGGTCCACGCGGGACATGGCCAGGCGGCGGCCCTGGTCTTCAAGCACCAGGTCCTCCCCTTTCCAGCGCTTGGCGTTGCCCAGCATGCACCACCAGCGTGACCGGCCACGGTCGTTCAGGGCCTGTTCCATGGGGCGGCCGTCCGCCGGTGCCAGCACCATGCATTCGATCACCGCTCCGGTGGCGCGCCGGAAGCGGATGCGGGCATGAACCACCCGCGTGTCGTTCAGCACCAGCAGGGTGTTTGCGGGCAACAGGCCGGGCAGGTCGGTGAACCGGTGGTCGGTGATCTTCCCCCCGGCGCATGCCAAGAGCTTGGCGCCGTCGCGCTCCGCAAGCGGATATTGCGCGATCCGGTCTTCGGGCAGCTCGTAGGACACCTCCTCGATGGAGATCCCGCCGGGGTCCGGGGAAAACGGTTCCAAAACGCCCATCAAATGCCGAGTTCCACTTGCAGCATGGCACCGTAGTGGTTGCCCGCATGGTCCATGTCCGCAATGCCGTCGCGCCAATGGTAGAGCAGGGCCGATTGCAATTTCACCCGGTGGCCGTTGAGGTAGTAGGTGAAGCCCAGCACGGCCTCGTCCTCGTCGTGGTATTGTGCGCGCACATTGGCGTCCGGGCGCACCACGGAATAGCGGGCGATCAGCTCCGCCTTGGTGCCGAGCATGCGGCTGGCCTGCGAGGTGAAGCCCCAGCCTTCGTTCACGGCGGCCATGCCGTGGGCGGTGGTGTCCTGCACAAAGGGAGATCCCCCGGCCAAGCGGCTGGCAAAGTCGTTCTCCCAAGCGAAGCCTTTGTATTTGAACATGGCATCGGCGAAGAAGGTGTTGATGGTGCGGTCCTGGCCCAAGGGGAACAGGGCCCCCTGCTGGGCACGCTGGCGCAGCGCGTTGCGGTCGGTGCTGTACGCGGCGGCCACGGCGAGCTTGGGTGCGGGCTCCCGGTACTGGTCACCTTCCACATAGGCGCCGTTGCCGTGGAACTCGCCGAAGGGGAACCATTCCAGCCGCCCGGTGTAGCACAGGCCCTTGTTGCTTGCATAGGTGGCCCTCCCCTGCCCGTTGGAAACGGCGGCCTGCACGCGCACGGGCCGCCCCGCCAACGGAAGGTCCTGCACAAGAAAGATCCCTTTGTCGCGGTCCAGCGTGAATGCTTGGTTGGCGATGGGCCGCTCGGGCAGTTGCAGTTCGCCGGAGGAGATCATGGCTTGGCGCCCACCGGGCAGTTTTCCCTGGCCGAAGCCGATGCGGGTGCGGGCGGCAGCCTTGTAGAACACCATGGCGTCCAGCAGCGGGCTGGCGGCGGCGGTGCCGTCGCCAATGGCCATGTCGTGATCGGCGAGCCCTATTTGGACCTTGTATTCCAGGCGGGGCGAAACGGCGAAGCCCTCCAGCTTGAGGCGGAAGCGACGCACCTGCATGTCGTAGCTGTTGGCGGCCATGCCATGGTTGTATCCGCCCAGGAAAGTGGCACGGTCCTGCATGCGGAAGCGGAAGCGCACCTGGTAGGCGGAATCCTGGAGCAGGACAATGCCGGGTGGCGCAGTGGCCGGGGCTGCCGCAGGGCCTTGTGCCTGTGCGAGGGCCGCCATAAGCGCGGCCATGGTAGCGGAAAGAAGCCTTGATGCCTGCATGAACGCGCGGGTTCCGGATGCAAAGATGGCCATGCCTTGCACGGCGAAGGCCGGCGCATGGCACCGGCCTTCCCAATGATCCCAAAGGGCATCACGCCACCAGCAGCGCGTGCTCCACCTTCTCCTTCAGCAGGGCATGCTTCACCACGTCGATCATTTCGGTGACGTAGTGGAAGCGCATGCCCTTCACATACCGCGCATCGATGTCCTCAATGTCCTTGCGGTTGTCCTCGCTGAGGATGATCTCCTTGATGCCGGCGCGCTTGGCGGCAAGGATCTTTTCCTTGATGCCGCCCACGGGGAGCACTTTCCCGCGCAGGGTGATCTCGCCGGTCATGGCCAGGAACTTGCGCACCTTTTGCTGGGTGAAGGCACTGGCAATGCTGGTGACCATGGCGATGCCTGCCGAGGGGCCGTCCTTGGGGGTTGCGCCTTCAGGCACATGCACGTGTACGTTCCAGCGCTTGAACACCTCCTGCTCCAGGCCGATGATGTCGCTGTGGGCCTTCAGGTATTCCAGGGCGATCATGGCGCTTTCCTTCATCACGTCGCCCAGGTTGCCGGTGAGGGTGAGCTTGCCCTCCCCCTTGGTGATGCTGGTTTCCAGGAAGAGGATGTCCCCTCCCGTGGGGGTCCATGCCAGGCCGGTTACCACGCCGGCCACGTCGTTGCCCTGGTATTTGTCGCGGGCATGGCTGGGGCCGAAGACCTTGGCCAGGTCCTGCACCTGGAAGGCCGTGGCGTACTTTTCCTTCAGTGCGATCTGCTTGGCGCGGAAGCGCACCAGCTTGGCGATGCGCTTCTCCAGCGTGCGCACGCCGCTTTCATCGGTGTAGTTGTCCACGATGGCCTCCAGCACGCCTGCGCCCATTGCAAACTGCTTGGCCTTGATGCCGGTTTCCTTGAGCTGCTTGGGCAGCAGGTGCCGCTTGGCGATCTCCAGCTTTTCCTCCAGGGTGTACCCGTTCACCTCAATGATCTCCATGCGGTCGCGCAGGGCGGGATGGATGGTGCTGAGGGAGTTGGCCGTGGCCACGAACATCACGCGGCTGAGGTCGTAGTCCAGCTCCACGTAGTTGTCATAGAAGGCGTGGTTCTGCTCGGGGTCCAGCACTTCCAGCAGCGCGCTGGCGGGGTCGCCGTGGAAGTCCTTGCCCACCTTGTCGATCTCATCGAGCACGAAGAGCGGATTGCTGGTGCCGGCTTTCTTTAGGCTTTGGATCAATCGGCCGGGCATGGCGCCGATGTAGGTCTTGCGGTGGCCGCGCACTTCGGCCTCGTCATGCAGGCCGCCAAGGCTCATGCGCACGTATTTGCGCCCCAGTGCCTCGGCCATGCTTTTGCCCAAGCTGGTCTTGCCTACGCCGGGCGGGCCGTAGAGGCACACGATGGGGGCTTTCATGTCCCCCTTGAGCTTGAGCACGGCCAGGTGTTCGATGATGCGCTCTTTCACTTTTTCAAGCCCGAAGTGGTCGCGGTCCAGGATCTTTTGTGCCTTGTGCAGGTCGAACTTGTCCTGGGTGAATTCGCCCCAGGGGAGCTCCAGCAGCAGCTGCACGTAGTTGTACTGCACGCTGAACTCCGCGCCGGCGGGGTTCATGCGCTGCAGCTTCATCAGTTCCTTGTCGAAGGCCTCGCCCACCTTGGCCGTCCATTTTTTCTTCTTGGCGGCGGCGCGCATTTCCTCGATCTCCTGCTCGATCGGGTTTCCGCCCAGCTCGTCCTGGATGGTTTTTATCTGCTGGTGCAGGAAGTATTCGCGCTGCTGCTTGTCCACCTCGGTGCGCACCTTGCTCTGGATCTCGTTCTTCATCTCCAGCATCTGCAGCTCCTTGGTGAGGTGCGCCAGCAGCAGGTTGGCCCGCTCGCGCAGGTCGGCCACCTCCAGCATGCGCTGCTTTTCGGCCACCTCGCCGTTCATGTTGCTGCTGATGAAGTTCACCAGGAAGCTGGGGCTGTCGATGTTCTTGATCGCGAAGCTGGCCTCGGTGGGGATGTGCGGGCTGGCCTTGATGATGTTGGTGGCCAGGTCCTTCAAGGAGCTTACCAGCGCCTCGAATTTCTTGTCGCCCTTTTCGGGGCGCTGCTCGGTGAATTCCTGCACCCGCGCGGTGAAGTAGGGCTCGGTGCGCACCATTTCCACCAGCTCGAACCGCTTTTTGCCCTGGATCACGGCGGTGGTGCTGCCGTCGGGCATGCGCAGCATGCGGATGATGGTGGCGATGGTGCCCACCTTGTTGAGGTCCTCCGGGTTGGGCTCCTCGATCTCGGGGTCCTTCTGGCTTACCACGCCCAAGGTGCGGTTGCCCCGGTACACCTCCTGGATCAGCTTGATGCTGCGGTCGCGCCCCACGGTGATGGGGATCACCACGCCCGGGAACAGTACCGTGTTCCGCAAGGGCAGGATGGGCAGCTCGGGGGGAGTCTTCTCCGCGTTCATCTGCTCCTCATCCTCTGCGGTGAACAACGGGATCAGTTCGGTTTCGTTGTCCATCACTTCCGAGGAGAAGAGCGGGGTTCCGCCTTTCATGAAATCGTTCATGCCAATGGTGCCAATGTGTCGTTTCAAAAATACAATACCTCGCCCGGCGTTCGGGAAAAATGCGTGGCGCACGCTTGGGCAAGCTCCGTGCCGACCTTCCCCGGCTGCGAAGTTGTCAGTGGCGGTAGCGTTCCGTCAGGTGGAACACCTCCGAAAGGACCTTCCTGTCCTGCAAGGTCAGCGGCAACTTGCGCCGCTCCATCACGCGCTGGCAGGTCTCCAAGGCCTTTTCAAGGGCATAGGTGCCGCCCTCCCCCCAGGAAAAGGAGGCGATGTGCTTGGGCGGAAAACCGCTGCCGAACACATTGGCGCATACCCCGGCCACGGTGCCGGTGTTGAACATGGTGTTGATGCCGCTCTTGGAATGGTCGCCCATCACTAAGCCGAGGAATTGCTGGCCCGTGGGCGCCAATGCGCCTTCGGCATAGTTCCAGGCGTTCACTTCGCCATAGGTGTTCTTCAGGTTGCTGGTGTTGGTGTCGGCGCCCAGGTTGCACCATTCGCCCAGCACGCTGTTGCCCAGGAAGCCGTCGTGCCCCTTGTTGCTGTACCCCAGGACCACGCTGTTGTTCACCTCCCCTCCTATGCGGCATTCGGGGCCGAAGGCGCACGGGCCGTAGATCTTGGCCCCCATCTTCAGCTGTGCCCCTTGGCCCAGGGCGAACGGCCCGCGGACCATGCATCCTTCCATCACTTCGGCATCGCGCCCGATCCAGATGGGGCCATTGCCGGTGTTCAGGATGGACGCCTCCACGCGGGCGCCTTCCTCCAGGAAGATGAGGCCCGGGTCGCCAAGCACCGTGTTGGAGGCACTAAGCGGCTGGCTGTGCCTGCCTTCGGTGATCAGCCCAAGGTCGTAGGTGATGGCTTTTCCGCACAGCTGGAACAAGTGCCACGGGCGCTCGACCAGGAATACGTCCGCCTCATGCTCCACCGGCGTCAAATAGCCCGGGGGAAGGCTCCAGTGGAGGTCTTCCGCACGGGCGGAACCTTCCAGGCAAAAGGCGAGCACCTTTCCCCGGTTCATCAGCACTTCGCCGGGGCCCAGGTTGAGCACGGCGGCGGCAAGGGCAGGATTGGGCAGCAGGCCGCCATGCACCTCGAAGACCTGTTGGGCTTCCCGGGCCGGGAATTTCTCCCGCAGGTAGGCCTCGGTGCTGAAGCCCACGGGCAGGCCGGAGAGGCGCTGCCACGCTTCCGCAAGGGTGAGGATGCCCGGGCGCAGCATCCCTACGGGCCTTGTGTAGGTAAGCGGCAGCAGGTGCGTGTGCAGCCCGGCGTCGGAAAGGAGGATGGCCATGCGTTGCGCGCCAGGGCAAGTGCATTGGCGCAGGGGCGAAGATCGCAAGAGATGCGTGGAGGATGCCTCAATATTTCCCCCTGGGGGCATGCCAAGGCCTTGCGCAGGCTATCATCTGACGGCAACCTGGAGGTGCCAGGGACTTCTTCCCAAGGTGGAGGTGGCCATGTTCGTGTTTCGCACCGGGTGCCTCACGCCCACCCCGCAGGCAAGCCCTTGGGGAACGGAAGGAGGCACATCGAACGATGCCTTCCTTCCGCTCCCACATGGGTCATCAAGCTACCTGTACCATGGCTGCCAATGGCGCAACCTCCCGTACAAAGGCGCAAGCGTGGACCACTTCCACCTGGCCGGTTGACACGTCGTACATCGCTCCGGCCAGGCCCACTTCACCGTTGGCAAGCCGATCGCGCACAATGGGGCTCCCTTCCAGGATCGCATCAATGGACAGGCACACGTTGGCTGCGGCCACACGGTCCTGGTACGGGCCCGGGCCTTCCTCCCCGGCTGCTACGCGTTGCACGGCCGGGGCGATCCGCGCCAGGGTCCCTGAAAGGTTGCCCATGCGTACGTTGCCGCAGGCGCCGGCCACCGCGCCGCACGCAGTATGGCCCAGCACCATCACCAGTTTCACCCCGGCCGCCGCCACGGCGTATTCGATGCTGCCAAGTACGTCGGGGTTCACAATGTTTCCCGCAATGCGTATGCTGAAGATATCTCCCAGGCCCTGGTCGAAGACCAGCTCAGCGCTGGTGCGCGAGTCCATGCAGCTAAGGACGACGGCCCCGGGGAATTGCCCCTGTGCGGTGGCTTTTACCTGCAACTGGAGGTCACGGTTCGCCTTCAAGTTGTTCGCGAACCGTGTATTCCCCTCCATCAGCAGGCGCAGCATGGCTGCCGGCGTAAGGAGCGCGCGTGATTCCCTGGTGAGCGACCTCATGCTTGGGAGGCATTGGGCAATGCGGAGGCAAAGCGGTAGGATTCGCGGAGGTGTTTTACGCTGAGCCACGCGGCGGTGCGGTGGCGCCGGCGTTCGCTTTGGCCCACCACCTCCACCACGGACCCGCGCTCGGAAGCTCGCATGCGGCCATCGTCAAGGATCTCCTGTATGTCAATGTCCAGTGCCACGGTGCGGCTCACGTCAATAACGATCCGCGATCCCGGCGGCAACTCATCCAGCGTGCGCTGGATGCTGGCCTTGTTAAGAAAACTGGTTTCCTCGCCAAGGGCAATGCGCACCGGAGTGCCTGCCTGCACGGATCGTTCCAACAGATGGAACGGCACCATGTAGTTGTTGCGCAGGATGACGAACAGCGCAACGGCCATGCCCAGGCCCACGCCTTGCAACAGATCCAGGAAGACCACGCCGAGGACCGTGGCAATGAACGGGGTGAAGCGCATCCAACCGCCCTTCCACATTTGCGCGAAAAGAACCGGTTTGGCCAGCTTGTAGCCCACCTGCAACAGGATCGCTGCCAGTGCCGCAAAGGGGATCATGCCCAACACCCCGGGGAATAGCGCCAGGGCCAACAAGATCCAAAGGCCGTGCAGAATGGCCGAGAGCTTGGTTCTTCCGCCGGATTGGATGTTGGTGGAGCTGCGCACGATCACTTGCGTTACCGGCAAGGCCCCCAGGAACCCTGCCGCCATGTTGCCCACGCCCTGGGCCAACAGTTCGCGGTTCTTGGGAGTTAGTCGCCGCTGGGGATCCAATTTGTCGGCGGCTTCCACCGAGAGCAGCGTCTCCAGGCTGGCCACCACGGCCAAGGTGATCGCGGTTGTCCATACTTGTATGTCGGAGAGGCCGCCCCACTCCGGCCGGGGGAACAGGCTGCCCCATCCACTGCCCGAAAGGTCGGGAAGGCGCACAAAATGTGCAGCCGACAGGGCGCCGAAGGAGGAAAATCCGCCCCAGGCACCCATTGCCACACCCACCACCACGGCCAGCAAAGGCCCCGGCATCATGGCCAGCAAGCGGTTCCTGCGTACAAAAGGCTGCTCCCACAGCATCAGTACCAGCAAGCAGCACACGGTGATGACCACCGCTCCGGGATGGGGCGCGGCGGCGGCAGCGGCAAGATCGGCAAACACACCGCCTTCACCTTGCGCACCGGGGGTGAAGCCCAAGGCATGGGGCACCTGGGCGATGGCGATGAAGATGCCGATACCGGCCAGCATGCCCTTGATCACGGAGGAAGGGAAGAAATAGGCAATGGCCCCGCCCTTGGCCAGGCCGAGCAGGAACTGCAATGCACCTGCGAGCAGCACGGCCATAAGGAAGAGCGGGAAGGAGCCCAAGGCGGCCACGCTGGTGACCACGATCGCGGCAAGCCCCGCAGCGGGGCCGGATACTCCAAGTGGGGATCCACTGATGGCCCCCACGACCAGGCCACCTATCATTCCGGCCAAAAGGCCGGAAAACGGAGGGGCGCCGGAGGCCAAGGCGATGCCAAGGCACAAGGGAATGGCGACCAGGGAAACAACGAGGGAAGATGGAAGGTCGCGTTTGAGCGACCCGAAAAGGGATTGCATGGCATGAAATTTTGGACAGGGACCCGCCGTGGCCAAGCCGCACCGTGCCGGGTCCCGGGATGGCACGCGTTCAAAGGCTTGGCAGAAAGGCGCCTCGCGGGCGCCGGCATCATACTGTCCTGGGCGGACGCAGCAACACGTCGCTGATCGGGCCCGCAGGCACCGCCTCATCGCGGTCGCTGAAAAGGGCCTTGATCTGTTGGTCCAGGTGCAGGGCACTTCCGCACCATGCCCGGTGATCATGCAGGGTGGATTTCAATACTTCCCGCCCATGGTGCTGCTCCTCTTCCACCGGGGCAGGTGCCGTGATCACCTTTTCGGAAGCAACGCTAAGCAACGTGGGAAGCCATGCCGTGGACAGCAGCAACCCGCTGAACAAGGCCGCCAAGGCCACCAGCATCATACGTGAGGCTCCTTTGCACGCAATCATGGACCATGCAAAAATAGCGGGAGCAGATGGGTCCCCCAAGGTCGGCTTTCCAACAAATCCTAATCAACTCCCATCATCATGCACACCCAATAGGTAAGTGCGGCCATCAGCGCGCTCACCGGAATGGTGATGATCCACGCCCACAGCAGGCGGATGGTGACGCCCCAGCGCACGGCGCTCAGCCGCTTGATGGCGCCCACCCCGATGATGGAGCCGGTGATGGTGTGGGTGGTGCTCACCGGGATGCCCATCTGCTCGGTAAGGTACAGGGTGATGGCACCGCCGCTCTCAGCGCATACGCCCTCCAGCGGCGTTACCTTGGTGATGCGAGTGCCCATGGTCTTTATGATCTTCCAGCCGCCGCTCAACGTGCCTAAGCTGATCATGGTGTAGCAGGCCAGCGGAACCCATTCCGGCATTTCCTTGAAATCCGTGATGTTCCCGTTGGCGATCAGCGCGGCCGCGATGATGCCCATCACCTTCTGCGCATCATTGCCGCCATGCCCCAGGCTGAAGGCTGCCGAGGTGGACAGCTGCAGGCGCTTGAACATGCGGTTCATGGTGAAGGCGTTGGGCGTGCGCACCTTCTCCACGTAGATGTACGTGCCGCAGAACAGCAGCACCAGGAACATCATGCCGTAGCGGATCCAATGGTTGTCGCCGTTGGCAATGGCCTTGGCCACCTTGGCCTGGTCGATCCCGGGGTCCACTTCGCGCTGGATCATCCCGGCCACGCCCTGGGCGCCCTTGCGCGGGTACATGGCGATGTAGGGCACCGCCTCCTCGTATTTCAGTTTTGCGGCCTGGTAGGCCTCCTCCATCTCCGGGTGCAGCATGGCCTTTTCATGCAAGGCCGGCACGCCCATGGCCGCCTCCAGGTTGCGCTCCATCTTGCCTTCCTGCAGGTGTACGAAGAAGAGCCATACGAACATGCCCCCAAGCAACATCAGGCTTACGCGGAACCAAGTGTTCTCCACCAGGGTGACCAAGGAAATGAGGATGCTGACGAACATGCCGATCAACGGCGCCAAAAAGATGAAGGCGATGATCGTGAGGATCTTGTTGGTCTCCACGATCTCCGAGATCGAGAGCCCGCTCTGCTTGGCATAGGCATGCGCCAATGCCGCACCTGCAAAGCCACCGATCAACGTGTGCGAGCTGCTGCTGGGGATGCCGTACCACCAGGTGAGCAGGTTCCAGATGATGGCGGCCACCAGCCCGCTGAAGATCACCGGCAGGGTGATGAACTCCTGGTGTACCACCTTGCTGATGGTATTGGCCACCGCATGGTCCTTGAAGATGAAGAAGGCGGCGAAGTTGAACATGGCCGCCCACAGCACGGCCTGAAAGGGCGACAGCACCTTGGTGCTCACCACGGTGGCAATGGAGTTTGCCGCATCGTGGAAGCCGTTGATGTAATCGAACAGCAGCGCCAGGATGATGATGGTGACCAACAGGCTCATGGGCGCGGCTTGGCAGGTGAATGGGCGAAAAGGGCGCTTCCTGGCCCGTTACCGATGGGGGCTGCTGCAAACGCTCGTGCCATCAGGCATACTTGAGCATGATCGATTCGATCACGTTGGCCACGTCCTCGCATTTGTCCGTGGCCATTTCCAGCATCATGTACATCTCCCGCATCTTGATCAGGTGGATGGCGTCCTTCTCGTTGGCGAAGAGCTTTTCAATGGCCGCATCGCACACCTCGTCGGCCTCGTTCTCCATGCTGTTCACATCGATCACGAACTGCTGGTGCGCGTTGGGCTTGTTCATGTCCCGCAGGTGGTGTACCGCCATCTGCACGATCTTGGCCCCTTCATGCACCAGCCGCGCCAGCTCCCGGCACGTGTCATCCGGCTTGTTGATGTGGAACATCTCCAGGTTCTTGGCGCTGGCCAGGATGTAATCGGCCACATCGTCCAGGCTGCCTGCCAGCGAGTGGATGTCCTCCCGGTCGATGGGCGTAATGAAGTTGCGCGCCAGTTCCTGGAAAATGGTGTGCGTAAGGTCGTCGTTGGCCCGCTCCTGCAGCACTAACCGCTCCAGCACCGCCGTGCGGTGCGCCCCGGGTTCCGAACCCATGATCAGCACCAGGTCCTCGCTCATCTTCAGCACGTTGGCCGCCGAGGCCTCGAAGTGGTAGAAGAACACTTTGTCCTTGGGCTTGAACATGCGGAAGAAGGCTCCTATCGGCATGGGCGGGAATGGATTGGCGGGCCCAAATGTAGCCCGGCACCCTGCTTCATGCTTGCCATCATGCCGCTTTCATGCATTGGTAACCATTTCTTCACGATGGCAGTCCTTAGGTTCGCGCCATGTTCTATAGTTTCAACGGGTATAGGCCGGTGGTGCATCCTTCGGCCTTCGTGCATCCGCAGGCCGCGGTCACCGGCAACGTCATTATCGGCCGCAACGTGTACATCGGCCCCGGTGCGGCGCTGCGCGGCGATTGGGGCGCCATTGTGGTGGAGGACGGCTGCAATGTGCAGGAGAACTGCACGGTACACATGTTCCCCGGCGTTACCGTGCGGCTGGAGGAGGCGGCCCACATCGGCCACGGCGCCATCATCCATGGGGCGCATGTGGGGCGCAACTGCTTGGTGGGCATGAATGCCGTGCTGATGGACCGCGTAGTGCTCGGCGAAGGGTGCATCGTGGGCGCCCTGGCCTTTCTGCCCGCCGATTCGGTGTGGGCGCCGCGCCAGGTGATCGTGGGCAATCCGGCCAAGGCCGTAAAGGCGGTGGGCGATGACATGCTGGCCTGGAAATCGGAGGGTACCCGCCTTTACCAGGAACTGCCGGGGGAGCTGCACGCCACGCTTCAGCCTTGCGAGCCGCTGCGCGAAATGCCCGCCGACCGCCCGGCCATGGATGCCAAGTACCGCACCTGGCACGAGGCAAGGAAACCGCAGGGCTGAACCCGGCCCTATCCTTTCCGCTTGCCGGGCGGCGCGGTGCGCTGCACCTCCTCCTGCCAATCCATGTGCAGCTTGTGCAGCAAGTGGTGTACGGTGGGCGCCAGCATGGTGGCCACAATGGTGAGCAAGGCCACGCCGCAGAAAATGGCATACGTGCCGGCAAACCACTTGGAGGCCGTGTTGGGCATGGGGTCAACCGGGCCCATGCCGCCCAGGATCATGCTCGCGTTGAGGAAGGCGTCCGTGAGCGGCATGCCTGCCAACACCATGTATCCGGCAATGCCGATGGAGAGGCTCAGCAGCACGAAGGCCAGCGCCCACAGGGCATAGCGGACCTGCTTGCGGAGGTAGGCGCGCCGGTGCGGCAGCGGGCCGTTGAAGAGCGGGAACATGCCGGGAAATGTAGCGATCAACAGCGGATGGTTGGTGGATGGCGGCCCATCCCGGCCTTGCGGTGCCGTGCAGGCGGGACCTTCGCGCCATGCGCGGTTTCCTCAGCATCGGATTGCTCGTGCTCAGCAATTCCTTCATGACCGTGGCCTGGTACGGCCACCTCCGCTTCAAGGAACACCCCGCCTGGGCCAAGTGGGGCCTGTTCTCGGTGATCCTGGTAAGCTGGGGCATCGCATTTTTCGAGTACTGCCTGCAGGTGCCTGCAAACCGCATCGGGTACGCCGGCTACGGCGGGCCCTTCTCGCTGGTGCAGCTCAAGGTGATCCAGGAAGTGATCACCCTCGCGGTGTTCGTGGTGTTCAGCATGGTCGCCTTCAAGGACATTGAATTCCGGTGGAACCACGCCCTGGCCGCCGCGTTCCTGATCGCCGCAGTGTGGCTCGTGTTCAAGAAATAGGATGGAGGACGGATTGTACAAGGAACTGGTGGTGGTGCTGGCCTTGGCCGTGGCCATCATCCTGTTGTTCCGCCGCCTGAAGATGCCCGGCGTGCTCGGGTTCATCATCGCCGGCATGATCGCCGGGCCCCACATGCTCGGCTGGGTGGACAAGGTGGAGCGCGTGAACGAGCTGGCCGAGTTCGGCATGATCTTCCTCCTGTTCGTCATCGGTATGGGCTTCAGCCTGCAGGAGCTGGCCTCCATCGGCACCACCGTGTTTGTGGGCGGCTCCTTGCAGGCGCTGTTCACCATCGGGCTTTCCACCGGGGTGTGTACAATGCTGGGCATGCCGCTGCCCGCCGCCATCTTTACAGGTTTCCTGGTCACCCTCAGCAGCACCGCCATCGTGCTGCGCGTGCTGCAGGAAAAAGGCCGCTTGGATTCCCCCGTGGGGCGGGTCACCTCCGGCATCCTCATCTTCCAGGACATCCTGGTGGTGCCCATGATGCTGGTGGTGCCCATGCTCGCCGGCAAAAGCAGCAACATCGGCGGCGACCTGCTGCTGCTGCTGGGCAAGGTGCTGCTGCTGCTCACCGCCGTGTTTGCCTGCGGCCGGTGGGCCGTGCCCCGCCTGCTGCGCACTGTGGCCCGCGGGCGCAACAAGGAACTCTTCATCCTTACCGTGGTGCTGCTGTGCTTCGCCGCCGCCTGGGGCACCGCCGCCCTGGGCCTGTCCCTGGCCTTGGGCGCCTTCTTCGCAGGCCTTATCATCAGCGGCACCGACCAGGTACACCAGGCCGCCGATATGGTGAAGCCCTTCCACCAATTGTTCATGAGCTTCTTCTTTGTGAGCATCGGCATGCTGGTGGACCCCGCCCTCTTCGTTTCCGCTCCTGCCACGGTGCTGGGCCTGGCCTTGCTGGTGATGGTCGGCAAAACGCTGGCCGGCTTCCTGGCGGTATGGCTGCTGCGCTACCCCGTGCGCACCGCCCTCCAATGCGGGCTTGCCCTCTTTCAAGTGGGTGAATTCTCTTTTGTGCTTGCCCTCGGCGGCATCAGCTACGGCCTGCTCACCCACGCACAGCACCAGCTCTTCCTGGCCGTGTCCATCATTACCATGGCCGCCACCCCCATGGTGATGGCCCGTTCGCGCCGCATTGCCGGAGGCACCTTCAACACCCTGCTGCCACGCACCGGCCAGGCCTTGGACGACCTGCTCAGTGTGCAGGCCGAGGAACCTGTGCCGGAAAAGCCGCCGGTAAAGGACCATGTGCTGATCATCGGCTTCGGACTGCCCGGACAGCAAGTGGCCTGGGCCGCGCAAAGCGTGAAGGTGCGCTGCGTGGTGGTGGAGGAGGATCCCGACCTGGCCGAACTTGCCCAGCAGCGCGGCATGCTCACCATCCAAGGCGATGCCACGCAACCCGGCGTGCTCGAAAAAGCCCATGCCGCGCTGGCCCGCGCCGTGGTGGTAACCCTGCCGGACCCCGTGCAGGCCAAGCGCGTGGTGGCCGAAGTGCATGCGTGCTCAAAGGCCCGCCTGCTGGTGCGCGCGCGCACCGCAGCCTCCGAGGGCAGCCTCTACGCCAAGGGCGCGAACGAGGTGGTCTCCGAAGACCTGGAAACGGGCCTGCTGCTGATGGACCGCGTGCTGCGCAGCTACCAGGTGCCCAAAGGCCGCGTAGCCGAGATTGCCGATCACCTGCGCAACATCCGGCAACTCGAGGCCGAGGCCGCCACGAGCTGAACCCGGAAAAAGGGTGCGAGGGTGGCTCTTTCGCAGAGAGTATACTGAAATGTGTGTCAAGCTACGTTTGACACCAGATCAGCACCATGACCATAAAGAGAGCAAAGAAGACGGAAACGGCATTCGACTATGCCGCATTTGAAAAGGAGGCGATAGCTGGCTTGACGGCCGGCAAGGGCCTCATAGGCGAAAACGGGGTACTTACGGCGATGATCGGACGCTTGCTGAGCGCGGCTTTCGAGGGGGAGATGGATGCCCACCTCGCGGAACGCGGCGACAGCGGCAACCGGCGCAACGGATACACGGACAAGACGGTGCGCACAAGCATGGGGCCGGTGGCGGTGCGCCCGCCGCGGGACCGGGAGGGCAGCTTTGAACCGGAGATCATCCCGAAGTGGGACCGCACGTTGGCCCCCGAGCTCGAGGCGCAAGTGCTGCACCTGTACGGCATAGGCACCAGCTACCAGGATATCCAGGCGCACCTCAGGCGGATGTACGGGGTGAACTATTCGCCCTCGTTCCTCAGCCATGTGACCGACCAGGTGCATGGGGAGATCGAGCAATGGCGCAACCGGCCCTTGGAGGAGTGCTACTTCGCGATCTACCTGGACGCGATCCACTACAAGGTGCGCGAGAACAGGAAGGTGGTGACCAAGGCCGTGTACAGCGTTTACGGGGTGAACATGGCCGGGGAGCGGGACGTGCTGGGCCTGTTCATCGGCGAGGCTGAGGGTGCCCGCCACTGGGCGCGCGTGCTGGAGAACATCCGTGACCGTGGCGTGAAGGACGTGTTCTTCTTCTGCGTGGACGGGCTCAATGGCTTCAGTGAGGCGATCCAGGACATCTTCCCCTGTGCGATCACCCAGCGCTGCCTCGTGCACATGGTGCGCACCAGCCTGAAGATCGTCTCATACAGGGACTACAAGGAGGTGTGCAAGGGCCTGCGGGCCATCTATGCACAGGACACCGCTGAGGCCGCCCTGGAAAAGCTGCAGGAGTTCAAGGAGCGCTGGCACAGCAAGTATCCCGAGATCGCCGCCAAGTGGGAGAAGGACTGGGCGGAACTCAGCCCCTTCTTCGACCAGCCCGAAGCGGTGCGGCGCGTGATCTACACCACCAACGCGGTGGAGGCCCTTCACCGCGTGCTGCGCAAGGCCACCAAGACCAAGGGGGCCTTCATCAGCGAAAGCGCCCTGGAGAAGCAGCTATATTTGACCTTGGTCCACAACCGCAAGAGCTGGGGCAAGAAGGTGCGCGGATGGCCGGACATCCTTCGGGCATTGCGGAGCCACTTCCCCGAGCGCTTCAAGAACGACGGCATTTGAGGACCCATAAAGAGACCATTGGCGCACCAATCCACAGCTTACCAACACCAACGAACAGGTTATGAGTCTCCCCCAAACCCCCTCGTTGAAAACCCAACAACATCAACAACTAAAAAGTAAGTTGACACACTTTTAGGAATACTCCC
>JAFEAI010000060.1 GCA_018266475.1 Bacteroidota bacterium
ACGAATCCTGCGTCGGGGTCGGTGAACTCGAACTCGTACTGTGTGGCGCCGGTGACCTTGTTGGCGAAGATCTTGTTGCCGAGCGCGTAGTTGAACACGCCGCAGCGGGCGGTTTCAATGTTGGCCGGACCCAGGGGCAGGCAGAAGCTGTGTACGCTGCCGTAGGCCGCCGTGGCGGGCGGGTTGGCGGGGGAGGTGTACCCTCCGGCAAATTCATCGCCCAGGATCACCTTGCCGTCCGTGGTCCGCAATTGCCAGCCGCCGTTGGTGATGCCGTCGCCGAAGCTGTCGTACAGGCGGAACCCGTAACAGGCGGGGGTGGGCATGGCACTAATGCAAAGCGTGTTCAGCACCCAGGTGTTGGCCTGGCCGGCTTCGGGGCTGCCGGTGGCGATGGTGGCATTGGTTTCGTCCAGCAGCTCCCAAGTGATCTGCTCGGGATGTGCATCGGTGTGGATGGCCACCACCATGGAATTGCCCGCACAGGGCAGGGTGGTTGCCGCAATGGTGTTGGAGTTGGCGCTGGTGCAGGTGGTGCCAGCGGCACGCACCCGGTAGTAATAGGTGGTTGCGGTGCTCAATCCGGTAACGGCCTGTGAAGTGCCTGCCACGGAGAGGTTGTTGTAGCCGGGCACGAAGGAGGGTGTCATCCCCATGTACCCGATGTGTACATCGTCAAAGGACAGGTTGCCCATTGCCTTGGTGTAGGAGAAGCGGAACTGGACATAATTGTCCTGCGGGTTCAGCGCCATGCTCCACGTGCCCGCGTAGTTGGTGGCAATGCCGGTGAGGGTGCCCAAGGTGCTCCATGCTGTTCCGTTGTACCCTTCGATGAGCAGGGTGCTTGCACTGCTGGCCGTGCTTTGCCCCTTGTACCAGAAGCTGAGGCTCGTTGCGGGATAGCTGAGCAAGGCGGTGGTGAGCTTGTCGCCGGTTCCGTCAAACTTCAGGCTGGGCGAGGCGATGCCGTAGTTGCCGCCTGATGTGTAATTCCCAAGGCCGGTCTGGCTCCATCCTGCGGGCAGGTTGGTTTCGCCGTTGTCAAATCCTTCGGCGAGCACTGCGGGGGCCGCGATGCCGAAGGCGGGCACTGTGCTTACGTCGAGGAAGTAGCTGGACGCGCCGGCCACGGAGCTCCAATTGGCGGTGAACCCGTTTTGCAGGATGCCCGTGGCTGCCGCAGCCACGGGAGCGGGGATCGCGCTGGTGGTGAAGGTCTGCTCCGTGCCGTAGGAGGTGCCGCCATTGTTGGTGGCATAGGCTGCATAGTAGTAGTTGGTGCAAGCGGCCAAGCCGTTCAGCGTGGAGGAGAAGGACCCGCCGTTCAGGTTGCCGGCAGGCACTTGCGTGCCGGAGCCGGGGGTGAAGCCTTGTGTCGTGCTGTATTCAATGCCGTAGGTCGTTGCGCTGGAGCATCCTGATGCCGTGATGCTGCCTGCTGCTTCGGCTTGGCCGGTGCCCACATTGGTGGTGCCCCCGGTGGCCACGGTGGCCGGGGTGTTTATGCCGCTGCCCGTTACCGCGTTATTGACCGTAGCAGCGCCACCGCCGCCCACGGGGATGTTGCCGTCGTATGCTTGTTCCGCCACCGGCGAAAATTCCACCCAGATGGTTTGTGAGAAGGCACCGCCCGGCTGGGAGATGGTGAGGGTTGCCGAATAGGGGCCGCCTTGGGCCGTGGCGAAGGTGAAGCCGCCCAAGGGGCCGATGGCAACATCCGCGGCGGTGAGGTTGAACCCGGTGATGGCGAAGGATTGTGCCGTGCCGGAAGCACCAATGCACACGTTGCCGAGATCATTCAACGGGCCTGCCGTCAACACCGGATTTGCGCCTGCCGCAGTGGTGGCGGAGATCACATTGCTGTTGTCGCCGCTGGAGCAGCCGCCGGTGGAACGCACGCGGTAGTAGTACGTGGTGAGCGGGTCCAATCCGGTAACGGCCTGCGAGATGCCCGCCACGGGAAGGTTTTGGTAGCCGGGGACGAATGAAGCGCTTCCGCTTACATACGTCACGCTGAAGTCATCAAAGGAGAGGTTTCCCGCGCCCTTGGTGTAGGTGAAACGGAACTTGACGTAACCGTCGTTTGGGTCCAAGGCGTAGGTCTGCGTGCCCACGGCGTTGTTTGCAATGTTGGTCAGCGTTCCGATGGGGGCCCAGGAAGTTCCGTCGAAGCCCTCGGTAAGCAGCGCACTTGCGCTGGAGTTGGTGCCTTGTCCTTTGTACCAGAAGCTCACGCTGTTGGCGGGGCCGGGGTAGGTGGCGCTCACCAATTGCGCGGCGCTGGCATCAAACTTCAGGCTGGGCGAGGCGGCCCCATAGTTGCCGGAGGAAGTGTAGTCCGCACCGAGGCCGGTTTGGCTCCATCCGGTGGGCAGGCTTGCCCTCCCGCCTGCAAAGCCTTCGGTCACGGTCACCGGGGTGAAGGTGCCGAAGGTGGGGCTGGTGCTCACGTCCAGGAAGTATCCCGTTGCGCCGTTCACGGCGTTCCAGTTCGCGGTGAAGCCATTGGCGAGGATGGCGGTGGCTGCAGTGGCCACAGGTGCTGCGGGGGTCTCATTGTCCGTGATGGTGAGCACGTGCGAGCCGGTGGCGCCGATGGCGGGCGTGCCTTGGCCACCGCTGATCCCCGACAGGGTGAAGGTCACGGTTTGGTTGCCATCGCAGAGGTTGTTGTCCACCAGGGCCACCACGGTTTGCTGGTTGGATCCATCACCTGCGGGAAATACCACCGGGGTGGTGAAGCTGCCTATCCGGCCCGTGGCGCCGCTGGCCGTAAGGGTAACGCTGGTGGCGTTGCTGCTGCTGGGGTTGGTGATCACCAAGGCCAAACTGGTGGTGCCGGCATTTTCGGCCACGCTGCTGGCGGCTGCGGCAAAGGCCACCGAGGTGCTTGCCACCGCGGGATCGCCTGACAGGGTGATGTCATCGATCCGCGGATTGTTGGATGCGGAGGTGGATGTGTTGGTCCAGCGCAGGCGCAGGTTTGCCGCGGACGGGATGGTGCCTCCCGTAATGGTGACAAGCCGCCAGGTGGCAGTGCCCGATCCGGTGGCCTGCGCAGGGAAGGTCAGCGGATAGTAGGTGCTCCCGTCCGTGCTGTATTCCACCGTCAGTTCCGTGAGGTCGGAGGCGACCAGGGCCTTTAGTGCACCAAAGCTCAGCGATAGGTTGGTGAAGCCCGTGGTGTTGATCCCGGCCATTTGGAACGAGGCGCTGCCGGAATTGGAGAAGAACACGTTCCTGTTTCCCGAAGCGCCGGCATACCCTGAAGAAGGGGATGTGACGCGCGTATCAGCGGTGCCGGTATAGGTGTAGGTGCCGCTGTGCTGGAAGGTGTTTGCCGCAATGGTTACGGTACCGGTTCCGGCACCCATGTTCTCTTTGAAGACTTCGGCACCATGCGCAAGCGGTGCCAGGGCCCATAGCGCGGTGGCCATCAGGCAAGATCGAATAAGGCGGGCGGGGTGCATGTGGGTCAGCATCGTTTCATGGATTTTAGTGGTTGGTCAGTTCGGTTCCGTTCAGGGGTGGGTTGCAACATGTGCATTGGCGTGGTGTTGCGCGTGGCAAAACTGGCCAGGGCAGTGCGGTTGCACATGAGCGGAATGTTGTGCTTTGGTCAAGCCTTGGTTTGTGTTGGGGATGGGGTTCAATTGGAGGGTCGGTGCTCGTTGGTGTTCCCTTTGCAGCTACCAAAGTAAAAATTTCCGGAAAGCGTGCCATCCCTTCCGGGCAATTGTGGTGCTGGAAGCTATCCGTACTGCGCATGGTTCCGGAAGCACGATCAGCATGCAAAAAGCAAGGGCTCCCTTGCAGGAGCCCTTGCTTCAAAGGAGATGTTGCAACTACTGCTTCACAAATCGGGTGCGGCCTTGCACGCTGCCCTTTTCATCGGTGATCAGCAGGGTGTAGCTGCCCGGTGCCAGGTTGGCCACGGAAATGCGGGTGGTCTTGTCCTGCTCCAGGGCCAGCTTGCCCACCATGTCGTACACCTTCACATGCACGGGTTGCGCGCCTTGTGTGGTGATGAACAGTTCGGTGCTGGCGGGATTGGGGTGTACCGCTATGCCTTGCTGCGCGGCGCTCTCGGCAATGCCCACGTTCTCCACGCAGATGCACTGTGCGCTCCAGGTGCCGCCGAAGCCGGTGCTGGCGGTGCAGGCGGTGCCGGGCAATGCAGGGCCGCCGGGCACTCCGAGGCAGTCCACGGAGCCTTGCGCGGTGATGTTCACCAAGTAATCCTCCGTTTCGCCGTAGTTGGCGCCGGTGCAGGCTTCAGTGGCGGCGGGCTGGTGGTTGTACATGCAGCGCACGCGCATGCCGGTGGTGCCAAGCAGTGCGTTGGCCGGCACGCTGAAGTTGCCGGTGTAGGTGTACGGCGTGGTTTGGCTCAGGCCGGAGAAGATCTGTTCATCGGCGGTGAACTGCCCGTCGTGGTTGAAGTCGATCCATGCCGCAGCACCTTCCGTGTCGCCAGCGATGGATACGGAGTAGGCGTTGGAGGCGGAACCGGCGGCAAGCGTGCCCACGGGCGTGGCAAAGAAGCTGTAGCCGTTGGCTCCGCTGGTGTTGTCGCACTGGCTGGTACGGTTGATGCCGGCGATGTTCACGTTCGTCACCACGTCAGGGTAGGAGCATCCCGTGGTCATCACAGGAATGCAGTAGCAACCGCTGAAGTCGTTCATCGTTACCTGCAGGGGTGTGCTGGATGCGGTGCCGCCATTGGCGCAGGTCACCTGCACGCGGTACCAGTGGCCGTCGGTTTGTGTGGTGGTATAGGTGCTGCCGGTGCTGTTGCCGGCGGCGTTGGTCCAGTCATTTCCATCAGTTGAGACTTCCCACTGGAAGCTCAGCCCGCCCTCGGTGGGAGGGTTCTGCAGGGCGAGGGTGAAGCTGGTGCCCGGGCAGATGGAGGCAGGGCCGGTGGTGGCGCCGGGATCGGGCGTGCCGGTGCAGCCGTTCAGTGCCACCACGTTGATGTCATCCAGGTACAGTTGGTTCTGGTCGGCGATGGAGTAGCACTTGAAGCCGATGTAGAACACACCGTCGGCGGCAGGGGTGAAATCCACCTGGTTGGTTTGCACGGTGGTGGTTTGGATGGCGGAGTGGTCGGCCAAGGCGTTCGCCATGGCGGCGGCATCATTGCTGCTGCCATAGGCCACGGCCATCCGCTCGGTGTAGGTGGTGCTGTTGTTGAAGTATTTGTAGGTCAGCCGGTAGGTGGTCCCTCCGGTGAGGTTCAGCCCTTGGGTGAAGAGCCAGGAGTTCATGTCCGGGCTGCCCGAAGCGGTGTAGGTCACGTTGGCGGCGTTGCCGGTCATGCCACCGGGGGCGGTAACGGTCCGCCACGGGTTGCCGCTTACGGTCTGTAAGCTCATGCAGTTGGGGATGGCCGGCGTGGTCACCGCGTTGAAATCCTCCGTGTAGGGCACGTCCGTGGCGGTGCAGGGCGTGGTGAACACATAAGGACCCGCCCAGGTGCTTTGGTCGCTGCTGCTGCAGATGCTCCGTACATAGAGGCTATAGGTCGTGTTGGGGTCCAGGCCCGTTGCGCCGGCGGAGATTTCCCCCGCTGCGGTGCTGCCGGACGACACCAGGCCGGTGGTGCCGCTGCCGGCGGCACCGCTGGTGCGCACTTCCCATTCATAGCCGTCCGCCGGGTTGGTGGCGCTGGCCGTCCAGGAGATCGTGGCCGTGGCGGTGGTCATGTCGCCCGTGGACAGTGCCGTTGGTTCCTCGCAGGAGGGCGTTACCACCACCCGGATGTCGTCGATGTACAAGTAGGCATCGTTGGTGCCGTCGTTGGAGTATTTCTGGAATCCGATGTAGTACACGCCGTCCGCGGCGGGGGTGAACTCGATGGTGTCCGTGTGTACTGCGCCGTCATTGATGGCGGGATGGTCGATCAGCGTGTGGGCCATGGCGGTGTTCTCCGGGTCCGTGCCGTAGGCCACTTTCATGGCGTCCACGTAGAAGTTGTACTGGTTGGAATAGCGGTACGTCAGGCGGTAGGAAACGCCTCCGCTCAGGTTCAATCCAGCGGTGTACAGCCAGGAATTCACGGGCTCATAGCCGTAGCAGCGGGCCATTTGGCCGTTCATGCCGGCAGGGCCGTTGGACACGGTGGTCCAATCCGGGCCGAGCAGGGTTTGGTCGCTCATGCAGTTGGGCAGGGCGGGCACGGTAACCTCCTCGAAGTTCTCCAAGTAGGGGATGTTTTGCGCATCGCAAGGCGTGGTGAAGCTGGTGGGTTCGGTCCATTCGCTGAAGTCGCCGCCGCCGCAATTGGCCCGTACGTATACGAAGTAGGTGGTGTTGCTCACCAGGTTGTGGGCGGATGCGGACAGTTCACCGGCAAGCGTGGTGCCCGATTCCACCAGGCCGTCCGTGCCGCTGCCGGGGGCGTTGGCATCGCGCAGCTCCCATTCATAGCCATTGGCCGGGTTGGAAATGCTTGCCGTCCAGGAGAACGCGCAATCACTGATGGAGAAGGAATCCATGGTGACGGCAGGCGGGGCCTCGCAGGTGGGCGTGGCCATCACCTTGATGTTGTCCAAGTACAGGTAGTACTGGTCCGCGATGGAATAGCATTTGAACCCGATGTAGTACACGCCGTCCGCAGCGGGGGTGAAGTCAACCGTGCTGTTGTGCGGCACTGCATCGTTGATCGCCGTATGGTCGGCCAGGAAGTTCACCATGCTGGCCTCGTTGTTGCCCAGGCCGTAGGACACCGCCATGCGCTCCGTGTAGGTGGCGCTGCTGTTGTTGCCGTAGGTGTAGCTCAGCCGGTAGCTGGTGCCGCCCGTAAGGTTAAGCCCTTGGGTGAACAACCAGGAATCCATGTCAGGGCTGCCGGCCAGGGTATAGGACACCCGTGCCACATTGCCCGTGTAACCGGTTGGAGCCGCTACCGTTGTCCACGGGTTTCCACTTACCGTTTCCAGGCTCATGCACGTGGGCAGGTCCGGCGTTGTTACTGCATTGAAGTTCTCCGTGTAGGGAACGTTCGTGGCGGCGCACGGCTGTGCATGGGCCGCGA
>JAFEAI010000061.1 GCA_018266475.1 Bacteroidota bacterium
CCTCTCTTCCTCTCTTCCTCTCTTCCTCTCTTCCTCTCTTCCTCTCCCCCCCGAACCATTCCATTTAGTCCACGTACAAGCCCGTATGATCGACCAACTGCCCCTCCCCCCCGTTGAAACCAAGCACCTGCATGTGATGCTGGTGGATGATGAGGACGACTACCACCTGATCACCCGCATGATGCTGAAAAAAGCCGGATTCGAAGGGCGCTTCAGCGCCTTTATGGAACCGGCCGAAGCCATGGCCCAGCTCAGGTCCGGACTGGACCGCCCCGATGTGCTGCTTGTGGACATCAACATGCCCGCCACCAACGGCTTCGAGTTCATCGCCGACTGCAACGGCAGCGGCCTGATCGCCTGCGAGGACACCACCGTGGTGATGTGCTCCAGCAGCAACCGGCCCATGGACATGGAGCGTGCATTCCGCACCGTGTGCGTGCAGGAGTACATCGAAAAACCATTGACCATCGAACAATTCACTCTCATTGCCAACAGGCACGCACAACGCACGAACCATCGCCACTGAACATGAAGAAGATCCTGATCATCGAGGACGAGGCCATCATCTCTTTCGGGTACCGCCTGCAACTGGAGCAGATGGGCTTTGAAGTGACCGGCAGCGCAAGCAGCTCCGCCGAAGCCGAAAAGCTCATGCAGCAGCAGCAACCGGACGCCATCATGATGGACGTTTTCCTCAAGGGGGAGAAAACCGGCCTGGACCTGGCCCGGGAGATCCGCGCCAACGATAAGCTGCCCATCGTCTTCCTTACCGCCAGCAACAAGCCCGAGGTGGTGGAAGGGATCCGCAACCTGGGCGGGTGCCATTACCTGCTGAAGCCCATTGATACCGATGGCCTCAACCAAGTGCTGCACCGCATCATGCTCGGCAATGCCTGAACCGGCCCGGCCTCTCAGCCTGTCCGATGCGGAGCAGTTCAATGAACGCCTGCACCGCTTCGCCCATGCGCTGAAAAACCGCTTGGGAAGCATCTGGCAGGCCGCGGCCATGCTGCACGACGTGCCCGCCGGACCCGAGCGGGCACAATTGCTGGCCATGGCCGAGAAGAACTATTTCCAGGGTGCCCGGGAACTGGAGGAACTGTTGGACGATCTGGCCGTGCCGCGCGGCATCACCCGGCTGCACCTTCAACCGGTGGAGCTCGGCGACCTTGTTCGCCGCTGCATCGGGCACATCGGCTTCCGTACCGCCAAAAAGCAGCAGGAGGTGCGCTTTCAGCCCACCGAACCACTCGCCGTCCATGGCGATCCCCAGGTGCTTGAACAGCTCTTCGAGGCACTGCTCTCCAATGCCAGCAAATTCTCCCCCAAAGGCAGTTTGATCGACGTGGCCCTGCATGCCGATGGCCGCATGGCATCGGTGGAAGTGCGGGACCCCGGCGTGGGTCTGTCTGGCGCCGACCTGCGCGACGTGTTTACGCGGTATGCCATGCTAAGCAGCCGCAGCACCGATGGCGAATCGCAGGCCAGGAGCACGTTGGCCCGCGCCAGGCAATGGGCCGTGCTGCACGGGGGAAGCCTGCAGGCCTTCAGCAAGGGCCCGGACCAGGGAACCGTGTTCACCGTGGAGCTGCCCTTGGCACAAGCGGACCCTAGGCCCCGAAGAGCTTGATGTGCTTGGCCACCCGTTGGCCGCGGGCGTTCACCGCCACATTGAATTCCAGCACCGTGCCCACCTGCAGCGTGCCGAACTCCACGCCCTCCAGGTCGTCGTGCAGGAAAAACACGTTGTTGTCCGGGAACCGGATGAAGCCGTAGCCGTTGTGCAGGCTCATCACTTCGCCCGTGTAGCGCTGGTCATCGGCCAAGGGTGGAGCACCGGCCATGGGCCTGTCCGGATCGGCATCCCTCGGCATGGTCTCCTTCAGCACGAACATGTCCTTCACCACCTCATCGCCGTCGCGCAATCCCGCTTCCACCAGCTCGGCCATCTCCAGCGGATAGCTCACCGCATTCCACAGGTCCGTGCTCGTCTTGGTGGTCTGCAGCTCCCCGCTGGCCTCGTCGGTGTACTCAAAGTCCCAGCCCAGGAGCAGCGTTTTGCAGCCCAGGCCGTGCAGCTTGCGCACCAGGGGCACATGATCGCCGTCGCTGGCGATCAGCGCCACCACGTCATACCGCTTGTGCATGCACAGCTCGAACGTTTCCAGGGCCATCAGCACATCGATGCCCTTTTCACGCTTGCGGCCCATCAGGTCCTTCACCGGCAGGTAGTGCGTTTGCACGCCGTTGTACATCAGCACATCGTCGAACACCCGGTCATAGTAAAGCTGGTTGGCCTTCTCGTTGGCGTCCTTGGCGCTGAAGCGTCCGCGGAAGAAGTGCGCGTCGATGATGTGGCATAAGCTGGGGGGGGTGTCCTCCCGCTCGGCGATCATGTGCTTGATGAACTCATGCACCCCGCCGATATGCAGCCTGCGCCGGTGCGGATGCACATAGTTGTAGTAGTTGCTGACGTGGGTGAAGTAGCTTCCGTCGTAGAAGACGCCCACCTTCAGGGCGGGATTGCGGGGATGGTCGAAATTCATCTGGGATAAATCATGGATTTGGCTGCAAAATTACATGGGGTGCCGCACAGCCCGCACGGGTTCAAGTAAATTCACAAGGCCACAGGGGCCGTGCCGTTAACTTTCGCCCATGCGCTTGGCGTGTACGATCCTCCTTGTGGCCTGTTCACTTGCGGCATCACCGCAGCCTGCGGGCACCGCCCCGAGGCCGCTGGTGGTGGTGGAATCCGTGGCCCTGCCCCTGTCCATGGCCCAAGTGGAAAAAGCGGCAAGGGCTGCGTGGCCGTTCACCTTCGGCGAGGAGCCGGGGGCCAAGGTGCTGGAGGACGCCCCGGGCTCCGGAAGGCTGGAAGGCAGTGCCCGCTTCAACTTCCGGGCCTCCACCGTGGGCAACCGCTTGCAAACACTGGGGGTGATCAATTACCACATCTCCATTTCGGCGGAAAACGGGCAATGCAAGCTGCGCTTCGGCCAGTTCACCCACACGGGCAATGCAAATGCGCCGGGCGGCGCGGTGAGCATAGGCCCGCTTTATGAGGGGGACAGGCCGCTGGACCCCGTGCCCGGCATCGGCATCCTGGTGGCCGCCAGGCTGCACGAGGACATGCGCCAGCAGGTGGTGGCCCATGTGCGCGAGGTGGCAGGCCGTTTTGCCCAGCGGCTGCGCATGGATGCCGAAAGCAGGTAACGCGGAGCCGGGTCTTCCCGTTGAAGGCCGCAAACCCGCCTGCCGTGAAATCCTCCCTGCTGCGCTTTTTGCCCTGGGCCGCCGCCCTGCTGGCCGCCACCTTTATTGTGTGGGACGCCTCCCTGATGTCCTCCACCGCACAGGTGCAGGCCCGCGTGAAACAACAATTGGCGCAGGTGGAAGGCCTGCAGCGCCTTGGCCCTGCCATAGATGTGCTGGCCGCCACCCACCGGGCCGACCTGCAAGGCGGGCACCAATGGCCCCTCCAGCTGGCCGCCACGCGCAGCACCTTCGCTGCGGAAACCGCGGCACTGAAGGACATTCCCGCCTTGGGCGGCCTTGCGGAATCACTGAAAAAGGACCTGGCCTCCTGCGATTCACTGCACCGTGAGGCCAAGGCACGCCCGGTGGGCTCCGAAGCCGCCGGCATGGCCGATGCCGTTTTCGGGCTGATGGTGCAGCGCATGCGCGGCCATGTGGAGGCCGCCGTGGGCACCGTGCAGAAAGCCGGCCTGGAGCAGGGCGCCGCCGCACTTGGCCGCCAATGGAGCCGCGCCCAATGGATGCTCGGCCTGGCCAGCCTGTTCGCACTGGTGTGCGCCGTGCTCGCCGCCTACGTGGCGCGCCTGCTGGACCGCGAGCATGAGCGCGGCGAATTGCTGGCACGCACCGGCCAGGAGCTGGAGCAACGCAACCGCGAACTGCGCGAAACCATGCTCAGCAAGGAGGAAAAGGAGGTGATGCTCAAGGAGATCCACCACCGCGTGAAAAACAACCTGCAGATCGTCCGCAGCCTCATCCGCTTCCAAACCGACAAGGTGAGCGACCCGGCCGTACTGGAGCTCTTCAACGAGTGCGTCAACCGCGTGGGCGCCATGGCCCTGGTGCATGAGCAGACCTACATGAGCAAGGACCTGGCCAACATCGACGTGGCCAGCTACCTCAACAGCCTGGTCCGCGACCTGGTGGCCGCCTACAACATCCGCCTGAAACTGAACATGGACGTGGATGTGCAGGTGAAAACCCTTGGCGTGGACACCCTTACCCCGCTGGGCCTGCTCATCAACGAAGTGGTGAGCAACAGCTTCAAGCACGCATTTGCCGGCCGTGAAGAGGGCAAGCTGATCCTGCACCTTAGCGGCACCGAGGAAGGAGGGCTGCTGCTGCGCGTGGGCGATGACGGCGTGGGCATGCCCGACCTGGCCAAATGGGAAAAACCGAACAGCTTGGGCATGGACCTCATCCGTACCCTGGCAGGCCAGCTGAACGGCGACATGCAACTGCACCGCGGCCCGGGCATGGTGTATGAAATGACCACCGCGCCCGAGAAGGAACTGCGGCGCAGGGCATAGGCCTGCGGCCAGCCTTTCATC
>JAFEAI010000062.1 GCA_018266475.1 Bacteroidota bacterium
AACTCATTCGTAATGAGCAGGTAATCCGTTCAAATCGGATAGGAGGCTCACTTACAGCAGCAAGCCCTCCAAGCATTTTGGGGGGCTTTGCTTTGGGAGGCGGGGGCGGACAGGCAACCTTGGTCGCGCTTCACATTCCCATTACCTCAAAAGCCTGGCCGGTTTCCCTCCTGGTGTTCCTGTCCTTCGGGCCGTGCTGCAAGTGTGCAGCATGGGCGCTCCATTGTCCCACCTTGTAAAAAAGGGCGCAAAGCTGAAGCACTTTGCGTTAGGTTTTCAACCGACCCAAGGCATTCGCAAAGGCGAATCGGGTGGAGGAGATACCTTTCGGGCCTCAACAACCACAATTCGCAACCCAACATGAAACACGTTACACTGCTGGCGGCCATGGCCGTCACCCTTAGTGCCAACGCCCAACGCCATATTGGCGAGGCCATTCCCGTGGCACACCATGGTGCATTCGGCTCCGCCGAGCGCACCCCCACGGACACGATCGTACCGGTGTCCGTAGGCACTCCCGGCAACCAGCTTGCCCTCTATACCGCAAGTGCTGGCAATTACATGGTGGGCACTAACTCCTTCGGCGACAAGGCCAAGGTGCAAGTGTTCACCAGCACGGGAAACGTGCATGTGGAACAGTTGATCTACTTCTTCGGCAAGAAAAACGTGGGCAGCGCTCCCACCTCGCCGCTTCATGCGCGTGTGTACGCCTTGGACGGACCGGGCTTCAACACCACCGGCCAGGCGGTGAACAACGCCCCAGGCACGGTGCTGGGCAATGTGGACATCCCCATCAGCGCCGTGGACACCGGCACAAATCCGCTGGTGCCCATGATCGTGGAGTTCAACCCGGCCGTTAATGCCAGCGGCAATTTCGGAGGCGGTTTTGATGTAACCGGCCTTGGCACGGGTGTGCAACTTGGAATGCTCACCACGCAGGATGGGGCTACCGGCACGAGCGATGACCAGAATTGGGAGCAGTTCAGCGATAACCACTGGTTTGCCATGAGCAATGCAGACAGTAGCTGGGGTGTGAAGTGCGACTTTTTCATGCTTGCCGTGCTCGGCAACGGTGTTGCAGGCATCCACGACCCTGGCGCGGTGAACGGCATGCGCCTGAGCATTGTAGGCGGCAACCCCGCCACCAGCGCGGTAACCGTGGCCTACGACCTGCAACAGGCCGCCAACGCCCGCCTGCTGGTGATCGACACCAAGGGCGCCAAAATGGTGGAGCGTGAACTGGGCCGTTCCCTGATCGGCCAGCACCAAACGGACCTGAACGTGGCCAACTGGGGCAATGGCACGTACTACGTATCCATCATCGCCGATGGCCGCCCCATCACCAAGAAACTGGTGGTGCAACACTGATCTTCCCGCATCCGAAAAAGGGGCCTCCGCGAGGGGGCCTCTTCTTTTTCCGCGCTACCACGCCTGCTGCAACAAGCCCAGCAGGTCGGCCTCGGTGTATGCGCCGTGTTGCGGGGCGGCCTTTTTCCGCGTTGTGGCATCCATTGCAGGCTCAGCGGCGGCCATCCCGTCAACTTCTGCAACTGCCGATCGCGCAGCGGTGGCGGCAATTGATTCCTCCTTCATTTCCGCAAGGCCACTTTTGCTGGAACCTGCGCCGGGCCCAAGCACGATGTCCGCACCCGCATTGGGTTCCGCAGGGGATGGCGGGGGGGGCATTGCATTGCCCTCCGCCCGTGCTTCCTGCCGTTTCCATCCGCTGCTTTCCCCAAGCGGGGCATCCGCCGCATCGCCCTTGGCCGCATGCGCCGCCGGGGCCTGCGCTTGCGCGGGTTCCTCCGGATGGGGCCGGGCTTGTTGCTGTGCCTGCCGGATGACGGGCACCTCGGCCAGTTGTGCAGGCTTGGCCGCCTCACTTGCCCGGCGCACCTGCACCACCGTGAGCACCGCCAGCACCAACGCACCCAGCACCAGTGCAGGCCTCCACATACCCGAGGACCTGCGTGGCAGGAAGGCTGCCCCAAAACTGTTCAGGGAGAACCGCCATTCGGGCCGCTGCCTGCTGCGGAAGGCTTGCAGCACACGCTCGCGCACTTCGGGCCCGGCATCCTGCGCGCCAAGGTCCCGGTCCTGGGCATGTACCTGCTGCAACAGCGCGCGCATCCGCCCATACTCGGCGGCATCCGCCACGTGCCGCAGGGCAAAGGCCCGTTCCTCCTCCATGAGCTCACCGAAGCTGCGCTCCAGCATCAGGTGCTCAAGGTCATCGGGATTGTATTGTTCGCGGTTTTCCATGGTCGGTGTCAGCGTGTGCCCGCCGTACGGACGGCTGGTGCGGGGTGGGGATTGAACTCGGGCAGGCTTGCCGCCAGCTTCCGCACGGTGTAGAACAGGCGGCTTTTCACCGTGCCCTCGGAAATGCCGAACACGGCGGCGATCTCCTTGATGGCCATGTCCTCATAATGGCGCATGACAAAGGCGGCCTTGTGGTCGGGTTCCAGCTTGTCCAGCTCCTGTTGCAGGCGGGCGGCGAAGTGCTGCCGGTCCATGGCGGTACCGGCGGTGGCCTCCACGGCATGGTTGCCATCGGCCTTCAGTTCGGGCACTGCGGCAGTGCGCACGGCCATGCGGCGGTATTCGTTCTTGCACATGTTGTTTGCCACGCTGTACAGCCAGGTTTTGAACGGGCGCTCGGCGTGGAAGCTCTCCGGGTTGTTTGCGATCTTGGTGAAGAGGTCCTGCACAAAGTCGCGCGCGCGCTCGCCATCCTGCCACAGCATGCGGCGGAAGTAGGCCATCAGGTTGCGCTGGTAGCGGTCGTAGAGGGTGGCAAATGCACGTTCATCCCCGCGCAGCACGAGTTCCATCAGGCGCTCATCCGCCAGGTGCGTCAGGTTGGTGCGGAAGAGGCCCATGCGCTCAATGGGGGAGGATGCCCAATTGGTGAAGCTGCCCAAGAGTTCCCGTGGAATCGGCCAAGGCCCGGAGCTCCTGCTCCAGCCTGGCTGCCTCATCCGTTCGGCCCTGCTGCCGCGCCTGCTTGAGGAGCATGGCGCCGGGCAGCAGGTAGTTGCGGCTGAACGGGCCTGCATTGGCGGGCTTGGCCATCGCGGCCCAGTTCCGCGCCAGGGCGGCCGCATCGGCCGGTGAAGGTGCGCCTACGCGGAACACGGCCCCGGTGGCGTGCAACTGCCCGGGGAAGGCATCCAGCCAGCTGCGCGCCAGGCTGAGGGCGAAATACACCGGCAACTTGCCTGCGGCAATCAGTGCGCTTGCAAAGGCGGGGCTGTCCGGTGGCGGCTCCCCATGGCCCCCGGCCTGTTTCCACAGCCGTGCGCGGTATGCGGAATCGGCCAGCAGCCTGCGGTCCACCACCAGCACGCCCGGCTTCACCTTTTGCAGTGCCTGGCGCACCACTAAAGGCTGGGTGTCCATTTCCCCGTTCACGAACAGCACGGCCTTGTCCGGCAGGCACAGCAGCACGTCTGCGGCCACCTGGGCAAGCGCCGGGGCGATCAAGTGCTGCCGGTCCAGCACGGCGCTCCAGCGGTCCACTGCGGCCGCATCGCCATCGCGCAGGGCCATGGACAGCATGGGCGAGGCCAGTTCGGCCCGGTCGGGCGCCAGCAGGTACGCCTGTTCCAGGTCGGCAAAGGCGGAAGGGGCGGGAAATGCAACGTAATAATCAGCCATGTGGCGCTCGAAGCTGTTGGGGGCGTCCGCCTTTATCGCCCCGGCAATGGCGGCCAGTTCTTCGCGGCCTTGCTGCCCCACCACACCGCCATTGCGGCTGTTCAGGGCGGCATATTCGCTTTGGAAGTAATTCCACTGCACGGCGGCATTGGCTGGTGCGCTTGTGCCGGCCTGCTGCCATTGTGCGGCATTCCGCTCGGCGGCACCGGCCTCCCAGCCGCCTTGCAGGGCGTTCAACGGTGCGGCGATGCGCACATCCTGCAGCGTGGATTGGGCCGATGCCCAGAGGGGCAGGGCGGCAAGAAAGGGCAGGAGAGGCCGGTAGTGCATGGGGCTTGTTCCGTTGGGCGGTACACGCAAGGTTGCCCAAAGTTCGATCATGGGCCGCAAAGCGCGGGAACGGCGGCACCATGCACTTGCCCGTACCTTTGCCACATGCAGCATGATGATGCCCGGGACCGGATGCGCAACGCGCTGGACCAAGTGCATAAATGGCCGTCGGTGTACATGTTCAAGTTCATCTTTGAGCCGGAGCAGGACCGCCTGGACGCCTTGCTGGCCCTGTTTCCGCCGGAAGCCGAGGTGCTGCGCAAATACAGCAAGGGCGGCAAATACCTCAGCATCACGGTGCGCGAGGTGATGCTGAGCGCGGAGGAGGTGGTGCGCCGCTATGACCAAACCGCACTGATCCAAGGGGTGATCGTGCTGTGAAGCAACCATGATCGAGAGCATCCGGACCGCCCTGCTGATCACGCTGTCCATCCTGGTGGTGGTGATCGTGGTGCGCCGCTTCAGGCAGTACGTCCGTATTCACCTGCATCCGGTGCCCCAGCAGGTGCATCTGCGGGCGGTGGAGGTGATGTACCACCCGTTGCGCCTGCGCATTGCGCTTCACCTGCCTGCGGCGGAGGCGGTTTCCCCGGCCTTGCTGGGCCAGGACCATTCGCTGCTGCGCACATGGCCTGCCGAGCACCTGCAAGCGGGCGACCATGCACTGGAGTTGCCCATGGAGGAAGTGCCCGAGGGGCACTATTCCATTGAACTGGCCACGGGCACGCAGCGCACCGAACGGCGGTTCACCGTAAGAAGGACATGAGGGGGGCGGCCACCATCGGCATATCCCTGCTGCTGGTGCCATTGGGGGCCGGCGCACAACCGTTGCCCACGTTCAAGGCCACGGCCCAAGGTTCCTTTATGTTGCCCTTGGCGTTGCAGAACCCCGTGTTCAATGGGCTCACCTCCACCATGGGGCAGGTGGACGGCGCCTTCAATCTTCCCCTGTACAAGGGCATAGGCATCGGTGCAGGGGTGAACGGCACGTGGTACGAACTGAACGAAAACGCGCTTTCACCCGCAGTGACCGCAGGCACCACGGACAGGCTGCTCGCCTATGGCAAGCTCTGGTGGGGGCGCTATACCGGCCCGCGCACCTTCTTCCTGGTGGATGCCAAGCTGGGGCGCAGCACCTGGGATTGGCAGTGTACCACCTGCCGGCAGAATGAACGCCAGACGGGCTTCCATTGGGCGCTGGACGCAGGCTACTTTGTGCATGCCTCGGACAATTTGGCCTTCGGCGTATTGCTGGGCTATCAGGAGGACGCATACAACTTCGGCCCCGGGGTGATCGGGCTGGAGCGCTTCCCCGGGCGCACCGACATGGGCGGCCGCTACCGCTTCCTTACCGTGGGGCTTGGGTTCACCACCGGGTTCCAGCGCTCGCGGGAGCGGGACTGGTAGGCCCCCCGCAACCAGATCCCGCCGACAGGAGGCGTGGCCGGGTTGGGATTGGGCCGGCCCTAAAAAGCATGGCCCCGACATCCGGGGCCATGCTTGGTACAGTAGGGCAGGATCCTCAAGCCCCGGCATCGGTGCCGGCCTCAGGGGCCGTTTCATCGCCACCCTTGGCGAGCTTCTTCTTCGCCTTGGTCACCTTTATGGCCACGCCGGTCTTCTCCTTGTTGAGGCCGATGGCGATCTTGTCGCCTTCCTCCACGTTCTGGTTGATGATCTCCTCGGCCATGGGGTCTTCGATGTACTTCTGGATGGCGCGCTTCAGCGGGCGGGCGCCGAACTTCTCATCGTAGCCCTTTTCCGCCAGGAAATCCTTGGCCTCATCGGTGAGCTTGATCTCGTAGCCCAGCTCATTGATGCGCTTGTACACGTAGCCCAGCTCAATGTCGATGATCTTGTGGATGTCCTGCCGCTTGAGGGAATTGAACATGATGATGTCATCGATGCGGTTGAGGAACTCGGGGGCGAAGGCCTTCTTGAGGGCCTTTTCCACGATGCCGCGGTTGGCCTCGGCGGCACCTTCGGACTTGGCCTTGGTGCCGAAGCCCACGCCTCCGCCGTATTCCTGCAGGTCGCGCGCCCCGATGTTGGAGGTCATGATGATGATGGTGTTGCGGAAGTCGATCTTCCGCCCCAGGCTGTCGGTCATCTGGCCGTCGTCCAGGGCCTGCAGCAGCAGGTTGAACACGTCGGGGTGCGCCTTTTCGATCTCATCGAGCAGCACGATGGCGTACGGCCTGCGGCGTACCTTTTCGGTAAGCTGCCCGCCCTCCTCATAGCCCACGTAGCCGGGGGGCGCGCCGATCAGGCGGCTCACGGAGAACTTCTCCATGTACTCGCTCATGTCGATGCGGATCAGGGCATCCTCGGTATCGAACATGTAGCGGGCCAGCTCCTTGGCAAGTTGGGTTTTGCCCACGCCGGTGGGGCCCAGGAAGATGAAGCTGCCGATGGGGCGGTTGGGATCCTTCAGGCCGGCGCGGTTACGCTGGATGGCCTTCACCACCTTGGCCACCGCCTCTTCCTGGCCGATCACCTTTCCCTCCATCTCCTCCTTCATGCGGCGCAGCTTGCCGCTCTCCTTCTCGGCGATGCGCTGCACGGGAATGCCGCTCATCATGGCCACCACCTCGGCCACATTGTCCTCGGTGACCACCGTGCGGTGGATGCGGCTTTCCTCCTCCCATTTCTTCTTGGCGGCATCCAGTTCCTCCAGCAGCGTGCGCTCGCGGTCGCGCAGCTTGGCCGCCTCCTCGTAGCGCTGGCTGCGCACCACCTTGTTCTTCTCCTCCTTCACTTCCTCTATCTTCTTCTCCACGTCCAGGATGGTCTGCGGCACCACGATGTTGCTGATGTGTACGCGGCTGCCGGCCTCGTCCAGCGCATCAATGGCCTTGTCCGGCAGGTGGCGGTCGGTGATGTAGCGGGCGGTGAGCTTCACGCAGGCCGTGATGGCCTCGGGCGTATAGTCCACGTTGTGGTGCGCCTCGTACTTCTCCTTGATGTTGTTGAGGATCTGGATGGTTTCATCCACGCTGGTGGGCTCCACGATCACCTTCTGGAAGCGCCGCTCCAGGGCGCCGTCCTTCTCGATGTACTGGCGGTACTCGTCCAGCGTAGTGGCGCCGATGCATTGGATCTCCCCGCGCGCCAGGGCGGGCTTGAACATGTTGCTGGCGTCCAGCGAGCCGCTTGCGCCGCCGGCGCCCACGATGGTATGGATCTCATCGATGAAGAGGATCACGTCCGGGCTGTTCTCCAGCTCGTGCATCACCGCCTTCATGCGCTCCTCGAACTGGCCGCGGTACTTGGTGCCCGCCACCAAGCTGGCGATGTCCAGCGCCACGATGCGCTTGTCGAACAGCACACGGCTCACTTTGCGCTGGATGATGCGCAGGGCCAGGCCCTCTGCAATGGCGGACTTGCCCACGCCGGGCTCGCCGATCAGCACGGGGTTGTTCTTCTTGCGGCGGCTCAGGATCTGGCTTACGCGCTCGATCTCCTTCTCGCGGCCCACGATGGGGTCCAGCTTGCCGTCCTCGGCCATTTTGGTGAGGTCGCGCCCGAAGTTGTCCAGCACGGGCGTCTTGCTCTTGCTGTCCGCCGGCTTTTTGGGTGCATTGAAGCCTGCGCTGCCGCTGTCGTCATCATCGTCGTCCGTGCTTTGCGGCCCTTGTGCCTTGGGGCGCGGGCGGGCAGGGGAGGAGGGGGCATCGCCGGCCATGATGGTTTCCACCTCGTGCTTCACGCCCTCATAATCCACGTTGAGTTTGTTCAGTGCACGGGTGGCCAGGTTGTCCTGGTCCTTCAGGATGCTCAGCAGCAGGTGCTCGGTATCGATCTGCGGGCTTTTGAAGAGCTTGGCCTCCAGGAAGGTGATCTTCAGCATCTTCTCGGCCTGCTTCACCAGCATGATCTTGTCCTTGTCCGGCGGGCGCATCGCGCTGGCGGGTTCCATGCCCGCCTCCACCAGTTTGCGGAGGTCCTCCAGGTCCACCCCAAGATGATGCAGGATCTTCACGGCGTTGCCGTCGCCCTCGCGGATCAATCCCAGCAGGATGTGCTCGATGCCGATGTGGTCATGCCCCAGCCGCAGGGCCTCTTCGCGGCTGTAGCCGATGATCTCCCTGACCCGGGGTGAAAATTTTGCGTCCATGGTCGTTCTGTTCAAATGGTGGGGTTCACGGGAAATTGCGCCTTTCCTTCCCGATTCCGTTGCAAGTTAGTTGAAGTGATCCGGGGCCAAGCTATCGAAGGGCAATTCATGCGGGCGTTCACCTTGTGTTTCATTTATCCACATTCCGCTGTGGGGTTGTGAAAAAGTCGTGCCCGCCATAACCCCTGATCGGGGTACCTTCGGGGCCGTTTTCGCAGGCATGGCAAATACCGTGCGGAACCTTTCAAACGAACAGAATGGCAGAAGGAGGAGAGAAGATCATCCCGATCAACATTGAGAACGAGATGAAGACCGCCTACATCGATTACTCGATGTCGGTGATCGTGGCACGCGCGCTGCCCGATGTGCGTGACGGCCTGAAACCCGTACACCGGCGGGTGCTTTTCGGCATGGAAGGGCTGGGCATGAGCAGCTCCCGCCCGTACAAGAAGAGCGCCCGTGTGGTAGGTGAGGTGCTGGGCAAGTACCATCCGCACGGCGACATCAGCGTGTACGACGCCATGGTGCGCATGGCGCAGGACTGGAGCCTGCGCTACCCCTTGGTGGACGGGCAAGGCAATTTTGGCAGTATCGACGGGGACAGCCCGGCGGCCATGCGCTACACCGAGGTGCGCATGCGCAAGATCGCCGAGGAGGTGATGGCCGACCTGGACAAGGAAACGGTGGACATGCGGCCCAACTTCGACGACACCCTGGAAGAGCCCAGCGTGATGCCCACCAAGATCCCGCAGCTGCTGGTGAACGGCGCCTCGGGCATTGCCGTGGGCATGGCCACCAACATGCCCCCGCACAACCTCACCGAGGTATGCAACGGCATCGTGGCCTACATTGAAAACAGGGACATCGACACGGCCGGGCTGATGGAGCACGTAAAGGGCCCCGATTTCCCCACCGGCGGCATCATCTATGGCACCGACGGCATCCGCGAGGCCTACGAAACCGGCCGCGGCCGCATCGTGCTCCGCGGCAAAAGCCATATTGAGGAAGACCCCAAGACCGGGCGCGAAACCATCATCGTCACCGAGATCCCCTACCAGATCAACAAGGCCGTGCAGCTCTACAAGGGCGTGGCCGAACTGGTGAGCGAAGGGCGCATAGAGGGCATCAGCGAGGTGAACGACTACAGCGACCGCAACGGGATCCGCCTGGCATACGACGTGAAGCGCGAGGCCATGGGCACGGTGGTGCTCAACCAACTGTACAAGTTCAGCCCGCTGCAGACCAGCTTCAGCGTGAACAACATCGCCCTGGTGAAGGGCCGCCCGCAGCTGCTGGGGCTGAAGGCGATGATCTCCAACTTCGTGGAGCACCGGCACGACGTGGTGCTGCGCCGCACCCGCTTCGACCTGCGCAAGGCCGAAGAGCGCGCCCACATCTTAGAGGGCCTGCTGATCGCCCTGGACCACCTGGACGAGGTGATCGCCCTGATCCGCGGGAGCCAAACGCCGGACATCGCCCGCGAGGGCCTCATGGGCTCCTTCGGCCTGAGCGACATCCAGGCGCGCGCCATCCTGGACATGCGCCTGCAGCGCCTCACCGGCCTGGAGCGCGACAAGATCCGCGAGGAGCATGCCGAGCTGATGAAGCTGATCGACCACCTGCGCGCCGTGCTGGCCAACGAGGACATGCAGTACGCCATCATCAAGCAGGAAACCCTTGAAGTGCGCGACAAGTACGGCGATGAGCGCCGCACGCAGATCGTGCATGCCAGCGGCGACATGAGCATGGAGGACCTCATTGCCGATGATGCCATGGTGGTCACCATCAGCCACCTGGGCTACATCAAGCGCACGCCCCTGGCGGAGTTCCGCACGCAAAGCCGCGGCGGCAAAGGCAGGCGCGGCGGCACTGCGCGCGACGAGGACTTCCTGGAGCAGCTCTTCGTGGCCACCAACCACAACTACCTGCTCATCTTCACCCGCAAGGGCCGCTGCTACTGGATGCGCGTGTTCGACATTCCCGAAGGAAGCCGCCAGAGCAAGGGCCGCGCCATACAGAACATGGTGCAGCTGGAAGGGGACGACAAAGTGCTGGCCTACATCAATGTCACCGACCTCAAGAGCGGGGAATACCTGGACAACCACTTCGTGGTGCTGGTCACCAAAAAGGGCGTGATCAAAAAGACCACCCTGGAGGCCTACAGCCGTCCGCGCGCCAACGGCATCATCGCCGTGGGCATCCGCGAGGGCGACGAGCTGCTGGAGGCCAAGCTCACCAACGGCAACAGCCACATCATCATCGCCAGCCGCTCAGGCAAGGCGGTGCATTTTGAGGAGGACCGCGTGCGGGCCATGGGGCGCGGCGCCAGCGGCGTGCGCGGCATGATGCTCGCCGATGCCAAGGATGAAGTGGTGGGCATGGTGACCGTGGGGCAGGAGGAAACCGCCACCACCCAGGTACTGGTGGTAAGCGAGAAAGGCTACGGCAAACGCAGCCCCGTGGAGGACTACCGCATCACCAACCGCGGCGGCAAAGGCGTGAAGACCATCCAGGTAACGGACAAGACCGGCCCGCTGATCGCCATAAAGGCGGTAAAGGAGGACGACCAGCTGATGATCATCAACCGCAGCGGCCTCACCATCCGCATGGACCTCAGCGAAATGCGCGTGCTTGGCCGCGCCACGCAGGGCGTGCGCCTGATCGAACTGGGGAAGAACGACGAGATCGCCGCCGTGGCCCGCGTGGACGGATCCCTCAAGGAAGAGGACGACAATGGCGCCGAAGCAGGGGAGAATGCCCCGGAAAACGGCCCCGAAGACCCTTCCCCGGAAGGGAATGGCACCGGAATTGATACGGACCTCCAAGCATAACCGATCCTGATGACCATGAAGCACTTCGTACTTGGCGCGGCCCTGGCATGGGCCGCCGGCCTGCACGCACAGAACAGCCGCGTGGTGAGCGCCTACAACTACATGAACGACGGCGACTACGACAAGGCCGCCGAGTTCATTGAACCCGCCACCACCAACGAAGCCACGGCAGGAAAGGAAAAAACCTGGCGCTACCGCGGAAGCATCTACGGGCAGATCGCCATGGGAACCAACGAGGCCCTGAAGGCCAAGTACCCCGATGCGCTCACCAAGGCCGTGGAAAGCTACGTGAAGGCCAATGAACTGGACACCAAGGGCGACTACAAGCAGGAAAATGCACAGGCCCTGATGCGCCTGCAGGCCACGGCGCTCAACGGGGGCAACGATGCCTTCAACAAAAAGAACTACGACAAGGCCGTGACCGACTATGCCCAAAGCGAGCGCATCGCCAAGGCATTGGGGCGCGTGGACACCAACGCCGTGTTCAACAGCGCATTGGCCTACGAATCCAAGGGCGACCTGCAAATGGCCATGCAGCGCTACCAGGAGTGCATCAACCTGGGCTACGACAAGGCCGAGGTGTTCCGCTACCTGGCCAGCATGCAAAAGCGCGAAGGGCACCTCAATGAGGCCATCGCCACCACCCGCCAAGGCCTGGCCAAGCACCCGGGCAACAAGGAGCTCATGCTCGACGAAGTGGCCTTCCTGCTGGACGCCAACCGCACCGAGGAGGCTGAGCAAAGCGTGAAGGCGGCCATCCAGAACGACCCCAAGAACCCGGTGCTCTACTCCGTGCTCGGGAGCCTCTACGACGGCAAGGCAAACCCCAAGGAAGGCACCGTGGCCGAAGCCGACATGATAAAGTGGTACGGCATGGCCGAGGAAGCCTACAAAAAGAGCATCGAGGTGGACCCGAAGTTCTTCGACAGCTACTACAACATCGGCGTGCTGTACAACAACCGCGCGGCCTTTGAATACGACAAGTGCAACCAGATCAAGGACGACAACAAGTACAAGCTGTGCAAGGACGAGGCGGACAAGATCTACCTGAAGACGATCCCCTACTTCGAGAAGGCGCATGAGCTGAAGCCGGAGGACCGCGCCACCATGGCACAGCTGAAAGTGCTGTACGCCAAAACCGGCGATACCGCCAAGTACGAGGCCATCAAGAAGGAACTGGGGGAATAGCCTTCAACCATGCCCGCCAGCTACGGTAATACCATTTAGACACTCAATACCATCCGATCTGCTTGCCCTCTTTCCGGATGACTTCTCCGCGCATCGGGTTCCGTAGGCACCGCTACGCAACCCGATGCGCGTATCGCCCTCCGAAAAAATCGCGGCGCAGCTTTGGCCGGTCTTGAGTGTCTAAATGGTATAAGCCCCGGATATTTTTCCGGGGCTTGCCTTTTTCCGGTGGCCGGATGGCGATGAAGAATACCTTGCACCGCCCATTCCGTTGCACACAGCAACGGCGAAGGATCCGCACATGACCGCATTCAATCCCATCGATGCCTGGCTGTACATGAAGCAACAGCTTCCCCCGCTTGCCATCCAGGACATCGGGCTGAAGTACCTCTATCCCGTCCTGGTGGCATTGGTGATCCTGGAATACTACAAGGCCAAGCACCTGTACGACCTCAAGGAGACCTTCTCCAGCTTCGTAATTGCCGCCGGCGCCACGGTGATGCGGGTGCTCACCAACGTGCTGGAGATCACCCTGTACTTCTTCCTCTTCAAGCTGGCCGAACCCTTGCGCGAGCACTACCTCGGGTACGGCACCCTGGGCTTTGCCTGGTATACCTGGATCATCTGCGCCATTGCCGACGACCACAACTTCTACTGGCACCACCGCTTCAGCCACAACGTGCGCCTGCTGTGGGCCGCCCACCTTCCGCACCACAGCGCCAAGACCTTCAACCTCACCGTAAGCGTGCGCAACGGCTGGTTCATCACCCTGTACAAGCCCATCTTCTGGCTGTGGATGCCCTTGGTGGGCTTCGAGCCCATCATGATCGCCACCTGCCTGATCGTGAACTCCTTTTATCAGTTCTTTCTGCACAGCCAACTGGTGCCCTCACTGCCCCTGTACGAAAAGCTCTTCAACACCCCCTACGTGCATGTGGTACACCACAGCAGCAACGTGGAATACCTGGACCGCAACCACGGCGGCATCCTCACCATCTGGGACCGCCTCTACGGCACCTGGCAAGCACCCATCAAGGGCGTGGACGCCAAGTTCGGCATCAGCCACTACCCCAGCAAGGACAATGCCGTGGCGCACAACATCTTCGAGTTCCAGGAGATCTGGAAGGACGTGAAGAAGGCGCCCGGCCTGAAGAACAAGTTCATGTACATCTTCGGCCCTCCGGGGTGGAGCCACGACGGCAGCAGCATGACCAGCAAGCAGCTGCAGCGGGAGCTGGCCCAGGCCAAGGCGGAAGGGAAGGAGCCGCCGGAGCACGTGTACGTGCGGGCGAATTGAGCGGGGGCGGAGCTGCTCACGCCAGCCCGAAATACCGCTCGAAGAAGGCTGTCAGCCTGTCCAGCACCTTTTGCTTCTTGGCTGCATGGCCATTGGTGCCTGAGAACCGGGATACCGGCGGCAAGATCTTGGTGATGGCCGTACCGCTGGCCATGATGCCGCCATCGCGGAAGCTATTGCCGATGAATTCGCGCGTCTCTGCGGCGTTGAGGTTTTCCTCCACAATGATCCGCTCCAGCTCCTCGGTCTTTTTGGCCGCCACGAAGGCTTGCCACTGCGCATCCACCTTGGCCACGGTATTCACCGAATCCACGAACTGCTCGATCAGGTCCTTCTTGTTGCGCAACGATGGACTGGAACTGACGGCGCGCTCGATGGTGGCGCGGATCTCCCTGTCCTCGCCGGTGCCTTTTTTCTTCAGGTATTGCTCCACCAGCAGCAGGATGTAATCCACGTTTACCTCCACCTGCTTGATGAGCTCGATCTCGAACACCACATCGTCGTTGATCGATTCCTTCTCGGCAGCCGACGCAGCGCGAAACTCCGCGTACAGGTTGAGGTACAGGCTCTGGTAGTCCTGAAACTCACGGGCGGTGAGGATCTCGTTCCCGGCAAAATCGTCGAAGGACGCAAGGATATTTTTGAGCCGCAAGATGGATCCGAACAGCTTGATGAACGCCTTTTGCGCCGCCTCGCCGACGATCGCTTGGCCAAGGGGGAATCCCGCCACCAGCTCCGCCACGCGCTGCCCATACTCCTTGTAGTACTCGGCGTAGGGCTTCAGCAGCACGATCCCCTTGGCGTCCTTGTTGCCGAACAGGGCCAGCGCATCGTTGGTGGCCTGCTCCAGATCGCGGAAGGAGACGATGTTGCCGTAGGTCTTTACCGAATTGAGGATGCGGTTGGTGCGCGAGTAGGCCTGGAGCAGGCCGTGGGCCTTCAGGTTCTTGTCCACCCACAGCGTGTTCAGCGTGGTGGCGTCAAAGCCCGTGAGGAACATGTTGACCACGATCACGAGGTCAAGCTCACGGTTCTTCAGCCGCTGCGACAGGTCCTTGTAGTAGTTCTGGAACTTGTCCGCAGAGGTGTCGAAGCTGGTGCCGAACAGCGCATTGTAGTCCCGGATCGCGGCTTCCAGGAAATCGCGCGAGCCGGCATCAAGGCCCTCGGTTTCAAAAAGCTCATCGCCCAAGAGGCCATCGGCTTCCCCTTCGTTTGCGGCAAAGCTGTAGATCAGGCCCACCTTCAGCCGTTTCGCCGCGGGCAAGGAATTTTGCTGTGCGGCGAACTCCGCGTAATAGCGCTTGGCCGCGTCGATGCCCGCCGTGGCGAACAGCGAATTGAACCCTGCCAACCGCTTGCCATCGTGGCGGTAGCTGCTGGCGCGCCGGGTCTTCTGGTCGAAGTGCTCGCGGATGTAGCCCGTGACCTGTGCGATGCGCTCCGGTGCCAGCAGTGCCCGTTCGGTGTCGATGGCCGATACCTGCTTGTCCTTGATCCCCGCAGGCAGTTTGATCGTGTTGATGTAGTCGATCCGGAACGGCAGCACGTTCTTGTCGTTGATCGCATCCACGATGGTGTAGGTGTGCAGCTTGTCGCCAAATGCCTGCTGCGTGGTGCGCCGCCGCGGGTCGCCGCCGATGCCCGCGTTTTCGGCAAAGATGGGCGTACCGGTGAAGCCGAACAGGTGGTAGCGCTGGAACACCCGGGTGATCTCGGCGTGCATGTCGCCGAACTGGCTGCGGTGGCATTCATCGAAGATCACCACCACATGCGCCTCATACACCGGGTGCTTTTTGTTGGCGGCCACGAAGCGGGAGAGCTTCTGGATGGTGGTGATGATGATGCGGACGTTGGGGTTTTCCAACTGCTTTTGCAGCACCGCCGTGGAGGTGTTCGAGTTGGCGGCGCCCTTCTCGAAGCGCTCGTACTCGCGCATGGTCTGGTAGTCCAGGTCCTTGCGGTCCACCACGAACAGCACCTTGTCAATGTCCGGCAAGCCCCGGGCAAGTTGCGCCGCCTTGAAGCTGGTCAGCGTTTTGCCGCTGCCGGTGGTGTGCCAGATGTAGCCGCCGGCAGCCACAGTGCCGAGCTGCTTGTGGTTGGAGGCCGTGCCGATGCGCTGCAAGATGCGCTCGGCCGCCACGATCTGGTAGGGCCGCATCACCAGCAGCTTGCGATCCACATCGAACACGCAGTATTTGGTGAGCACGTTCAGCAGCGAATGCTTGGCGAAGAAGGTTTTGGTGAAGCCCGAAAGGTCGGTGATGGGCCGGTTTTTCGCATCGGCCCACCAACTGGTGAAGGCAAAGCCGTTGGAGGTCCTGCGCTTGCCGCGCTTGCTGGATTGCTCCTTCAAATGCCCGTCGCGCACGGTGTTGCTGTAGTACTTGGTGAGCGTGCCGTTGCTGATGACGAACAACTGCACGTACTCGAACAGGCCCGAGCCCGCCCA
>JAFEAI010000063.1 GCA_018266475.1 Bacteroidota bacterium
GGTGAGGACAACAGGCCTTCCTTCAGTAAATGCTCCTGCATGGGACCGGCCTTGAATGCGTGCGTTTCGGGCACGGCGTGGTCCAGCTTGCGGCGCAGGTCTGCCAAGGAAAGTTGCTTGCCTTCGGGAAACAGTGAGAGCACAAATGCCTCGGGCGCAGAAAAGTTTTCCGGAACTGCGGCGCGGGAAAGGAACAGGCGGTCCACCACGCGATGTTCACCGTGGCCCACATGAACTTGATCATGGTCCATGGTGATGGCTCCGGAATGCAAGAGATGCTCCACCGTGTAGTAGAGCATGGCCTCTCCGGAGGAAAAGAGTGGATGATGCAGGTAAGCGTGGAGGTGGGGGCCGATGAGATCTTCCATGGCAGGTAGCGTTCTCAACAAGGAACAAGTGATGGAAGGAAAGGTGCGTTGCCCGCTATCTTTGGGCCAATGGCAACGAAGAAGATGTCTTTGCCCCGTCTCACTGGGAAACAGATCGACTGGTCACTCGCACCCGCCCCCGAGAGCAAGGACCATTTCGATCCCGCCAACGAGCAGAAGGGATGATCTCGAAGGCAGCATTGAAGCGGAGGGCCTATTGGGTCGAAGAGATCAGCAAGCTCAGCGGAAAATTCGGCGATGATTCGGACCGGCTTGAGGCGGAATTATCCCGTGAAATGGAGAAGGATGGTGCGGGAAGTGTGCTTGATCACCTCGCACTTTGTGGTACCATCCCGGAGAAGTACAACCATGATTCCAGCGAGGAGAAGCTGTACTCGAAGTACACGGATATCGTCCTAAAGCTCGCCTTCGAGTGGATGGGATTGAGATCGCGTGTTGTCAAGGAGCGGGGAGATTCCGCCGATGTGGAAGTGGTGGTGAACAGATCAGTGGCGCTGGTCGCCGACGCAAAGGCCTTTCGATTGAGCAGGACCGCCAAGAACCAGAAGGACTTCAAGGTGCAGCAGATGCACTCATGGAAACGCGGCAAAGCGCATGCGATCGTGGTTTGCCCGATCTTTCAGTTGCCCTCTGCCAGCAGCCAGATCTACCAACAGGCCAGTAGCAGCGACGTGTGCCTGATGAGCTATTCACACTTGTCCTTTCTGGTCCAGGTTGCTGAGGCAAAGAGTGCCAAAGCAGCGCAAGGTCTCCTATTGAAGATGCTTCGTTCCGTGGGAGCGCTCAATCCGTCCAAGGATGCTACGGCTTATTGGCAGAGCCTTAACCGGACCATGCTTTCCGGTGACAAGGCTATGGTGGAACTTTGGGTGAAGGAGAAGACAATGGCCCACGAAGCAATAGCTTTCGCAAAAGAAGAAGCATTGACCCATTTGGCCGAACTTCGCGGGTCGATCATGCGCATGTCGCACAAGGATGCGATAGAGGCATTGATCAGGAGCCGAAAGATCAGTGAGAAGGAACGGACCATTCGGAAGGTGGATGACAACGGACTGCTGGAATTGAAATGAGCGAACGTGTTCCATTGGAAATGAACAAGGTCCACACAGGTGACTGCGTGGAACTCTTGAAATCCGTGACTTCCGGAAGCGTTCACTTGGTGCTCAGTGATATCCCTTACGGCATCAGCGCTGATGATTGGGATGTCCTTCACAACAACACGAACTCGGCATTGCTTGGTTCAAGCCCTGCCCAGAAGAAGGCAGGTGCCGTATTCAAAAGCAGGGGCAAGCCGATCAATGGCTGGTCCGAAGCTGATCGGAAGATCCCCAAAGAGTATTACGATTGGTGTGCGAAGTGGGCGGAGGATTGGTTCCGCGTATTGAAACCCGGTGGTTCGGCCATCGTTTTTGCAGGGAGGAGATTCTCCCATCGTGCGGTCTGTGCGTTGGAAGATGCGGGCTTCAGCCTGAAGGACGTGTTGGCGTGGATCCGGCCGAATGCCGCCCATCGTGCGCAACGGCTGAGCGTGGTGTATGACAAGCGCGGCGACCATGAAAACGCGGAAAGCTGGAAGGGATGGCGCGTCGGAAATCTGCGGCCCTTGTTCGAGCCCGTTTTGTGGTTCACGAAGCCGTACCCGATCGGAACCACCATTGCTGACAATGCCTTGAACCACGGTGTTGGCGGATACAACGAAGATGCGTTTCTCAAGTATGAAGATTCCCCGGACAACATCCTTCGTTCCGGTTTTATGAAGAACGAAGGCGGCCTGCATCCAACGCAAAAGCCTGTGCGGTTGATGCAGGAATTGATCGAACTCACAACGCAGCCCGGCCAACTCGTGCTGGATCCGTTCTCCGGTAGCGGATCCACGCTTGTCGCCGCACGGAACACAGGTAGGCAGTACTTGGGAATGGAAATGAGCGAGGATTATGTGCGCATTGCCCAGCAACGCCTCGTGGATGAAATGTTCCCACAAGAGCAGTTTGTTGAGCATCGACCGAAAGACACAAAAGAGGACGTGAGCCAATTGCGCATCGTGCTCACAACAGAATAGCCCAATGGCAAGGAAGAACACCATCGACTGGCAACTCGCCCCCGCCCCCGAAAGCACCGATCATTTCAAACTGAAAGAGCAGTACGAGCTCTTCATCAACGGCAAGTGGCAGAAGCCCAAGAGCGGGAAGTATTTCGATACCATCAACCCCGCCAATGAGCAGAAGCTCGCCCGCATCGCCGAGGCGGGCGAGGCCGACGTGGACGCCGCCGTGAAGGCTGCCCGCAAGGCATACGACACGGTGTGGAGCAGGATGCCCGCCGCCGAGCGTGGCAAGTACATCTACCGCATCGCGCGGCTGCTGCAGGAGAAGGCCCGCCAGTTCGCCGTGGTGGAAAGCATGGACGGCGGCAAGCCCATCCGCGAAAGCCGCGACTTCGACATCCCCGTGGCCGCCGCGCACTTCTTCTACTACGCCGGCTGGGCCGACAAGCTGGCCTACGCCTTCCCCGGCAAGTCCGTGGCCCCGCTTGGCGTGGCCGGGCAGATCGTCCCGTGGAACTTCCCGCTGCTGATGGCCGCGTGGAAGATCGCGCCCGCCCTGGCCTGCGGCAACACCGTGGTGCTGAAGCCCGCCGAGACCACCCCGCTCACCGCCTTGCTCCTCGCCGAGCTGATCCAGGAGGCCGAACTGCCCGACGGCGTGGTGAACATCGTCACCGGCGCAGGGGCCACCGGGGCGGCCATCGTCAACCATCCGGACATCAACAAGATCGCCTTCACCGGCAGCACCGCCGTGGGCAAGCTCATCCAGCGCGCCACCGCAGGCACCGGCAAAAAGCTCACGTTGGAGCTTGGCGGCAAGGCCCCCAACATCATCTTCGCCGATGCCACCATCGACCAGGCCGTGGAAGGCATCATCAACGGCATCTACTTCAACCAAGGCCACGTGTGCTGCGCCGGCAGCCGCCTCTACGTGGAGGAAAGCGTGCATGACGAGGTGGTGCGCAAGCTCAAGCACCGCATGAAGAGCTTGGTGGTGGGCGACCCGCTGGACAAGAACACCGACATCGGCGCCATCAATAGCAAGGAACAGCTGGGCACTATCAACAAGTACATCAAGCTGGGCCAGCAGGAAGGCGCCGACATGTACCAGAGCGCCTGCGACCTGCCGGGCAAGGGCTTCTGGTGCCGCCCCACGCTCTTCACCAACGTGGCGCAGAGCGCGCGCATCACCCAAGAGGAGATCTTCGGCCCCGTGCTCGCCATCCAAACCTTCCGCACTATGGAGGAAGCCCTGCAAAAGGCCAACAACACGCCTTACGGCCTCAGCGCCGGCGTGTGGACGGACAAGGGTAGCAAGATCTTCAACCTCACCACCAAGCTGCGTGCCGGCGTGGTGTGGGCCAACACATTCAACAAGTTCGACCCCACCTCACCCTTCGGCGGCTACAAGGAAAGCGGGTATGGCAGGGAGGGCGGGGTGCATGGGCTGGGGGCGTATTTGAACCTCAATTGAGGCAGGCGTATCTTTGAGTGACCATGAAGATCGTCGTTGAGGTGAAGGAGAGCAAAGCGGAGTTCCTGCTGGAACTGTTGCGGAACTTGCCTTTTGTGAAATCCGCTGCCGTAAACAACGAGAAGGAAGACGTCCTGGGCAGTGTGCGCACAGCGGTGGAGCAGATGAAGCAGGTGAAGGCGGGCAAGATCAAAGGCCGCCCGGTGCA
>JAFEAI010000064.1 GCA_018266475.1 Bacteroidota bacterium
AAGGTCGTTCAGGGCCGAAGGCCGATGAGGAAAGGGCACTTGGGAAACACCCGAGCGCCGGGATGGATCTTCCATAACCTTTGTGCACCCCGAGCGCGGGTTGAGGAACCTATCTTTACCCCAATGTCCATTCGCATCACGCTCGTGCTTGCCGCTACCCTTCTTTCCTTCCTTCAGCTCCATGCCCAGCAATGGAACTGGGCCACCAGCGGCGGCGGCACCAGCAACGACGACTTTTGCTACGCCATCGCCACCGACAGCCAAGGCAATGTGTACTACGCGGGCACCACACGCGGCAGCAACGGGCAGTTCGCCTGTGGGCCGGTGAGCGTGGGGGCGACAACGGCAGCCGTGGTGGCGAAGTACAGCGCCACAGGGCAATGTGAGTGGCTGCACACCATCACGGTGCCCAGCTTCGAAGCCCGGGCATACGCCATCACCATCGATGCACAGGACCGCATTTACGTGGCGGGCAGCTACCGGGGCACGGCCACCTTCAGCGACAGTCTCATCCTGGCGAGCTACAGCAGCAGCACCAGCATCTTCCTGGCGCGTTACGATACCGCTGGGACCTGTCTGTGGGCCCGGCGCGCGGGCGGTGCCTATGCCACCAGCGAGGCGCGCGGCATCGCCCTTTCCGCCGACGGCGGCATCTTCATCATAGGCCGCGCAGGCGGCAACCCTGTGCAGGCGGGCACCCTGCAAATCCCCAATCCGGGCAGCATCCGCCAAGTATTCCTGGCCCGCTACGATAGCACCGGCATGGTCCAGTGGGCGCGCATTTCCACCGGAATGGGCAGTGGGAGCGAAAGAAGCGGACGCGGCATCAGCATCCAGGGCAACACGCTCTTCGTGACCGGGCAGGCCAATTATGCCAGCACCACATTCGATGGGCTGAGCCTGACCAGCACCAGCACCAGCGGCAACCTGTACGTGCTGGCCTGCGACTTGCAGGGCAATGCCCAATGGGCGCGGAGCTACTCCGGAATGGCCAACGTGGAGGGCACCGGCATCGCGGCGGACAGCCTCGGAAACCTCTTCGTGGCCGGCAGCCTGTGGGGCAGCCTCTACTTGCCGGAGGACACGCTTCAATCCGTAGGCAGCAATGACGACATCCTGCTCCTCGGGCTGGACCAGGCCGGCAACCACCGCTGGGGCCACAGCGGTGGCAGCACCGCCCGCGACCTGGCCTGGGGTGTGACCGCCGACGGCATGGGCAACGCCTACATGGCCATGCAGTTCACCAACAGCATGACGCTGCTGGGGAGCACCTTCACCGTGCTCGGCGATGAGGATGCATTGATCATGAAGCTCCGCGCGGACGGCACCCCGGTGTGGTTCAGCCAACCCAGCGGAGCACAGCGCGACATCCCCTTGTGCATATACCGGCAGCCCGAGGCACCCCACCGTCTGTTCTTCGGCGGGTATTTCTGGGGCACCATCACCTACGGCAACACCACCATCAGCGACATCCAGAATGGCGATGGCATGCTGGTCAGCGGCCTGGACACCACCTTCGCCGTGAACGTGCACACCACCCCTGCCTGCCCGGGCGAATGCAACGGCACCCGCACGGTCTTCACCAATGGCAGCGGACCCTTTGATGTCCTGTGGGGGGACGGGTCCACGGGCGCCACACTGTATGGCCAATGCCCCGGCGGGCTTTCCGTGGAAGTGGGCGATGCGCACGGGCAAAGCATCACCTCGGATGCGGCGGTGGCTGAAGAGGGGGATCCTGCGCTCGAAGTCCAGCAGCATGGCGACACGCTCACCCTTCCCGGCGGCACCAGTTGGCAGTGGTTCCTGAACAACGACCCGATTCCCGGCGCCGATTCCTCTTCCTGGTTGCCGCAATCCAATGGGTCATACCATGCGACTTACACAACACCGGCCAGTTGCACTTGGCAAACGGAACCGGTGAGCGTGGTGCTCACCGTGGGCATTTCCGGGGCAGGCACGAAGGAACAGCCACTGCTCTACCCCAACCCGGCACACGATAGGTTGTGGCTGAACGCCAGCGTGCCGGTCACACAGGTCCGTATTTGGGATGCCACGGGCCGCAAGCTTGCCCAGGCCGGGTTCCAAGGCGGCTCCATGTCCATCGCACATTGGGCTCCGGGATTCTTGATAGTGGAGGTACACTTCGGCGACGGCACCGTCGGCAGGTGGCGGGTGGTGAAGGAAGGGCGATAAGGCGTGTGTCCCGGCGTGACCATGAAGTAGTTTGAATGGCATACATGCCGGGGCGTTGCGGCCAGCATAGGATGCGGGGTCCACGGAGGCCACGCTGTATGGCCAATGCCCCGGCGAGCTTTCCGTGGAAGTGAGCGATGCACATAGACAAGGCATCACCTCGCATGCAACCGTGGCTTAAGAGGAAGACCCCGGGCTCGGCTTCCCTGTTAATTCCACGAATCTGTCGAAGGCCAGTATCCCATTCGACCGGTGCCTCATGCACACAGGTCCGGCGCATAGGTCCGGCGGTTGCCAGCACTGCGCTCATGGGGTGATCACATGAAAGGTCGTTCATGGCCGAAGGCCGATGAGGAAAGGGCACTCGGGAAACACCCGAGCGCCGGGATGGGCACTCGCTGCAAGCAGGCGCCGGGAATTGGACTGGAACTTCAGCCTAATCATCGTTCGCCTCTATCCCGTAAACAACACCCGACCTGAAAAAGACCTGAAAGTAGCTGCCGAACCAGTAGCCGGGGATCTGCTTGTACTCCCATGTGAGCACATTCGAATAGTAACGGACCTTGGATGGTTCACCAAGAAGTGAGCGGACTTGGGTTTCGTCCATCCCAATGATGCCTGCCGCAGAGGCCCTATTGCTCATGGCAACGCCCCACATACTATCCAACGGCTCCAGAATAATGGCCTGTGCGAACGGATTCCACAAGAGTGCCAGCACCATGACCACAGTCCAGGTTTTCACCTTGTGGTTTCCACTGTGCTGACGACGTTCGATGAGCACCTTGACCAGGAATGCAGCAACGAGGACCGGCAGGAACAGCGCAAGGAGGAAGATGAGTTCCGTGAATGAAGACGGCATTGGCATCGTTGAAAGCACAAATAGGCGCGACCTATTAACTCTGATAGCCTGGTGTTATTGCAGCCGCCTTGCGCCCGCGCTTCGCTCCCCGGCAATTCCACCGCGCTGTACAGTGCAACCCGGATTTTGCAGCAGGGTTCGTTGCGAGGGTCGAAATCACAATGGCAGCGCGGGTTTTACCGAGGAGGAATAGCACAAGCTATTGTGCCGAGGGGAAAAACCGGCGAAGCGTACGCTGCCGCAGTGATTTCGGGCCGTAGTAGAAATCCTGCTGCAAATTCCGGGTGGCGGTATCCCGATCCGGCCTTTACGCCCACTATACGGCCTTGCCATGCCCTGCATCCCTGCTTCCCTACATTCGCCCCTAATGAAAAAAGGCATCGACATCCTGCGCGACCCCGCCCTGAACCGGTCCGTGGAGTTCACTCGCGAAGAGCGCAGGGACCTGGGCCTGGAAGGCTTGTTGCCCCATGCCGTCACCACCCAGGAGCAGCAGGTGGAGCGTGTGATGGACATGCTGCACCGCAAGGCCAACGACCTGGAGCGGTACATCCTGCTCAATGGGCTGCAGGACCGCGATGAACGCCTCTACTACTCCACCGTGATCAAGCACTTGGAGGAGGCCATGCCGCTGATCTACACGCCCACCGTGGGGCAGGCCTGCATGGAGTTCTCGCGGATCTTCCGGCGCACCAAGGGCCTGTACATCACCCGCGAACACAAGGGCCGCATTGCGGAAGTGCTCGCCAACTGGCCCGAACATGATGTGCGCATCATTGTGGTCACGGACGGGCAGCGCATCCTCGGCCTCGGCGACCTGGGCGTGAACGGCATGGGCATCCCCATCGGCAAGCTGGCCCTGTACACCGCCACCGCCGGCATTCCGCCGCACCAGTGCCTGCCCGTAACGCTGGACGTGGGCACCAACAACCCCGAACTGCTGGACGATCCCTTCTACTTGGGCTACCCCGACCGCCGCTTGGAGGGCGAACCGTACTTCGCCCTGGTGGACGAGTTCATTGCCGCCGTGCAGCAGCGCTGGCCGAAGGCACTGGTGCAGTTCGAGGACTTCGCCACGGTGAACGCATACACCTTGCTGGACAAGTACCGCGATAGCCTGCGCTGCTTCAACGACGACATCCAGGGCACCGCCGCCGTTGCGCTCTCGGGCGTGTTCGCCTCCACCCGCATCACCGGCAAACCCTTCAAGGACCTGCAGGTGATGTTCCTTGGCGCGGGGTCCGCCGCCACCGGCATTGCCGACCTGATGGTATCCGCCTTCCAAGCGGAAGGATTGAGCCTTGAGGAAGCCCGCAAGCGTTGCTGGTTCCTTGACAGCAAAGGGCTGGTGGTGGAAGGGCGCGACCGCCTGAAGCCGCACAACGTGCGCTACGCCCACAAGTACCCGCACATGTCCTTCCTGCAGGCGTTGGACAACATCCGCCCCAACGTGCTCATCGGCGCCACCGGCGCACCGGGCGCGTTTGACCGAACGGTGATCCAAAAGATGGCCGCCAACAACGAACGCCCGGTGATCTTCGCCCTGAGCAACCCCACTTCCCGCGCCGAGTGTACCGCCCGCCAGGCCTACGAATGGAGCGACGGCAAGGCCGTGTTCACCAGCGGCAGCCCCTTTGCGCCGGTCACTTACAAAGGGCAGGAGTTCCGGCCCGGGCAGGGCAACAACGCCTACATCTTCCCCGGCATCGGGCTGGGCGCCTTGGTCTCCGGCACCAGCGTGGTCACCGATGCCATGTTCCTGATCACCGCCCGCACCCTGGCCCACTTGGTGGGCGAGGAAGATATCCGCCACGGCTCGCTGTACCCGCGCCTGAACCAGATCCGCAAGCTCAGCAAGGCCGTGGCCGTTAGCGTGGCGGAAGAAGCCTACCGCGCCGGCCTGGCCACCGTGCCACGCCCCGCCGACCTGGAAAAAGCCGTGGAGGAGTACATGTACGATCCGTGGAAGTAGGGCGACCGCAGCGGGACTTGGGCGCGTTTGCACCCGTTGCTCGCACGTTCCGCGCCGCTGCCCGTTTACCGCATCCTTCCTGCCGAAGGATGAAGGCACCTTGTGGGCATAATCCCACAAGCCATGGAAACATCCATCCACGCCCTTCTTGCCCGGTTGCAGCGCATTGCTTCACCCGGCGCCGCTGCCTTGGCCGCCCTGCTGGCATTGTCCTTCCACCAAGGCGTGCATGCCCAAAATGAGCAGGGCGCACTGGAGCAATGGGCCAGCTACCACGGCGGCACCGGAAGTGATGCGGTGCTAAGCTTGGCCACCGACGACTTCGGCCACCTGTACGTGGCGGGCCGCACCACGGACGGGTTGCGCTTGGGCAACGACACCATCAGCCCGAACGGATGGACGCACCAGCGCCTGTTCGGCGGCGGCGGCTCGGACGCTTTCCTGGCCAAGGTGGCGCCCAACGGGTCGGTGCTCTGGTGTACCTATTTCGGCGGGCCGGGCGAGGATGAGGCCGTGCAGGTGGTGCCGGTGGGGATCTCCAGCGTGTACTTGGTGGGCACTACCACCTCCGCCGAGGCCATCGCCACGGATACCTTGTCCTTTCAAAGCACGTACGGCGGCGGCAGCGACCTGTTCATTGCCCACTTCAAGCAAAACGGACGGCTCATCGGCGCCACCTACTTCGGCGGTGCCGGTGATGAAGTGGCCGCAGGCGCCGTGCTGGATCCGCAGGGCCGCTTGATGGTATGCGGCCGGGGCGGGGCGCCGAACGCCAATACGCCCGACTCCCTGTGGCACCAGCCGATCAGCGGGGGCACCGACGGCCTGATGCTCTTGTGCAACGGCACAAGCCAGTTGCTGGCCGGTTCCTTCTTCGGCGGGGAAGGCGATGATGAACTGGTGCGCGTAGTGGCCGACAGCACAGGGTTTGTGCTGGCCGGCACCACCGGAAGCACCACGGGCATCGCCACTGCGGGCGCCTTCTCCACGGTGCTCAACGGGGCCAAGGACGCTTTCCTGCTGAAGGTGGACAGCGCCCTGGCCGTGCAACGGGCCACCTACTTCGGCGGCGAAGGCGCGGAACTGGCCCAGGGGCTGGCCCTGAAAGGCGATACGATCGCGCTTACCGGAACCACGTGGTCCGATTCGCTCTACACCGACAGCACAGCGATCCAAATGCACAACCGGGGCCAAGGCGATGGGTTCCTCGCCGTGCTGGACACCAGCTTCCAGCTGCGATGGTCCACCTTTATCGGCGATACCGGGGCTAATGCAATGCCCGGCGTCGCCATTGACAAGCTGGGCAGGTTCTACATAGCCGCCACCGCGCTGGCCCCTGCCGATCTTCCCTGGGGCGATACCATCCCTCTGCCCGGCTCCACCGACGTGTTCCTGATGCGCATTGATTCCGGGATGCAGCCCGGTTGGGGCCGTTACTTCGGAGGGATCGGCAATGAAGAGGCCGGCAGCTTGGCCGTGATGGGGTTCACCGCCGTGTACCTCGGCGGCAGCACCAATTCCCAGGTCCTGGCCTACGCAGGCCACCAGATGGATTATGGCGGTGGCGACACGGACGGGTTCTCGTGCCGCCTGAACCAGAAAGCATCCACCCCCAGCGGCGGCATCTGCACCGGATCCGGAGGAGGCGGTGGTGGTGGTGGTGGTGATGGGGACTACAGCCATGTGAACCCGCCGGAGCCCCAATTGCATTTGTGCAGGGGCGATTCCGCCATGTTGATCGTGTTCGGCGGTGCGCTGGGCTTCAGCTCGGAATGGATGTGGTACGCCGACGGCTGCGGCATCCCCGAGCATTTCCTGGCCTCCGGGGATACCATCGTCATCAAGCCGGACCACGACTTCTGGCTCTCCGTGCGCGCCGAAGGGGTAAATGACGTCACCTCATGCAGCATGCTGCACGTGCTGGTGCATGACTGGCCACAGCCTGCGGCCATATTGCCCGACCGCGTTTGTGCCGGTGCGCCGTTGGTGCTGGGCGCCCTTGGGGCGGAACATTATAGTTGGTCCGCAGGCGATTCACTCCTGGCCGCGGTGGGCGATACCACCATCACGGCACCGCTTGCCGCAGGGCCGTGGGCGCTCCGGCTCACCGGCACCAACGGGCCAAGCTGTGCGGTAAGCGTGCTGGACACCGTGCAGGTGATCGCGCCTCCGGTCACCGCCTGGCGGGTTACTGACGTGGCTTGCACCGGCGGCGCCAACGGGGCCATCGCGTTGCTGCCCGACACCCTGGGCACGCAAGCGAACTTCACCTTCCTGTGGCACCAAGCAGGCCTGGCCGGCCCGGCCCCCACAGGCTTGTTGCCCGGCCAGTACACAGTGACCGTGTCCGACACCGTCACCGGATGCAGCACGCTCGATACGCTGGCAGTGGCGGATGCCGTGCCCCTCATCGATAGCCTGACCGTTACCGGTGCAGCCTGCGGCGAGGCAACGGGCGCCGTGCTGGTACACACCGCGAGCACTTCCGCCGGGCTGGCGTTCAACATAGGCAACGGCCCGGCCACCGCACCGGCCTTCAGCGGCCTGCCACCGGGCACCTACCTGCTCACCGCCACCGATAGCGCAGGTTGCACGCAGGACACCACCTTCATCATTGCGGCCTTCGGAAACATCCTGCTGACCGTGGCCGCCGATACCCTATTGGCCGAGAACGGGCAATGCGTGCTGGCCTGTACGGCATTGCCATCGGACAGTGCCGTCACGTATCTATGGAGCCCTGCGGAAGGATTGACGGATCCGCTGGCCGCCAGCACAGCGTGCGCGGTGGCCGACACCACAACCTTTACGGTGCAGGCCACTTCCTACGCCGGGTGTACCGCAAACCGCACCGTGGTGGTGATCCCCTGGAAGCCCGTTCCGCCCACGTTCGCCCAGCCTTGCAGCGACTTCTTCCTGCCGGACAACTTCTCCCCCAACGGCGATGGATTGAACGACAACCTCTGCATAATGGGCGGATGCATCACCAGCATGCAATGGCGCATCTACGACCATTGGGGCGGGTCCATTTTCCATGCCACCGATCCCTCCGATTGCTGGAGCGGCATGCGCAACGGCGTGCAAGTGCCCGCCGGCAGCTATCCGTTCACCCTGGTGGCCGAACGTTCCACCGGGGAGGTCATTGAGCGCCAAGGAACCATTACCCTTCACCGATGAAACGCCCCCTGTTGTTGATCGCTGCTTCAGCAGCATCGGCGCTGCTTTGCGCCCAGGATGCGGACCTGCTCTTTGCCAGCCGCGCGCAGCCCTTGCTGGACCCGTCGCGCACGGGGTTTGATCCCGGCGGGCGCGTGGGGTTGGTGCAGCAGCGGCAAGGGATCCAGCTTCCGGGAGCTTGGAGCCATGCCGCCCTTTGCGCCGACCTCAACCTGAAGAACCGCAAGCGGCAGGTGAATTCCTGGATCGGCCTGGGGCTGCTGGCGGCGCAAGGAAGCCAAAAAGCCACCGGCAGCAAGCGGTCCGCATGGGGCGTGGCGACAGCGGCCCACCTGCGCACCGGTCCCCGTTCATTTTTCTCCGCAGGGCTGGGCCTGCTGAACGCCAGCGTGGTCTACGGCGAGGCCGAAGGCACCTGGGGCAGCCAATACGATGGGGTACACTTCCTGCCTTCCAGGCCGTCCGGCGAAGCGTGGAACAGTGCAAACCGCTCCACCTTGGAGGCAACGGCAGGCCTTTCATTCACCTTGAAGCAGGAAGCGGAAAGCCCCAGGCGGCGGGAGCCGGACATGCTGGTTGCAGGTTTTGCGGCCACCCACCTTGCTCCTATGCTCCTGAGCGAAAGCGGCGGCCGCATGCAGCCCGTGCCGGTGCGCTACACGGCATACCTGCTTGGGGAATTGCCCCTCCCCGGCTGGGACAACGGCTTCATTGGCGCCGACCTCATCGGCCAGCTGCAGGGCCCCTTCCTTACAGCGCGTGCCAATGCCTGGATAGGCAAGCGTGCGGATGGCAGCCCCCGGCCAGGCTATAAGGCAGGACTTGGCTACCGCCTGCGGGATGCCATCCTGGCGTGCTTCGCTGCGGATATGGGCCCGGTCACCATTGGCCTGGCGTATGGCTGGGCGGTAATGGGGCCCGACAAGCTGGCCAAGGGCGGGCGCACTGCCGAGGTGATGGTGCAGGTGCGCTTCTTGGAGCAGTAAGGCAAAGGAAATTCGCGATGGCGGCCAACGGATCGGGGCCCGTTGCCGCTGCCGCAAGGCTTGAAGTATGACCCGATGGCCGGCAACACCATCCGGCGCGACTGCCCGCGCGCACCAGGGCAGGGATCACGGCGGCGAATGTGGAGGTTATTGCAGGATGGCACGAGCGTGGGCACTCTTGAGAAAGGCCCTTCCCCACTTTTGTGCCACGCCCGTATGATCAACAGCTTGGACAACCTCCCGCCGAAGGATGTGGTGCAACACCCGCTACGATTCTTCACCGCACGATCAATCCAGTGCGCGTGAGTTCCACCATGTGGCCCTCCTCCACTGCAGTGCATAGTTCCTCTAAGCAATGCATGAAGAGGAAGATCAATGCGGAGTTGCGGATGTTCCCCGTTGACACGAACACCAGCATTTTAGGACTCTTTCCTGTGATGTGCGAATGAACGAAGTCCTCGTCCTTGGACACCACCACAAATCCCTGTTCATCGGCAACAGCACATACTTCCCCATCGGGTGTGCGGTTTGACCGCTTCAACTCGGAAACATGGACGGCATTATGGCCGCGCTGCTTCAACGCCGTGCAAAGCTGATGAGGCAACTGGTTATCGACCAACCACTTCACGGGACCAGCTTGC
>JAFEAI010000065.1 GCA_018266475.1 Bacteroidota bacterium
CCCACTCCAAGGCTGGTGAAGCCCGAGCGCAGCAGGTTCTCGATCAGGAGGCCGCTTTCCAGGTAGGGTTCGCGCAGCGGCGTGAAGGAGAGCCCCTGGTGGTTTTCCGGGTGCCGCAGCCCGCCGATCGCCACGCTGCTGGCAATGGCCGGGCGCGGCCTGAAGTGCTTGCCCTTCACCAGCAGGTTGCCGAAGCTGTGCTTGAGGTGGAAGGTGGCATAGCGGTCGGCCAGGAACTCATCGGGCCGCATGGTCTCGAACACGTTGGCGCCGGCCACCGGCAGGCTGCGGTCATAGGTGCCGCGCAGGTTGTACAGGAATGGCATGGGCGCCTCCGCATCGGCCATGCCGCCAAGCAGCCTGAGCGAGAGCTCGCCCAGCAGGCGGATCTTGAAGGACTTTTCCACCATGGCGTCCACGCGCCACGTGTTCCACTCCCCCGCCCACAGGCCCTTTTGCGCCTGCATGGCATGCACGTACACCACGGGGTACTTGCTGCCGAGCGGCACTTCGCCACCGGGCAGTCGCGCCAGCTTCTCGCGGAAGGCCCAGCGCAGGTCGAGCGTAAGCGCACCGGTGAGGAAACTGCTTTGCCGCAGGGTGATGGCGTCATCCACGCGCTGCACATAGCTGTAGCCCATGGTGTTCACGCGCAGTGCGCGCCCGGTGCCTATCCACACCTTCAGCGAGCTGCCGGCGCGGAACAGGAATTTGCCCGAGAAGCGCTCGATGCGGTCCATCCGGTCCACGAAGAGCATCCGGTAGCTCTCGGTGCCCAGCAGCGGCGCCTTGCGCTCAAAGGCCACGCCGCCGGTTTCGGCCACGTCGTTCTCATAGGCCAGCAGCAGCCGCAGGTCGCGCCCGTACCAAGGCTTGATGGTGAGGTCGCCGCCGTACTTCCATTGCTTGTCGCCGAAGCCGTAGGCGAAGTAGCCCCCAAGGGAGGCGTAGCGCGACACCCTGTCGTTGGTGGCCAGGCCGGCGCCCAGGCGGAAGCCTTCATACCGGTTGTAGGCCAGCAGCTGGTCCAGCCGCAGGTCCACCGGGCCGATGGGCCAGCGGCCGGAGGCCAGCGCCCCGAAGAACTTCACCTTCCTGTCCAGGTTTTCGGCCTGGCCGAGGCTGTCGATCATCACATAGGTGCGCAGGTCCTTCTTTCCCAGCGGTTCCGTGCGCAAGCTGTCCCAGTAGTCCTCGCTCTTGCGCAGGCCGAGCTTGTCCACCACTACCTCCGGGCCGCGCACCTCCTTGCGCGGGATGCCGGGGTCCAGCTGGATGTCCTTCAGGTAAGTGCGCCCCTCGCCCACCACGTGCAGCCCGTTCACGCTTACGTTGTTCAGGTAGATGAAGCTGTTCAATTGCACGGGGAACCAGGTGCTGTCACCCGAAGCCGTGGGCAATCGCTTGTATTGCTGCTGGAACCGGATGCCCATGCCCGCCTTTTCCACCGGTTCGGCGGTGACGCTCTGCACCGCATATCCGTTGGTGTTGATGTAGAGCAGCCCCTTGAGCCCATCGAACCGGCTGCCGCTGCGCGGCCGGTAGCTGATCACGTACACGCTGTCGCGGCCCTGGTACAGCGTATCCTCCAGCACAAAGAGGTACTTGGCCGTGCTGCCCGGCCCTATTGGGCCCAGGTAGCTCTTTTCACCGATGTCGATCTGCGGCGCGTAGATGCTGAAGGTCTCCGTCTGCGCCGCCAAGGCCAGCATGCCGGGGTCCTTCAGCCCGCTCACCCGCATGGCCAGCACGGTTTCCTTCGCCGAGGCGGGCGGAATGAAGCTCTTCCTGGTGGCGCTTTCGATCATGAAGAGATGCTGCTCCTTGATGATCCGCATGAACTTGGCCGCCCCGCTGTCCTGCTGCGCGGTATCGGCCGGCAGGGCAGCGCTTGTATCCGGCTCCACCGTGCCCGTGGGCGCCTGGCGGGCGCTGTCCCGCACCGCATCGAACACCGTTTTGCTGTAGCTGGTGTAGCGGTAGCTGCGGCCCCGCAGGCCGTCGTTCGCCTTGCGGTTGGCGTAGGCCCTGCGTATGATGCGGTTGGCCGGGCTTTCCGTGTAGGTGATCCGCACCGCCTGCAGCTCGGTGATGGCGCTCTTCAGCAATACGGTAACCGGTTGCCCGCCGGCAATGGTCACCAGCGCGGGTTCATACCCTACGTAGCTGGCACGCAGCACTACGGGCAGGTGCGGCACGTTCAGCGTGAACCGCCCGTCGATGTCCGAAGTGGTGCCTTGGCGGCTGCCCTCCACCACGAAGGGCACAAAGGCCAATGGCTCCTTGGTGGCCGCATCCACCACGCGACCGGTGACCGCATGCTGCGCCGCCGCCAACAGGGGCAACGCCCATGCAAGGACAAAAAGGACTGGCCGCATGAGGGGTTCCGGGGTATGACGCGAAAAAGTTGCGGAAAGTAACAGCATCGGGCATGACCGGCATCAAATCACTTTGCGGACGCGCACGGCTACCTTGCGCCCATGCTGCCCCAGCTTCGCGATGCGCGCCTCTGGGCCGGGCCGATGACCACGCGCCGGGTGCGGAACGCATACCAGCTATGGCACAGCTTCCGCCAGGCACACAAGAGCGGCAAGCCGCAGGTGCAGGGCCTGCCCTTCAGCATCAGCATGGAGCCCACCACGGCCTGCAACTTACGCTGCCCCGAGTGCCCCAGCGGACTGCGCGCCTTCACCCGCCCCACCGGCAACCTGAAGAATGAGCTCTTCACGCAGGTGATCGATGAACTCTCCAAGGACCTGTGGGCGCTCACCTTCTATTTCCAGGGCGAGCCGTTCATCAACCCCAAATTCCTGGAAATGGTACACTACGCGCACCGCAAGGGGCTGTACACCAACACCAGCACCAATGGCCATTTCCTTACGGAAGCCAAGGCGGAGGAAACCGTGCGCAGCGGCCTTTCACGGCTGATCATCAGCATCGACGGCACCGACCAGGAAACCTATTCCGCCTACCGCCGCGAGGGCACACTGGCCACGGTGATCGAAGGGGCCGAGCGGGTGGTGAAGTGGAAGCGGAAGCTGAAAAGCGCCACACCGCACATCGTGTTCCAGTTTTTGGTGGTGCGGCCCAATGAGCACCAGGTGCCCGAGGCGCGCAAGCTGGCCAAGCAGATCGGCGTGGACGACCTTTGGCTGAAGACCGCCCAGGTCTATGATCCGCATGACGACCACCCGCTGATCCCCGTGCAGGACAAGTATTCACGCTATAAGCGCAACCCGGACGGCACCTGGGCGGTGAAGCACACGCTGAAGGACGAGTGCTGGAAAATGTGGCACAGCTGCGTGATCACCTGGGACGGCAAAGTGGTGCCCTGCTGCTTCGACAAGGATGCCAAATGGGTGCTTGGCGACCTGCGGAAACAGAGCTTCCACGAGATCTGGAACGGATCGGCGTACAATGCCTTCCGCCGCCGCCTCTTCAGCGACCGCAGTTCCATCGATATCTGCAGGAACTGTACGGAGGGCTGTCCGGTGTGGGCGCGTTGAACTCCGCACAGGCAAGCGTCGGCAATACCGCCGGCCCGCGCACTGGCCAGGAAAGAAAAAGCCGCCCCGCATGCGCGGAACGGCTCTTTCCATAATGATGCAACCTACTTGGCAGCCGGTGTCTTTTTCACAAACCGGCCCTTCTCATCCCGCGGTTGTTCCTTGGGGCTCGTGGCCGCATCCTGCTTCTTGGCATCCGATTTCACGAAGCGCCCCTTTTCATCGCGCTGCCGCTCCGTGGCCGGCTTGGCCTGCTCCTCCTTCACGAAGCGCCCATGCGCATCACGGGGCCGGTCGGCCGCAGGCTTGGCCGTCTTGGCCTCCGTCTTCTGCACCTTGCCCGGTGCTTGGGTGGCCGGGGTTTGCGCACCCGCTTCCACGGCAAACAACATCCCCAAACCCAAGGCCGCAGCCAAAAACAGCTTTTTCATTTTCATGGTTTTCAGTTGTTCAGCAAACGTTGGGCCACCCTTCTTCGCACCTTTGGATCCAGCGCAATTTTTAACGCACCGCAGCCGACGGAACTTCTCCTGCACACTGCCGGCAACGCTGTTCCACGCCATCGTGCATAACTTTCAACTCTACCTTCCGTTGAAGGCCGTTCATAAAACCACCGAAACCGCACAGCGATGAGCACCACCCCCTACCTCAAATGGCTCCATGAAGTGGAACTGAGCGACCTGCCCACCGTGGGCGGCAAGAACGCCAGCCTGGGCGAGATGATCCAGAACCTGGGCAAACTGGGCGTGAAGGTGCCCGGCGGCTTTGTGGTCACCGTGGCCAGCTACGAGGCCTTCATTGCGCACAACGAACTGGATGCGAAGATCAAGGAGATCGTGGCCAAGCTGGACCCCGATGACGTGGAGAACATCCGCCGCACCGGCCTGGCCGTGCGCACCCTGATCAAGAACGGCAAATTCCCCGAGGAGATCTGGAAAGGCATCATGGCGCGCTACGATGAACTGTCCGCACAATTCGGCCAGGAAGCCACCGACGTGGCCGTGCGCAGCAGCGCCACCGCCGAAGACCTGCCCGATGCCAGCTTCGCAGGGCAGCAGGAGACCTACCTGAACATCCGCGGCCACCAGGACCTGATCAGCGCCGTGCGCAACTGCTTCGCCTCGCTGTGGACCGACCGCGCCATCGTGTACCGCCAAAGCCGCGGCTACGACCATTTCCAGGTGGGCCTCAGCGTGGGCGTGCAAAAAATGGTGCGCTCGGACCTCGGCGCCAGCGGCGTGGCCTTCAGCATAGACACCGAGAGCGGATTCAAGGACGTGGTGCTCATCAACGGCAGCTATGGCCTGGGCGAAATGGTGGTGCAGGGCGCGGTGAGCCCCGATGAGTTCCTGGTGTTCAAGCCCACGCTGGCCCAAGGCTTTTCATCCATCATCGAAAAGAAGCTGGGCAACAAGGACCGCAAAATGATCTACGGCGTGGAACCCGGCAAGCCCACGCTCACCATCCCCACCGAGCGCTCCATGCGCAACCGCTTCTGCATCACCGACCAGCAGGCGCTGGAGGTGGCACGCAGCGTGGCCGCCATAGAAAAATACTACAGCAACAAGAAAGGGCAGTGGTGCCCCATGGACGTGGAGTGGGCCGTGGACGGCCTTAGCGGGGAACTCTTCATCGTGCAGGCACGCCCGGAAACCATCCACAGCCAAGGCGATGCCGACAAGGTGGTGGAGTTCAAGCTGGAGCCCAAGGGCGATGAAAAAATACTCACCAAGGGCATCGCCGTAGGCGCCAAAGTGGGCACCGGCAAGGTGCGCATCCTCTTCAGCCTCGACGGCCGCGGCGGAGGCACCGACGGCAAGAGCTTCCAGCAGGGCGACGTGCTGGTGACCGACATGACCGACCCCGACTGGGAGCCGATCATGAAGAAGGCCAGCGCCATCATCACCAACAAGGGCGGCCGCACCTGCCACGCGGCCATCGTGGCACGCGAAATGGGCGTGCCCGCCATCGTGGGCTGCGGAAACGCCACCGACCTGCTGGACACCGGCATGGAGGTTACCGCCAGCTGCTGCGAAGGCGATACCGGGGTGGTGTACCAGGGGATCATTCCCTTCCGCAAGGACGAAACCCTGCTGAGCGACCTCCCCGAGGTGCGTACCCCCATCATGCTCAACGTGGCCAGCCCCGACATGGCCTTCAAGTTCGCCGCCCTGCCAAACGCCGGCGTGGGCCTGGCCCGCGAGGAGTTCATCATCAACAACTACATCCAGGCACATCCCCTGGCCCTGCTCCAGCACAAGGAACTGGGCGACACCAACCTCAGCGGCAAGATCAGCTACCTGATCAACGGCTACGGCGACGAGGAGACCTTCTTCGTGAAGCGCCTCAGCTACGGCATCGCCAAGATCGCCAGCGCCTTCTGGCCCAACAAGGTGATCGTGCGCTTCAGCGATTTCAAGAGCAACGAGTACAAGAACCTCCTGGGCGGCGAACACTTCGAACCCCACGAGGAAAACCCCATGATCGGCTGGCGCGGCGCCAGCCGCTACTACAGCGATGCCTACCGCGAGGCCTTCGGCCTGGAGTGCAAGGCCATCCGCCGCGTGCGCGAAAAAATGGGCCTGAAGAACGTGGTGGTGATGATCCCCTTCTGCCGCACCGTGGAGGAGCTGCACAAGGTGTCCGCCGTAATGCGTGAAAACGGCCTCGAAAGAGGCAAGGAGGGGCTGGAACTTTACCTGATGGCCGAGATCCCCAGCAACATCATCCTGGCAGAGGAGTTCGCAAAACACATCGACGGATTCTCCATCGGCAGCAACGACCTTACCCAGCTCACCCTGGGCCTGGACCGCGACAGTGCGCTGGTGAGCCACATCTACGATGAGCGCAACGAGGCGGTGAAGAGCATGCTGCGCATGCTGATCCAAACGGCCAAGAGGACCAGGACCAAGGTGGGCATCTGCGGCCAAGGGCCCAGCGACTTCCCCGATTTCGCGCAGTTCCTGGTGGAGCAGGGCATCGATTCCATCAGCGTGACGCCCGATTCGCTGCTGCGCACCCGCAAGGCCATTGCCGAAGTGGAGCGGAAGTTGGCGGGCAAGGCCGCAGAGGCCGTATGACATGGCCCTGCGCCACTTGCGCCCCGCGAAGCCGTTCCATCATCAGCAGCAAGGCCCGCCAAATGGCGGGCCTTGCTGCTGATCGCGGGCGGCAGCCCTCATACCGTCATGATCTCCTTCTCCTTGGCGGCGATCAGCTCGTCCACCCGCTTGTTCCACTTGCCGGTGATCTTCTCCACCTCGCCCTCGGCACCTTTGGCCGCATCCTCCGGCAAACCGTCCTTCTGGGCCTTCTTGATGGATTCCATGGCCTTCTGCCGCGCACCCCGGATGCTTACGCGGGCATGCTCGCTTTCACGGCCCGCCATCTTCACCAGCTCCTTGCGCCGCTCCTCGGTGAGCATGGGCACCGCAATGATCACGTGCTCCCCGTTGTTGCTGGGGTTGAAGCCCAGGTTGGCCGCCATGATCGCCTTCTCGATCGGGTCGATCATCTTCTTCTCCCATGGCTGCACCATGATCGTGCGCGCATCCGGCGTGTTGATGTTGCTCACCTGGCTCAGCGGTACCTCGCTGCCGTAGTAATCCACCCGCACCCCTTCCAGCATAGCCGGATTGGCGCGGCCGGCACGGATCTTCACCAGTTCCTTGTCCAAGTGCTCAACCGCCTTGCGGTCCAGGTCCTCGCATTGCGCGATCAGGGATGCTACTTCGCTCATGTTCTTCGGAAAGAGGCGCGAAGGTACCGGTTGTAGGAGAATGCGGTTGTTAGTTGTTAGTTGTTAGTTGTTAGCTGGCAGTTGCCAGGGGCAGTGAGAACGCCTGACAACAGGCAACTAACAACGGACAACTTCCCAGATCAAAACTCCACCAACGTCCCCAGCGGCTCCCCTTGGATCAACCTCCCCAGGTTGCCCGGCTTGTTCATGTCGAACACGATGATGGGCAGCTTGTTTTCGCGGCACAGCGTGAACGCGGTCATGTCCATCACGGCAAGGCCCTTCTCGTACACCTCATCAAAGGAAATGCGGTCGTAGCGTGTGGCGGTCTTGTCCTTTTCGGGATCGGCGGTGTAGATGCCGTCCACGCGGGTGCCCTTGAGGATCACGTCGGCCTCGATCTCGATGGCGCGCAGGCTGGCGGCGCTGTCCGTGGTGAAGTAGGGGTTGCCCGTGCCGGCGCCGAAGATCACGATGCGGCCCTTCTCTAAGTGGCGCAGCGCACGGCGGCGAATGAAGGGCTCGGCGATCTGCTCCATCTTGATGGCGCTGAGCAGCCGCGTCTTCTGCCCCGCCGCCTCCAACGCGCTTTGCAGGGCCAGGCTGTTGATCATGGTGGCCAGCATGCCCATGTGATCGCCCTGCACCCGGTCAATGCCGCTGGCCGCCGCCTGGATGCCCCGGTAGATGTTGCCGCCACCCACCACAATGGCCACTTCCACGCCGGCCTGGGACACCGCCACGATCTCCTCCGCGTACTGCCGCAGCCGGGCGCTGCTGATGCCGTAGGCCTGCTCCCCCATCAGGCTTTCGCCGGAGAGCTTCAACAAAATGCGCTTGAACTTCCGGGTGGAGGCGGGATGGCTCATCGGGCGCGAAAATAGGGCTGAAGAATGGCTGGCCGATGGTCCAGGCAGCGCTATCGGGTCTTCTTGTCTTGCTAGGAAGGACCCTGATGAGCGCTGAAGGCGCGACCGCATCGCTGCCCAACGCTTGCGCGTTGGGCAGCGATGCGTCTTGTCATCGGGGAGGGCTGTAGGCCCGACCTTACCGCACCTGGCTATGAGGCCGGGCCTTCAGCCCTGGCGATCGCGCATTTGGTATCCCGGCCCTACGCTCACGCGTAGGGCCGGGATAATGCCGGGCCTTTGGCCCTAGTGGCGGCCTGCCCCTGTTCCGGAGTCTCTTCCGTGTTATCAGGGGTGGCGGTGCAAGACCCCGCGCAAGGAAAGGGATCAAGGCCCGATGGCCCTGATGGCCCAGGCAGCGCATCCTGCCTTGCACCTGTCTTGTGACCATGGAACACAGTTGGAACAGGAACACCCTTGCCTTGCTGTTGATCGGCCTGGCGGCACAGAAAGCGGGTGCACAGCCCATCATACGCTTCAGCGATCCCGGTGCCGCTTGGCACGTGGCCTGGACGCGCCCGGCGGGAGACATCAACCACCCGAACTTCATCGGCACCACCACCACCACCTACCGGTTCAACGGCGACACGCTGGCCGATGGCATAAGCTGGCAACGCATGTACAGCGAACCGGCCTGGGGCGGCAACCCGGGGGCGCTGTTCAGGGGGTACACACGGCAGGAGGGACCTGTGGTGCTGTTCCGGGATGCGGGCGGCACCGTGGACACCCTGTACAACTTCGCACTGCAGGTGGGCGACTCCATGCGTTTCGGCAGGCCCGGATCAGGCTTTGAGGACAAGCTGGCCGTGCTGGCCATCGGGCAGGTGCTGGTGAACGGCGTGGCACACAAGGTCTTCCACTTCAGCATGAGCACGGTACATTACACGTTGGAGAGCTTCCTGAGCGATACCTGGATCGAGGGGATCGGCAGCATCCACGGACCGTTGGCACCCTGGAATGGGGCCGGCCTGGGCGACTCGTATCCGTCCGGGATCCCGGACTCCACCCGACTGGCCTGCTATTCACAGGACGAAGTGGTGCTATGGCAGCATGAGGGCTACCCGGCGTGCATCACGAACATCCAGCTTTCAGTAGGCCAACAGGCGGATGCGGTGCTGCGTGCCTATCCGAACCCGGCGCACGGGCTGGTTACCGTGGAGGTTCCTGCGGGCGGGAATTTCGCCGTCAGCCTGCATGATCTGCTTGGGCGCGTGGTGCTGCGCATGGCCCGTATCGACACCTTGCAGTTACTGGACCTCCGCAGCCTCCCGCCCGGTCCGTATGTGCTGGAGGTCCATTCCGAATCCGGGGCAAGGCAGCGCACACGGGTACAGCTGCAATAGGCCTTGAACGCACAACGGCCCCGGGGTTTCCCGGGGCCGTTGCCTGTTGCTTGCCTACGGTGGATCAAGCCAACGCGTGGCGCTTGAAATCCACCACCTTCAGGTCCTTGTCGGCCTTTTGGACGTACTGCTCCACGCTGAGCTTGTTGTCCTTAATGAACTCCTGGGCCAGCAGGGTGTTTTCCTTGAAGAACTTATTGAGGCGGCCATGGGCGATCTTCTCGGCCATTTCGGCGGGCTTGCCCTCTTGGATGGCCAGCTCCTTGCCGATCTCCAGTTCCTTGTCGATCACGCTCTGCGGGGTGCTGCTCTTGTCCAGCGCCACGGGGGCCATGGCGGCGGCCTGCATGGCCACGTCCTTGGCCACTTGCTCGTGGCCCGCCTTGTTCAGGCCCACTAGGCTCGCCATGCGGTTGCCCGGGTGGTTGTACGCATACACGTATTCCGCAGTGATCGGCTGGCAGTAGCCCACGTCGATCTTTTCCCCGATCACGCCGGTTTGCTCGGTGAGCTTTTCAGCAATGCTGAGGCCGTTGCCGTAAGGCAGTGCCTTCAGTGCCTCCGGGCTGGTGGTGAGGTGCTCCAGGGCAATGTTGGTGATGGTTTCCGCCATCTGGCCGAAATCGCCGTTCTTGGCCACGAAATCCGTTTCGCAGTTCACGCTCACCAGCACGCCTTTCTTGCCGTCGCTGCTGGCCTTGGCGATCACCAGGCCCTCGCTGGCCTCACGGTCGGCGCGGTTGGCCGCCACCTTTTGGCCTTTCTTGCGCAGCAGGTCAATGGCGGCATCAAAGTCGCCGTTGGCCTCGGTAAGGGCCTTTTTGCAATCCATCATGCCTGCGCCGGTCATTTGGCGCAGCTTGTTCACTTCAGCGGCTGATATGGCCATGGTCGTGCTCATGCTTCTGACTGTTTGAAAAACCGATGCGTTCAAGGTGTGCCCGCGGGCATTCCTCAGGCTTCTGCGGCCTCCTCGCCCCGCTCTTCGGCCTGGTCGGCCTCCACGGCGGCTTCCGCCTTCTTGCCGCCCTTCTTGCGGGAGGGCTTGTCCTCTGCGGAGGCTTCAGCCTCCTCTTCGTTCTCCTCGTCCGGGGTGGCGGTGCCGCTGTCCTTGTCACGCTTGCGGTCCTCCAGGCCTCCCTGCACGGCGTTCACCATGGCATCCACGATCAGCTCGATGCTCTTGGTGGCATCATCGTTGGCCGGGATGGGGAAATCCACCAAGGAGGGATCGCTGTTGGTATCCACCATGGCAAAGGTGGGGATGCCCAGCTTGCGGGCCTCGGCCAGGGCGATGTGCTCCTTCACGATGTCCACGATGAACAGGGCGCTGGGCAGGCGGGTGAGGTCGGCGATGCTGCCCAGGTTCTTCTCCATTTTATCGCGCTGGCGGCTCACTTGCAGGCGCTCGCGCTTGCTCATGTTGTCGAAGGTGCCATCAACCTTCATGCGGTCGATGTTGGACATCTTCTTGATGGCCCGGCGGATGGTGCCGAAGTTGGTAAGCATGCCGCCGCTCCAGCGCTCGGTGACGAAGGGCATGCCGGTGGGCTTCACCTTGGCGGCAACAATGTCCTTGGCCTGCTTCTTGGTGGCCACAAAGAGCACCTTCTTGCCGCTGCGGCTGATCTGGCGCAGGGCGTTCTCCGCCTCCTCCAGCTTGACGGCGGTTTTGTTGAGGTCGATGATGTGGATGCCCTTCTTCTCGGCGAAGATGTAGGGCGCCATGTTGGGGTTCCACTTGCGGCGCAGGTGGCCGAAATGCACGCCGGCTTCAAGCAGCGTATTGAAATCAATGCGGGCCATGTGATGCTTTTTTTGTTGGGTTCACTTTCCTTTTTCCCGTTGTGCAGGCATTCGGCGCGGTAGCCGGTTTCCCGGGTCTGTCCGAATTGGATGCTGAACCCCGGCAGGCCAGGGTCCTCGGCAAGCGCGGGATATCAACGCTTGCTGAACTGGTAACGCTTGCGCGCCTTCTTGCGGCCGAACTTCTTGCGCTCCACCTCGTGCGGGTTCCGCGTCATCAGGTCCTCGGCCTTCAGGGCGGGCTTCAGGGCCTCGTCCATGGCCACCAGCGCACGGGCGATGCCTAAGCGCGCGGCCTCCACCTGCCCGGTGATGCCGCCGCCGTCCACGTTGATGTGTACGTCGTACTTGCCCTCGGTGCCGGTGAGCTTGAAGGGTTGCTGCAATTTGAACTGCTGGGCCAGGATGGGGAAGTACTCCTTCCCTTCCACGCCGTTCACGGTGACGGTGCCGTCCCCTTCACTGAGGACCACGCGTGCCACGGAGGTCTTCCGGCGGCCAAGGCTGTTGATGGGCTCCATGCTCACTTGATGGTGTTAAGGTCGATCTTGCGCGGCTTCTGCGCCTCGTGCTTGTGCGCGGTGCCGGCCACCACGTGCAGGTTGCCGAACTGGGCGCGCCCCAGGCGCGTCTTGGGCAGCATGCCGCGCACGGCGTGCTCCAGCAGGGCCTCGGGCTTGCGCGCCAGCAGCTTGCCGGCGGCCTCGCTCCGCTGCCCGCCGGGGTACATGCTGTAGCGCTGGTACTCCTTCTCCGCCATCTTGTTGCCGGTAAGGCGGATCTTTTCCGCGTTCACCACGATCACGTGGTCGCCCGTGTCCACGTGCGCCGTGAAGGTGGGCTTGTGCTTGCCGCGCACGAGCATGGCGATCTTGCTGGCAACGCGGCCGATGACCTCGTTCTCAGCGTCCACCAGAAGCCATTCCTTCTGCGTGGTGGCCGCATTGGCCATGGATGTGGTATGGGTCGTGGAAGCCACGGTAATGGGGGTGTTGAATGATTCTTTCCCAACTAAGGGGGCGCAAAAGTAATACCTTATTCGGGAAAACCAACAATGAATTGTTGAGGAACTGCCGACCGGGGTGCCCGGTGAAGCGGCCCGCCCCCTTCGGGCCGACTATTCCTTGCCGCGCTGTTGGGCCACATTGGCCGGTTTGCCATACGCGGGCACCAGGTGGGCCAGGTTGCTGAAGCGGCCTTCGCGGAAATACCGGCCCGCACACCGGGCAAGCCCCCCAGCCCCGGGGTGGATGCCGCCAAGGTGCGTGATCCAGGGGTGCGCCTGCCAGAGTGCGGCGGCCTTGTCCGCCCCGTCGCCGAACACCACTACCGCCCCTCCCCCGGCGCGGCGGGCTTCGCACCAGGCCTCGTCCAGCACCAGCGGGGCCGTCGCGCCCAAGGGTTGGCCATCGGCCATGTACGGGCGCGTGTACACTTCCATGCGGCGCGCGTCCACCATGGGCCAGTACACCGCGCGGGCATCCGGCGCGGCATGGCCCAAGGCTTCGGCCAGCAGCACCTCCAGGGTGCCCATGCCGATCAGCGGCCTGTCCAGCGCAAAGGCCAGGCCCTTGGCGGCCGACAAGCCGATGCGCAGCCCGGTGTAGGAGCCGGGGCCGGTGCCCACGGCCACGGCCTCCAGCGCGCCCATGGTCTTCCCTGCTTCCGCCAGCACTTCCCCGATGTACACATTGATCTTCTCCGCATGGGACGGCTTGGGGCCGGGGTCGATCCGCCAGGCCACCGGCCTGGCGCCATCGGACAGCACCACGGCCAGGTGGGGCGTGGCGGTATCAAAGGCGAGCAGCAGCGGCACGGTCAAAGTGTTATGGGGCGGCCTTGCAGAATGTCCAACGCCTTTTCGGCCATCAGAAAGCTGTACTTGGCGGTGATGACCTGGGCGGTGGTTTGCTGCAGGCGTGCCTTGGCCGCATTGAGGTCCGTGGCGGTGGCGGCCTGCACGGCGAAGCGCTCCTCGGCCATGCGCAGGGCTTCGGCCGATGCGTCCATGGCCAGCTTGGCGCTGATGTACTGCCGGTAGGCGCCGCGCTGGGCCGTCAGGGCGTTCTGCACATCCACCTGCAAGGCGTTCCGGCTCTTGAGCAGGGCGTTCTTCGCCTGTTCATACTGCACCCGCGCCTGGTCGGTGGCATAGCGGTTGCGCATGTTGTTGAACAAGGGCAGGCTCAGGGTGAGGCCGATGGATTCGTTGAGGTTGTCGTTCAACTGCTGCGTGAAGGATTTCACCCGGGTGGCCTGGGAATAGTTCGGCGCATATACCGGGGTGCCGTCGTTGGTGGCGCCGATGAGGATGGACCCCTGCTGCTGCGGGAACCCGATGGCCTCCAGGTTGCGCCCGGAGTAGCCGGTGCCCAGCGATGCGTTGAAGCTCAGGGACGGCAATGCGGCCGCGCGGGCGATCCCGATGCTGAACTCAGCGCTCCGCATGGCCAGGTCGGCTTGCGCGTAGGCCGGGTTTGAGGCCAGCACATTGGTGAGCACCTCCCCTTCCGAGGCCGTGGGCCCGGTGATGGCAGCGCTGATGGCGGGTGCTTCTATGTCGAAGCCCTGCATTTCCTCCAAGGGAAGCTGCATGAGCTGCGCCAAGGTGAGCCGAGCCTTCTCCGCCTGGATCCCCAGGTTTTCCGCGTTGTACTCGTCCTGCGCCAATTGCGCCTGGATGTTCAGCAGGTCCGCGCGGGCCGCGCGCCCCGCATCCACCATGTCCTGCGTGGCTGCGGCCTGCGCCCGCGTGGCCGCAGCCTGGCCTTCGGCGGCCTGCACCTGTTCACGCATGCCGAGCAGGTCCAGAAAGGCACGCACCACGGCCGTGTTGATGTCGTTCCGCGCAGCCTCCAGGGCCTTGCCGGAAGCCTCCTCGTTCAGCGCGGCCTGCTTGAGCACCTTGTGCTTGCTGGCGCTTTGGAACAGGGTGACGTCGCTGCTGAGGTAGAAGTTGTTGGTGCGCACGCGGTCCGTGGCGAAGGTGTTGGTGTACTGGTCGATGGTCTTCCCCCAGTTGTACCCGTGGGTGGCGGCAGCGTTCAGGCTGGGCAGGAAATTCCACCAGGCCTGGTCATGGGCCTTGCCGGCAAGGTCGGCGTTCAAGGCGGCGTTGCGCAGGTCCAGGTTGCGCTCCTGTGCGCGCTGCATGCACCGCTCCAGTGTCCAGCGTTGCTGCCCGGGGGCGGTGAATGCGAGCGGGAGCGTAAGGAAGGCCAGGAGGAACCGCATCCGAAAACCGGCGGCTTGTGCTTGCGCCGCACCAAAAGTAGCCGCCTCGCCGCAGGGCGGCCGGTCAATGGGATGAGCGGTGATGCAGGGGGCCGGAAGGCGTGGCCAGCTCTTCATACCCGGTGATCTTCACTTCCACGCGCCGGTTGGCATCGCTCTCCGCCTTGCTCTTGGGGTTGGGGTACAGCATCTCCGAATTGCCCAGCCCGATGTAGGAGAGCCGCGACGGTTCCACATCGTTCACCACCAGGAAATTGAAGACCGTTTGCGCGCGCTCCGTGCTCAGTTCCACCAGTTCCGGGGTCAGCTTCTTGCTGACGGCGGGCCCGTTCACATGGCCTTGTATCTCGATCTTGGCCGCGGGATTCTCCTCCATGAAGTGCAGCAGCATGTACAGCGACCCCTGCGAGTTGCGCATCACCTTGCTGTCGTTGCCCACAAAGCGGATGTCGTCCAGCACCACCTTGGCGCCGGGCGCGATGGGCGTGAGCTTGAAATTCACCTTGACCTCCGCATCCCCGCTGGCCTTCACGCGTTCCGAAAGGAACATGTACCCCTTCCGCAGGCAACTGATCCGCAGGTTGCGGAAGTTCTCCATCTTCAATTCGTAGTGGCTTTTGCCCTTGGCCTCCACAATGGAATCGAACACCATGCCCTCAATGGCCAACGAGGCCTGCACGGGCGCGCCCGTGGCCACATCGGTAATGTTGATCACCAGTGTTTGCGGCAGCTCCTTGGCCGCAGGAGGCGGGGGCGGCGGGGGATCATAGTGGAAACGGATGGTGAAGCCTGCGCGGGGGCGTTGCGGGTAGTCCACCAGCAGGTAATAGAGGTCGCCTTCCTCCACATCGATCGCACGGCTGTATGAGCTGCCTACCCCGGAGCGTACGTAATCCTCCGTGGCATCCTTGCTGAGCCCGCACATGGAGCCGAGCGCCTTGTTGTTGCGCGAAATGTTGCTGCGCACCGGCACGGCCTCCTTCTTCAGGATCTTGGTGCAGATGTCCGGCAGGTTGCCCTGGAACAGGAGAAAATCAATGTCGTCCTCGGAGTCCTGCGGGATGATGTCGAAGGTGAGCGTGGTCTTTGCCGGCGAGCGGAAAAGGTACCACACCGAGTTGTGCTCGCGCTCCAGCCATTGCAGGTTTGCCGCCGGATTTTCCTTCACCTCCAGGATGTTGCCGAAGCCCCGCACCGCCCGCTCGCACACCACCACGGAATCCTTTACCGGTATGGCATCCACGCAATCACCGGGGTCCGCCGGACGGCCCTGGCCCCATAGGGGACCGGTGGCGGCCACCAGCAGGATGGAGAGCAGTTCCGGCTTTAGTCGTGTGTTCACGCAAGGGGGGGATTGCCCCTTTCTACGCGGGATCGTAGCCTAGGTTACTCCCCAGCCAATGCTCCATCCATTCCGTGGTCTTCCCCTTGCGCCGCGCCAGGTCGCTGATCTGGTCCTTGCCCACGCGGCCCACGCCGAAGTATTTGCTGCGCGGATGGGCGAAATACCAGCCGCTCACCGCCGCCGTGGGGTACATGGCCAGGCCCTCGGTGAGCACGATGCCCGTGTGCTGGGTGGCGTCCAGCAGGCGGAAGATCTCCGGCTTCTCGGTGTGGTCCGGGCAGGCGGGATAACCGGCGGCCGGGCGCACGCCGTCGTACTTCTCCTTGATGAGCTCCTCGTTGCTCAAGGCTTCGCTGTGTGTGTAGCCCCAGAGCTCTTTTCGCACGGTCTCGTGCATCTTTTCGGCAAAGGCCTCCGCCAAACGGTCGCCCAGGGCCTTGCACATGATCGCACCGTAATCGTCGCCCGCTGCTTCCAGTTCCTTGGCCTTCTCTTCCACGCCATGGCCGGTGGTGACGGCAAAGGCCCCGATCCAGTCAGCGATGCTGCTGCCTTTGGGCGCGATGAAGTCTGCATTGCCCGTATAAGGCACGCCCGGCGCTTTTTTCGATTGCTGGCGCAGTGTGTGGAAGGTGCCGATCACCTCGGTGCGCTTCTCATCCTTGTACACCTCGATGTCGTCGCCCACGGCATTCGCCGGCCAGATGCCCACCACACCATGCGCGGTGAACCAGCGTTCCTTGATGATGCGGTCCAGTAGCTTCACCGCATCGGCGTGGAGCTTGGAGGCTTCGGCACCCACCACGGGATCGGTGAGGATCTTCGGATACTTGCCCGCCAACTCCCACGCTTGGAAGAAGGGTGTCCAGTCGAGGTATGGCAGCAGATCGGCGAGCGGGAAGTTGCGGAACGTGAAGAGGCCGGTGCTGCGCGGTGCCACCGGCGGCTCGGCCTTCCAGTTGATGGCGAAGTGCTTTTCGCGCGCTTCGGCGATGGGGATGATCTCCTTTTCGCGCTGGGAGTTGGCGTAGTGCTCGCGCACGGCCTCGTACTCCTCGGCGATGCGCTTCACGTAGGCTTCGTGCGTGGCGGGGCTGAGCAGCTCGCTCACGGCGGGCACGCAGCGGCTGGCGTCGATGATGTGGACCACGGGCTTGCTGTAGTGCGGCGCAATGCGCACGGCGGTATGCACGCGGCTGGTGGTGGCGCCGCCGATCAGCAGCGGCAGGTCGAAGCCTTCGCGCTCCATGTCCTTGGCCACGCTGGCCATTTCGTCCAGCGAAGGGGTGATCAAGCCGCTGAGGCCGATCACGTCCACCTTCATTTCGCGCGCGGTCTTCAGGATGGTGGCGCTGTGCACCATCACGCCGAGGTCGATCACCTGCCAGCCGTTGCAGGCCAGGATCACGCCCACGATGTTCTTGCCGATGTCATGCACATCGCCCTTCACGGTGGCCAACAGCACTTTCTTCGGCCCGCCGTCCCGAGCGGTTTGGATGGGCACGCCGAAGCTGTCCTTCACGACCTCCGTTTCCGCGGGGTTGTTCTTCTTGTATTCCTCTAAGAAGGGCTCCAAGTAGGCCACGGCCTTCTTCATCACGCGGGCGCTCTTCACCACTTGCGGCAGGAACATTTTCCCCGCTCCGAAGAGGTCGCCCACCACGGTCATGCCGGCCATCAGCGGCCCTTCGATCACCTTCACGGGGTCCAGCAAGGCCTTGCGCGATTCCTCGGCGTCTTCCTCAATGAAGTCAGTGATGCCGTGCACCAGCGCGTGCCGCAGGCGTTCGTGTACGGGCTCCTTGCGCCAGGCGAGGTCCTGCACCTTGGCCTGCTTGCCGTCGCCCCGGTAGCTTTCCGCGAGCGTCACCAAGCGTTCGGTGGCATCTGGCCTGCGGTCGAAGAGCACGTCCTCCACGTGTTCCAGCAGTTCCTTGGGGATCTCGTCGTACACGCCGATCTGCCCGGCGTTCACGATGCCCATGTCCATGCCCGCCTGAATGGCGTGGTAGAGGAAGGCCGTGTGCATGGCCTCGCGCACGGGCTCGTTGCCGCGGAAGCTGAAGCTGATGTTGCTTACGCCGCCGCTCACCAGCACGCCGGGCAGGTTCTGCTTGATCCACTTCACCGCCGCGATGTAGTCGATGGCGTAGCGCGCGTGCTCGGTCATGCCCGTGGCCACGGTGAGGATGTTGGGGTCGATGATGATGTCGTGCGGGGCGAAGCCGATCTGTTGCGTGAGCAGGTCGTACACGCGCTGCGCGATCTCAATGCGCCGTTCGTAGCTGTCGGCCTGACCGGTTTCGTCGAAGCACATCACCACGGCGGCGGCGCCGAGGCGCTTCACGGTGCGGGCATGGTGCAGGAACTCCTCCTCCCCTTCCTTCAGGCTGATGCTGTTGGCGATGCCCTTGCCTTGCAGGCATTTCAGGCCGGTCTCTATCACGGCGAACTTGCTGCTGTCCACCATCACGGGCACGCGGGCGATGTCCGGCTCGGCGGCGATGAGGTTGAGGAAGGTGCGCATGGCCTGCACGCCGTCGATGAGGCCCTCGTCGAGGTTCACATCGATCATCTGCGCGCCGTTCTCCACCTGCTGGCGGGCCACGCGCACAGCCTCTGCGTAGTTGCCGTCCTTGATCAAGCGCCGGAACTGCGCACTGCCGGTGACGTTGGTGCGCTCACCGATGTTGATGAAGTTGCTTCCGGGAAAGATGCGGAGGGGCTCGAGGCCGCTATATGTCGGGATGTTCATTTCAGGGGTGGTTCACCACAGAGGCACAGAGGTTACGGAGAATAGGAAGTAGAGGTCAGCATTCCCGATAGTGAAGTTCAGCTAGTTCATTATGGATCTTGATGCCACGCGCAAATCCGTCAAGGTCAGGGAAGAGCATCTGTTCCCGGATTCCCAACAAGAACAGTTCTCTGCGTATTTCATCGGCTGCTGCTGCGTCGAATTCAATCCGTGTAATGTCATTAGGGAAACGTTCATCTTTCTTGATGATCAACTCCTTGTCCGGAAATGGTTGGATGGTGAATAGGCCCGACTGCCCAGCAATTCTTGGTGCGATGTGCGGTGGGTAGAGAACGCCGACCTTGTCATATGCAAAAGGGTCCAGATCTTCGACAGTGTTGATGTAGTTGCAGAAGTGCAACACATGCACGGCTGCACCATTTTCATTGACTGGAAGAATTCTTCCTCCAGCCACTTTGGGTTGCGTGGCAAAGTACAGGGCAACAAGGGGGCTGCTCGTCCAATCGAGCAACCGCGTCTCCAATCCATGATGCTGTGCAATAGCCAACCAATCCCAGTCATTGGTTGGAAGATTGCTCAAGGTCGCATGTGCCCGTCGTTTGAACTGTTGGAACAATTCAATTTCATCATCGAGGTTGTAATAGTCTCGACGTCCAATTGTAGGTATCAACTTGTGGTTCACGCGGTCTGTCACTCCTCGATACACATGATGGCCACAAGTGCAGTTTGAGCACACATGCCTTGTAAAGTCAGACAGGGACTTGATGATGATCGAATCAGTGGACATTGACATAATCTATTGCGCGAACGATTGCAGCGGAATGCCCGCAAGCGGGGAGGAATGACGAACGCGGACTCGGAGCGGAAGGCGGACAAGAGAAAGACGGAGGGGCTCGAGGCCGGAGCAGGTAGAGATCATGTTGATCGGAAGCGCGCCTCTATCCTTCAGCTTGATCTATGGAACGGTCAATGCGATGCTCCGTTGACCCTATCCGAATGACGACACGATCCTCTGTCCATTCCATTCGGATTGAATCGAGATTAGATGTATCGAAATCGCTGGCTGACGCTAACGCAGGTTTGACGTAACGCTCAACGAAGCTGGCCATCGTGCGGCCCGCACGCTCCTCAATATGCTGCCAAGCCGCCTCTCCGACGAATACTTGGCCACCGAGGGACAAGAACAGATCCCGCAACTCCACCAACCGATTCGAGGAGGTGGGGTCCAAAACGACCAAAACAGGACGAATACCGGCAGCGACGCATTCCCTTGGGAAGGACAATTCCTCTTCCCATCGGCCCTGGCCACTTGCGGCGATGGTTAGTCGGATCTTGAATTCATAGGCGAGCTTCTCCTCCTCCACATAACAGTCGATTTGCCTTCCCTCCTTCTTAGGCTTGCCATTCTCACCGATGCGCTTGACAGGTGATGACTTCGAGTCAACTGCTCTGCCGCCAAGACATAAGGTGAGAACCGGCTCGAAGAGATATCCCGTCTCTTGACCAGAGCGATTATCGAGGTCGAAGACCCACTTGCGCCAAACAAGCCAGTTGAAAAGGAAACGGTCGGAATAGGTGCCGTACTCCAAAAGCCCGCGTGTACCCACTTGGTCCATCGTCGGCTTGGGCTGTGTGCTAAGCATACGCCGGAACTTCAGCCGACGCTTATGCAGGGAGCACAAGTTGGAGAAGTACATGCCGAAGTCCCGCTCAACGTTCAAAGCCGCTTCGATCGCTTCCTGCAAGCCGTGCACATCCGGGGCATTCACGTGGCTTAAGAACCAGTCCTCGGGTATCAAGTAGTAGTTCTCCCTCGGAACGACAGAAAGTGCTGTCGGCAGGCCGATACGTTCCGGTGTCCAGTCGAGATCACGGCAAATGAGAAGCAGGAGCGCGTATAGCTCTGATTCGCCCAGCCTGATCTCAGGCGTGCCACCGGTGAGCAGGCGGGCTTTCTTGAAGAGGTCCTTAACGGTGAGGCTAACCGGCATATTCAAAGACGAGTTGTTCCTGTTTAGCTGTTGCAAGAAGGGAATAGAGCAATCGCGAGGTTCGCTCCAATGCCGGACTTAGCCCTTGTGACCTTGTAAGCCGGAAGCCCAAGAACTTCCCTTCACCTTCCTGCGCCGTACTCCTGAAGCCGTAGGAAGCGATACACTCGGCGAAGACCTGAGCAAGAACAGGTGGGATCGCGTTGCCGATCTGTTGAATGCGGTCGGCCAGACTGCCCACGAATACGAAACCATCAGGGAACGTCTGCACTCGGGCAGCTTCGCGTATCGTCAACGTGCGATCCTCTGTGGGATGAATGAACTCCCTTGTTGCCGCGCCAGTAATGGTCAGGCATGGTTCGTCGGCGTGCAGCCGTTTAAGACCAGAAGGAGACCCGCCACGCTTCTCAGATGGTGTGCCGTCCATGACCCTCCTGTTCGCGCGCTTCTGAAAGCTTGGATGTTGCAAGTGGGCAGGAAGGTCCTTCATCGTTTGACCTGGCCCTAAAGCAGAGATCCTCTCTCGTTGAAGTTCGTCAACCGGCGGTGAGAAATGATCGGTTACTACACCGCTCTCACTTACCAAGAAACTAGCCCAATGTCCACGCATATCCGAGTCATAGGGCACGGGTTGATTCTCCGCTGTGGGTCGAGGTAGTCCATGGAGCGCTTGAGCCAGCGTTACTCCACCCTTTCGGAAGATTCGACCATGAGAGGCTTCCGTGGGAGTTGGGAATACGAAATCCTTACCAAGCCGATTACCCACGATGATCACCCGTTTCCGTCGCTGAGGTACACCATACTCATGCGCGTAGACCTTTTCTAGTCGTACACGGTACCCAAGGTTTACAAACGCTTTGACCACCTCAAAGACATACTCGCCATCCTTTGTCGTAAGCAAGCCTTCTACATTCTCCATCATCAACCACTTCGGTCTGATGACCTCAATAGCTCGCACATATTGCTTCAGAAGGTGGTTGCGAGGGTCGTCCCAGAAGCGAGGCCCAGCCGTACTGAATCCTTGGCATGGCGGCCCACCGATCAACACATCAAGTTCTCCTGGTTTCAGATCGAGTGAACGCAACAACTGCTCGAAGTCAAATTCGCAGATGTCGGCGCAAGCGATGTTCGCTCCTTTGAAGTTGAGCGCATACGTGTCCATTGCGGCACGATTGAAATCCGTGGCGAACACGATATCGTAGCCAGCTTGCTTGAAGCCAAAGGAGCACCCGCCGGCTCCTGCGAAAAGACTGATAGCCTTTGGCATCTTTCACGTCAAGTGTTGGACCGGTATGATGCGCACAGCGACAACCGATCCGAACCGTACACAACTGCAAAGATCCAACACAAGGCTTTAATGGGGACCAACCGCGTGAGCGATTGCAGCGGAAAGCCCGCAAGCGAGGCGGAATGACCCGTGCGGATCATGGCCGGTGTCCGATTGACCTGAACTTCTCCCTGATCCGCGCCGCGTGCTCCTTGGTGATGGTTTGGTCCTTGAACCTGTTCAAGAACCCTTTCGGGATGTGCGGATTGTTCAAGGTGGCACCACGCGACATCAGGTACTCCGCCCGCTGGTGCAGGATGCGCAACATGCGTTCCGGCGAATACCCATCCTCCCGATCCATGGCTTCCCGGTATTCCGCAGCGGTCCATTGCTTCTTGTAGAGTCGCAGGGCATCCGCCAAGGAGTAGCTGGACTTTTTGCCACAGATGGAGTGAACGTCCTCCATGGTGAGCTTGTGTGCCAACCGCTGGCCCAGCTCGAAGTCGGGGCGGATGTAATTCTCCAACTGCGCGATCCATGGCTCCATGTCCGTTGGTGACAAGCACAAGCTGGATACCAATCGGGGCTTGTTGCCTGATGAACGCGCGTAGTAGCCGATCACCCAGATCTTCTCGCGCCATTTGCGGATGTGCCCCATGCCGACATCACGCGCGGTGCTCACAGTATCCGTCGTCGTCGATTTCACTTCCACCGGAACACGCACTACGCGGCCTTTGACCTTCGCCTCGAACCAAGCATCCTCACCGCCTCGCGCATGTTCGGGATCCCATTCGAGATTGAAGAGGTTGCACAGCTCCTGCTCCCGGCTATCGTCCTGTACAGCCATCGCTATTGCGTGCTTTTCAGGACGGAAACCGCCACTTGATAGGCCACCGGCGGGCACACGGAATTGCCGATCTGCCCAAGCTGCTGATATACCGCGCCCTTGAAAGTCCACTCGACAGGGAACCCTTGAAGCAATGCACAGTCCTGAACGGACATGCGGAAGTGCCCATTCTCCGGCGGGAACAAACTTGCCTTCAAGCGATCGGATTGCACGCCATTAGGCCAAACCTGTAGTTGGCCCCAAACATCCATCGATGCCTTGCTGTTCACCACGCCTGTACAGCTGCGCGGGCCGGTGAAACCGGAACGCAAGGTCGGGGCCACGCCATCATGCCCGATCGGAGGCAGGCCCAGCGCTTGGCGAACTGTCATCAGTGGTCTTGCATCTTCGCTATCGGTTCCGTGCGTGGCATCGGGTGGAATGAAGCGGGCATGGTCGCGTTGGTTCCGGAAGCCGACGATGAACACGCGCTTGCGGATCTGCGGCACACCGAACTCCTCGGCCCGCATGATGAAGCGATGCAGCGTGTATTCACCTTGCAGGGGTGCCTCGATGGTTTCGCGCACGAACTCCTTGAACTTCGGATTGAGCAGGCCCGGCACGTTCTCGGCCACGAACACGCGCGGCTTGATCGCAAGCACGGCCTTGATGAACGAGGGCCATTGGTTGCGCTTGTCCTCCGCACCGCGCTGATGCCCCGCCACACTGAAAGGTTGGCAGGGCGGTCCACCGTGGATCAGGTCCACCTGACCCCGATAGCGGCCCCAATCAACATTCCTTACATCACCACCTTCTCCTGCATGCACCGTCCAATCCGGACGGTTGTGCAGAAGCGTTTCGCCGCAGATGTCCAAGATCTCATAAGAAGCCGCATGGGCAAAGCCAGCACGCTCGAAGCCCAGGTCCAAGCCACCGCCTCCACTGAACATGCTTAACGCACGGAGGCCATTGGCCGGCAATTGCGGCATCAGCATATTCGGGTTGAACCGCGGTACATTCACTGGATGGACCGGCTCGATCAAGCCCTCCACCATGGCCAAGCGCTTTCGCTCGTTGCTTCGCTGCGTGGTGCGCCGGTATTCGGCACGACGCGTGTCCGTCAGGGTGTATGCCATTTCATTGACGTAAAATGTGTCCAAGTGCGCGTGACAATGTAACGTGCGACCGCATTTCCAATGTGAACCACAACCAGATTGCATGAACGGGAATCTTCATTCTGTTCATGCCTCCACCGATGCTTCACGCGGCGCATACTTCCCCGCCTCCTTCGCCAGCGCCGCAATATGCTCCGGCGTGGTACCGCAACACCCGCCCACGATGTTCACCAAGCCGTCGCGCATGAACTCGCCCACCAAGCGGGCCGTCACTTCCGGAGTTTCGCGGTATTCGCCCATTTGGTCGGGCAGGCCGGCGTTGGGGTACACGCTCACTAAGCAGGGTGCCTGCTCGGCGAGCACCTGCAGGTAAGGCCGCATCTGGGCCGCGCCCAGCGCGCAGTTCAGGCCGATGCTGAAGAGCGGCACGTGGCCCATGCTGATCAGGAAGGCGTCCACCGTTTGGCCGCTGAGGGTGCGGCCGCTGGCATCGGTGATGGTGACGCTGCACATCAGCGGAAGCCGCGTGCCGCGCTTGTCAAACACCTCCTCGATGGCATAGAACGCCGCCTTGGCGTTGAGCGTGTCGAAGATGGTCTCCACCAGCAGCAGGTCCACGCCGCCCTCCATCAGTGCATCCACCTGCTCGGTGTAGGCGAGCACAAGTTCATCGAAGCTCACGGCCCTGAAACCGGGGTCGTTCACGTCTGGACTGAGCGAGGCCGTGCGGTTGGTGGGGCCGATGGAGCCGGCCACGAAGCGCGGCTTTGTCGAGTCCTTTGCCGTGAACTTCTCGCACGCGGCCTTAGCTAATTGCGCGGAACGCAGGTTGATCTCACGCACCAAATGCTCACACTTGTGCTCGGCCTGGGCGATGCGCGTTCCGCTGAAGGTGTTGGTCTCGATGATGTCCGCACCGGCCTCCAAGTACTGCTCATGGATGCGCGTGATGGCCTCGGGCCGCGAGAGCGAGAGCAGGTCGTTGTTGCCTTGCAGCAGGACGGGATGCTGCTCCATGCCCTTCGGATGAAAATCCTCCTCCTGCAGCTTCAGGCGCTGGATCATGGTGCCAATGGCGCCGTCCAGGATGAGGATGCGTTGTTGTGCGAGTTGTCCGATGGTTGTCATGGTGCGAATGCGGGATGATCAGAAATTGAGAAGAAGTGATGAAGAGATGATGTGAGGAAGTGAAGGCGCGGTCGGCAACTTCGTCTCTTCTTCACTTCCTCACCTCATTACTGAGCCCACCGGAAAAACAAAAAACCCCACCCGATGGTCCGGATGAGGTGCAATGCTTCGCGGGGAAACACGGGACTCGATCACGGCTCATCTTCTTGTTGTTGCCTGCCGATGTCCTGAACGGAGCCGAAGGACAAGGCGGAGCAACAACAACTGGATTTGGCACCTGGCGCGATCGCCACGATGGTTGCCAAGGCTTCACAGGGCCAGTCCCTCCGCCTTTCTGGATAAGCTCAATTGGAAAGAACGACGGGGCGAAGATAGGCGAACAAGTTGCCGCAGGGTCCACCCTGCGTTGGAATGACCGGTTGGTGTGACCCTGCGGCAACTTAGGAGAACGAAAGCACGCTCAACACCACCAATGCCACCGCAGGCAACACCCCGACCAGCCATCGCGCACCCGCAGCTTCCCGGCGGAAGAAGGCATAGACCGCCTCGCTCACGGCCGAAAATCCGAGCACCATCCACAACAACGCCGTGGCGTGGAACGAAATCGCGGCTTCGGCCACCACAGTGTACGTGAACCACAACGCGATCAGCACGGCGAAGAACCATTGCGCGGAAAAGGCCATGGCATGAAGCAGCACCGCACCGGTGGGATCCGTTGAGGCCCGGCAATTCACCACGATGAGGAGGTCCGCGGCAGCGAGTCCTTCCAGCCATGCGGGAACTTCTTGCCTAGTGGCCAACAGGCCGATCCAGCCCAAGAGCATCAGCATCGCCACCGGCCATGCGATCCTTCGGACGGATGGTTCGTAGAGGCGTGGGAAGGAACTCATGATGTACGAAGTTATCGCTCAACCCACCCTTGGAATTTAGTCACATCAACCATTGCAAGCATAACCTTACCCTCGGATCCGTTGGAACCGGCTTGTACGCGTATCTATGAATTCCAAGACCAATAGGTGGCTACCTTTCACGGCATAGAACAACCTGACCTGACTTGCCACCGGGATACTTTGGATGCCTAGGTCCGGCACCTCCATCATTCCGCCTCCGGGAAATTTTTCCAATAGTGCCAAGGTGTGCAGGACATCGGAAACAAATACATCAGCAACGCGCACACCCCATCCCTTCATCAAGTATTCCGTGATCGCGAGGAAACTTTCCTCCGCCTCCGGAGTCCAAAAGGACCGAAGGCTCATGCCTTGCGCCTCTTCAGCACATCCTCCGTGGTGGACAGATTGCGCGGGTCCATCGCCGTTGAGTAGGCTTTCAAGACACGGTTTCTTTCCGCTTCCGTCAACTTGGCCCACACGCCACTCTCATGCCCACTTCCCCAGCCATGCAGCAACTCGTACAAGCGCAGCAAAAGCTCCTCACTCTTCGTTGCCTCGATGAGTTCGTGGAGCCGGGACCGGAGTTCAAGGGTGCTCATTGCCGATGGTGGCGTAAAGTTAGCGAACTGCCTTCCATCACGTTACTTCACCCCGCCCCCGATATACTTCCCCAGCCAACCGAACACCGTATCGTGCCAGAGCAGTGAGTTCTGCGGTTTCAGCACCCAATGGTTCTCATCGGGGAAGCGCAGGAACTGAGAAGGGATGCCCTTGGCTTGGCACGCGGTGAACACGCCGATGCCCTGCGACAGCGGGATGCGGTAGTCCTTGTCGGAGTGGATCACCAGCATGGGCACGCTCCAGTCCTTGGCGTGCAGCATGGGGTTGAACTTGTCGTACGCGGCGGGGTCCTTGAACACATCGCTGCCGACCTCCCAGTTGTCGAACCAAAGCTCTTCGGTGCTGTAGCCCATCGCGCGGTTGTCGAACACGCCGTTGTGCGAGACCAAGCATTTGAAGGCGCTCTGCCAGTTGCCCGCGATCCAGTTCACCATGTAGCCGCCATAGCTGGCGCCCAAGGCTGCGGCGCGGCTGCCGTCCAGGAAGGGATAGGACTTCTGTGCATATGCCCAGCCTTTTTGCAGGTCCTCCAGCGGACGGTCGCCCCAGTGCTGGCTGATGGCATCGGTGAAGGCCTGCCCGTAGCCGGTGCTGCCGTGGAAGTCGATCATCACCACGGCGTAGCCTGCGCCTGCGTAGGTCTGCGGGTTCCAGCGGAAGCTCCACGATTCGCCGAAGCTGCCCTGCGGCCCGCCATGGATCAGGAAGGCCACCGGGTACTTCTTCCCTTCCACGTAATTGGCCGGTTTGATCACGTAGCCATGCACCGTTTCATTGTTCCAGCCGGGGAAGCTGAATTGCTCGTACTGCCCGAAGGCCATCGCCTCCAGGTTCTTGTTGATGGCGGTGAGCTTTGTCGCTCCTTCATCGATCAACTTGGCCTTGGGCGCGGGTGCGTAGAGCTGCGAAGGGCTGTTGAGGCCGCTCTTCAGGAACACGAAACCCTTGGGCGTTTGGAAGAAGGCGTCGATGTGGCCGTCCTTGCTCAGCGGTGTCACCTTGCCGCTCTTCACGTCCACTTGGAAGAGCTTGGTGCGGCCCACATCGCCAGCCACCACGTACAGACTTTTGCCATCGGCACTCCACTTCATGGCATCCGCGCTGCGGTCCCAGTCGGCGGCGAGCGTGGCGACCTTCCCGGTGGCCACATCGCGCAGCTTGATCCAGAAGCGGTCGGCCTCGAAACCGGGGCGCTTCATGGCCTTGTAGGCCAACGTTTTCCCATCAGGCGAAGGCAGCGGGGCCGCATCCCATGCCGGATTGTCCGCCGTCAGGTTGGTTGCGACACCACCCGTGATGGGTACGCTGAAGATGTCGAAGTTGGTGCTCCACGGTTCAGTGGTACCGGCCACGCGCACACTGAAGTACACGGTTTTGGAATCGGGGCTGATGTTGAAGTCCTCCGCGCCGCCCCATGGCTTGGAAGGCACGTCGCCATCGAAGCCGTCCGTGAGTGAAGTAGGGCCTTCGGTGCCGTCCAGCGGCTGGTAGAAGAGGTGGTTGCGCGTGCCATCGGCCCAAGTGTCCCAATGGCGGATGAAGAGCTTGTCGTACACCATGCCGGTGGTCTTGCTGGCCTTGCGCTGCTCCAGTTTCTTCACCGTGCATGCGATCTCGTTGCCTTTGCACTCGGGGAACACGGCCAGCGCGAACACCACGCCCTTGCCATCGGGCGTAATGCGATAGGCCTGAACATCCAACGGCAAGCGGGTTACCTGCCCGGCTATTTCGCCCTTGGCATCGGTCTTCCACAATTGGTTGACCCCGTCGCTTCCGCGTGATGAAAGAAAGTAGAGCGTCTTGCCGTCGGGGCTCCATTGCGCATCGCTGGCGCCGCCTTCGCTGATGGCGAGCTTCACTTCGGGCGTGGCCGGTTTCGTGAGGTCCTTCAACCATAAGGTGCTCACGCCTTTGTTGGCGGCCATGTCGGTGGCGCGCACGTTGAAGGTGGCGTACTGGCCGCCGGCGTTGACATCAAGGCCGCTGATGCGGTCCAGCAGCAGCATGTCCTGGTAGGTGAAGGGCTTCATGGGTTGGGCGCTGGCTGATGCGCTATGGAGCAGCAGGGCAGCGCCGATCGCGGTGCCGAGGGTTGTGTGCTTCATGATGAAAGGGAGTTCTGTACGTGGTGGCTATTTCGGCCATACCGTGCCACCCGTTTCGGAGCATACCGTGCCACTTTCCAAGGGCAATTTTAGGGGTTCGGGATCAATGTGACAAGGTTTGGTTCTTTCGTAGGGAGTCCCCCGTGA
>JAFEAI010000066.1 GCA_018266475.1 Bacteroidota bacterium
ATGCCCATGCCGCTCGCACCCGCCTCGGTGAGGTTCACAAAGGTGGAAGTGCCCGTGGTGGCATAGAAGTAGTACCAGACATCATTGTCCGAGGCGTTGCAGCTGCCGCCGCTGGGCGTGGCCCCCGCCGTGGTGCCCGTGGTTTCATAGCCTGCGCAATAGCCGTAGGCATTGGTGCCCAAGCCCGTGGCATTTTCGCATTCGTCGTTCGGGGTGCTGGCGCTTACGCACACGGTGAAGCCACCGGGCACGCTGCTCGAAACCCGCATGTAGTAAGGGTGACCATAGATGGTGGGAACCGTGTGGTTGGTGCCGCTTCCGCAGTACACGCTGGTGCCGCCGCAGCTATCTGCAAAGACCTCAATGCCCATACCGCTCGCGCCCGCCTCGGTGAGGTTCACGAAGGTGGAAGTGCCCGTGGAGGCATAGAAGTAGTACCAGACATCGTTGTCCGTAGCGTTGCAGCTACCGCCGCTGGGCGTGGCCCCTGCCGTGGTGCCCGTGGTTTCATAGCCTGCGCAGTTGCCATAGGCGTATGTACCCACGTGTCCGGCAGAGCTGCATTCATCGTTGTACGGAGGTGGAGGCACATGTGCAGTTACGCTGAAATTGTCAATGGCCAAGGCTTTCGCATTGGTGCTTCCGCCGCTTCCAGTGTAGGTCCAGCGCAGGTAGTAATTGCCACCGGCGGGAATGGAAAGGCCGCTCAGCGTAGTGGCCATGGACTGGCTGGCGGGAGGATTGCTTACATACGTGTTGTTGTCATCGGCACCATAGTTGAAATCACCGCTGCCATCAGTAGTGCCCGGCGTGGAGGTATTGCCGTGGAAAAATGTCCATCCCACGGCGCGGGTGCCATTGCGGTATTTCTCGTAGTCCCATGTCAAGTCGAGGGAACCGATCATGCCCCCCGTGTTGTTGTGCAACTTCAGGATGATGGAACGGGGTGAAGTGAAAGTGCTGCTGGTAAGGAAGCCCAAGGCGCGGTCGGTGGAGCTGGCCATTACACCGCTTGCCATGTTGTAGGCACCACCAGCGGAATTGCTCGCGAAGATGCCATTGCCACTGGTGCCGGCTGCATTATTTACGGTGGTGGCGCCGCTGTTCCAATCGGCCGTGGCCGCACCAGCCACAACCCTGAATCCTGCGGGCAAGTTGGAGATGGCATTGTTGGAAGAGGTAGTTCCCATGGATGAAAAATCCTGGGACAGGGCCGTTTCCACAGCGGTGATGTTCATTTGGGCCGTGGCCGCCCACGGCAGCAGCAGGGCACACAGCCATGCACAGCACAGTTTTAGGCAAAGGGTGGACGTTGGTTTCATGGTGGAAGGGTGGTTGGTGGAGGGTTGGAACCGTGGAGAAATTGCTGGGGCGAAGCACGTATTCTATTGGAATGGACGCAATACCCGGAAATAGGTATTTTGAGGGTTAGTGGGCTGTGAGTGAAGGCATTTAGTTTCCTCAACGTCTCCCGAAGGGGACCTTGGAGGAGGACCGCTGTGGTGAGCCCGTCGAACCACAGGGGAATCCCGCGTTGAATCAAAGATTGTTTCGGCCCAGGGCGGCCTCGCAATGACGTACACATAGGATGTGCCGCAGGGTCCCGAGGCGGAGACCCGGCGGGGGGAAAAATCAAAGATTGCTTCGGCCCAAAGCGGCCTCGCAATGACGTGGTGGCTTCGGCCCAGGGCGGCCTCGCAATGACGTTGCGGTTTCGGCCCCGGGGTGCGCGGATTACCTTTAGCCCCTGTCATACGCATGGTCCATGCGGGCCGGCCTGTACGCAACACCGAACCATTCCGCAGTGAAAGATTACCTCGCCACCCTTGCCCACCACTTCCAGCTGCCGCTGCAAAACCCGGTGCTGGTGTTTTCGCTTATTCTGGCGATCATTCTGCTGGCGCCCATCCTGCTCAAGCGGCTGAACATCCCGGGCATCATCGGCCTGATCATCTCGGGGGTGGTGATCGGCCCGCACGGCCTGCACCTGCTGGACAAGAACTCGGCGATCGACCTCTTCTCCACCATCGGCCTGCTGTACATCATGTTCATTGCCGGCCTGGAGCTGGACCTCAACGAGTTCAAGGCGCACCGCAACCGCAGCCTGGTGTTCGGCCTGTTCACCTTCGCCATTCCGCTGGCCGTGGGCTATCCGGTGTGCCGCTATCTGCTGGGATACGACTTCAATGCGGCCTTCCTCACGGCCAGCATGTTCGCCACGCACACGCTGGTGGCCTACCCCATCGTAAGCCGCTTGGGCGTGTCGAAGAACCAGGCGGTGGCCATCACCGTGGGCGGCACCATCCTTACCGACACGGCGGTACTGATCATTCTGGCCGTGATCATCGGCAACAGCCGCGGCACGCTGGACATGGAATTCTGGGTGCGCTTGGTGATCAGCCTCGCCGCCTTCTCGGCCATCATGTTCGCCGTGATCCCGCGCATCGCCAAGTGGTTCTTCCGCAAGCTGGAAAATGAAAAGCACTCGCACTACATCTTCGTGCTGGCCGTGGTGTTCCTTGCGGCCTTCCTGGCCGAGCTGGCCGGTGTGGAGGCCATCATCGGCGCGTTCGTGGCCGGCCTTGCGCTCAACAAGCTGATCCCCCATTCCTCCGCCCTGATGAACCGCATCGAGTTCATCGGCAACTCGCTGTTCATCCCCTTCTTCCTCATCAGCGTGGGCATGCTGGTGGACGTGGGCGTGCTGACGCACGGGCCACAGGCATTGATCGTGGCCGCCACCCTGTCTGCCGTGGCACTGGGCGGCAAATGGCTGGCCGCGCTGTTCACCCAGCTCGCCTTCAAATACAGCAGCGCGCAACGGGGCCTGATCTTCGGCCTTAGCGGGGCCCACGCCGCCGCCACCCTGGCCGTGATCCTGGTAGGCTACCGCGACGGCATCCTGGACGACAACATCCTCAACGGCACCATCCTGCTGATCCTGGTCACCTGCATGGTGGCCTCCTTCGCCACGGAAAAAGCCGCAAAGCGCATCATGGTGGAATCCCCCGACGACGGCAGCGACCTGCTGCCCGCCAACGGCCATCATCCGCCCGAGCACATCCTGGTGCCCAGCCCGGCAACCGCCGCCATGGACAAGCTGCTGGAGTTCGCTATCTACATCAAGGACAAGCGGTCCGCCAACCCCATTTCAGTGCTTACGGTGGTGTCCAACAACGACGAGGCCGAAGTGAACATCCTAAAGGCCCGCCGCCTGCTGGATGAATATGTGAAACAGGCGGCCGCCACCGAGACCAAGGTGAAGGTGATGACCACCATCGACCCCAATGTGGCCGACGGCATCGTCCGCATCTCCCGCGAGGTGATGGCCGACATCATCGTGCTGGGCTGGCCTTCCAAGTCCGGCTTCTTCGAGCGCTTCCTGGGCGACAAGCTGCCGGTAATCTTGCAGCACGTGGACAAAACCGTTGTCATAGGGCACTTCGGGCAGCCGTGGGTGGCGCAAAAGCGCATTGTGTGCGCCGTGCCGCCGTTTGCCGAGTTTGAAAAAGGCTTCGACGCGTGGGTGGCCAAGGTGGTGCAGCTGGCCAAGGAGCTTACCATTCCCCTGGTGGTACACTGCAACGCCGATACCGGCAAGGCCGTGATGCGCACCGCCGAACGCCTGAAATCCACGGTGCCGCTCTCCATCTCGCCCTTTGAGGACTGGGAGGATTTCCTCATCCTTTCCCGCAGCGTGCGCGAAACCGACGTGTTCATCCTGATCTCCGCGCGGAAGGGCGCCGCCTCCTACATCAGTGAGCTGGACCGCGTGCCGGCCAAGCTGGAGCGGTACTTCGCCGCCAACAACAGGCTGGTGATCTTCCCGCAGCAATTCGACGAGCACCACGGCCTGGAGGACTATTCGGGCATCTCCGCCGAGCCCCTGCACATCGGCATCGGCGCCGTGCAGAAGCTCGGCAAAACCATCGGCAAGGTCTTTAAGAAGGACGAACCCGCTCCCGCCGGCAAGCCCCGCCGCCCATGATCCACACCGGGCAACCGCAAGACCTGCTCATTCTGCGCGATACCGGCGCGGGTCTTTTCCTGGGCGATGGCGAAGGCAACGACGTGCTGCTGCCCAACAAGTACGTGCCTGCGCAGTTCACCATCGGCGACCGCTTGCACGTGTTCGTGTACCGCGATTCCGAGGACCGCATCGTGGCCACCACGCTGGTGCCAAGGATCCAGCTCGGCGAGTGCGCCTTCCTGCCGGTGAAACACATAGGCAAGGCCGGCGCCTTTGTGGACATCGGCCTGGAAAAGGACCTCCTGGTGCCCTTCCGCGAGCAACTGCACCCCATGGAGGCCGGGCGCAGCTATGTGGTGTACATGGGCCTGGACAACAAGACGGACCGCCTTTACGGCAGCACCCGCATCGAACGGCACCTGCTGCCGGCCCCGCCCTCCATCACCAAGGGCGCCGTGGTGGACCTGCTGGTGCATGGCCGCGGCGAACTGGGCTGGTCCGCTGTGGTGCAGGGCAGGTACCGCGGCCTGGTGTACGCCAACGAAACCTTCAAGCCCCTGTCCATCGGCCTCCGGCTTACCGGCCATGTAAAGCAGGTGCGGGAGGACGGCAAGCTGGACATCAGCCTGCAGCCCATCGGCTACGAGCGGTACAACGATGCCAACACGCGCCTGCTGGCCGAACGCCTGCGCGCCAACAACGGCTTTCTGCCGGTAACCGACAAGACCTCCCCGGAAGAGATCCACCGCCTGTTCGGCATCAGCAAAAAAGCCTTCAAACAGGCGCTGGGCGCGCTGTACAAGGCACGCCACGTGCAACTCGGCGAAAGAGGGATCACCTGGACCGGCGGCGAGGACTGAATTTACCCCAGCCCAAGCCGCGCATTGCGCATCTTCGCACCATGGCAGCGCCCGCAATGCCCGAGATAAAGAACCGCCGCGCCGCGTTCGACTACTTCTTCCTGGCCACGTACGAGTGCGGCATCGTGCTCTTCGGCAGCGAGGTGAAGAGCCTGCGCTTGGGCGATGCCAGCATCAGCGAAGCCTTCTGCACCTTCATCGGCGGCGAGCTCTTCCTGCGCAACATGCGCATACAACCCTACGAAAAGGCGAAAAACTTCGGGCATGACCCCGTGCGCGACCGCAAGCTGCTGCTGCACGGCAAGGAACTCGCCAAGCTGCAGCGCAAGCTGAAGGACCAGGGCGTTACCATCGTGCCGGTGCGCAGCTACTTTGCCGACAACGGCATGGTGAAGGTGGAAGTGGCGCTGGCCAAGGGCAAGAAGACCTTCGACAAGCGCGAAAGCCTGAAGGAGAAGGATGTGAAACGCGACCTGGAACGCGGGCGATGAACGATGCCGGCTGGCGCAACGGATTGAAGGAGGCTGCGGCACGCCTGCTTCCGGGAACGGTCGTGCAACGCCTGGCCTTGCTGGCCCTGTTGCTGCTGGCCGCCACGCTGCGCCTGTGGAACCTGCCGCACATCCCGTACACGCACGATGAGATCAGTGCGCTGGTCAGGGTGTATCCCAGCGTGGGCGAGACCATTCAAAAAGGGGTTGTGGAACAGGATACACACCCCCCCGGTGTGCAAGTGTTCGAGTGGGCGTGGACGCGCGCCTTCGGCATGGGCTCCGCCGCGGTGAAGCTGCCCTTCATCCTGTTGTCGGTAGCGGCCATGCTGCTGCTGTACCGCTTTGCATGCGCATGGTGCGGCGCCAGCGTGGCGCTGGTGCTCACCGCGCTGCTGGCCACGCTGCAGTACACGGTGATGTACGGCCAGATCGCACGCCCGTACGCCTTCGGCTTCTTCACCACCGCCCTGCTGGCCGACCAGCTTACGCGGTATGTGGCCACCGGCAAGCGCATGGCCCTGGCGGGCATGGTCATCGGTGCCGTGCTCTCCGCCTACACGCACCACTTCGCGCTGTTGCTGGCCGCGCTGATGCTGGCCACCGGCTTCTTCCTTGTCCCTGCCGAACGGCGGAAAGCGTTCCTGATCGCCTGCGCCGCAGTGGCTGCGGCCTATCTGCCCAACATCCCCATCTTCCTGCAGCAACTCGGCTACAAGGGGCTGGACCAGTGGCTGGCACCGCCCGGCCCCGCGTGGATCCCCGATTACCTGTGGTGGCTGGCGCATTGCTCCGCCGCAATGGCGGCCGTGTGGGCGCTGCTGCTCACCACTTCCGCCGTGCTGCGCATGCGCCACCGCGGCGGCAGCGGGCCGGTATGGGCCATTGCCCTGCTGTGGGGACTGCTGCCGTTGGCCGTGGGGTATGCGTATTCGCTCTGGCGCGCACCGGTGCTGCAATATTCCGTGGTGCTTTTCTCCTTTCCCTATCTGCTGCTGGGCGCCCTGGCCGGTTTGCGCCACCTGCGCCCAAGCCTTGCCAACCCCGTGGCTGCGGCCGTGGCCGTAGTGTCCATGCTCACCCTTGTGGCCGCACGCAAGCACTATGAAGTATTCTACCGCTCGCCGTACGAGGCTGCCGCCAAGGGCATCATGCAGGCCGCACACGAACAGGGCCGGTTGGCCGTGGTGGATGCGCCTCCTGAGAAGATCGACTTCCTGCTCCGCCTGTGGCAGGTGAACCCCTCCACTACGCCGTACCTCAACGCCAGGGGCATGCCCTTGGCCCAGGTGGACAGCCTGCTGCGCGCGTTCCACGGCGCGGAAGTGTTCCTCGGCACCACCACCGGAGCCGCACCGGAGCTGCCGGCATTGGTGCAGGCCGCCTTTCCCTTCCTGGCGGAAAGGCATGATTTCGAGGAAGGGCAAGCGTTCCTGTTCAGCGGCATCCCGGTGCCCCGGCGGCTGCAAGACCATGCGTGGAGCAGCTTGGCCACGCCCGATGCCGTTGAAGGTGATGGCTGGAACGTGGACGCATCCGTGCCCCTTTGGCGGGACACCCTTCGCGGAAACGGACCTGCACCTCGCGCATGGGATCTTGGCGGGCGCGAGTTCGGCATCCTGCTGGAAAAGCCGGTGTACCAGCTCGCGCATGGCGACAATGATGTGATCGAGGCCCGCATGGACGCGGCCGGCGTGCAGGGCAAGGGCCTGAAGCTGGTGGCTGAGCTGCGCACCGGCGAAACCGTTTCCATCTATCGCAGCCAACCATTCCCGGGGATCACCGGGCAAGGCAGCATCCGTTGCGCCATCCCGTTGGCGGACCTGCCGGGCCATGGCCAAGGACAGCGGTTGCGCGTGTATGCGTGGAACGAGGGCGGCGGCCCTGCGCATGTTTCCTCCGTGGAGGTGCGCGTGCGCGAAGGAAACCCCTGGCTCTACGGCCTCTTCCAGCCTTTGAAAGGACCGCTGAAGTTCCCCTAGGCGCAATGCCCTCCCGTCATTGCGAAGGCCTGTGCATGGGACAGGTCCGAAGCACTTCCTCATTCCGCCCTTACAGGATTTTTGATAGGATGAACAGGATTACGGGATGAGACAGGATTACAGGATGAACAGGATGAACAAGAGGAACAGGAGGAACGGGATGGGACAGGATTACAGGATGAACAGGATGGGAGTTCCCTCAAGGTCTCATGAAGGGGACCTTGCAGGTGTGGCACGCTGCGTCAAGGTCCGCTGCGCGAGAGTTCCCTCAAGGTCTCCCGAAGGGGACCTTGCAGGTGTGCCAATGCGCCGCCCGGCGGATCAGATCTTGATGGTGATGCCCAAGGCGATGGCCTCCTTGAACTGGGTGCCCTTGCCGGTGTAGTAGAGGCCGGTGTCGCCCCAGGGCTTCATGATCTGCACCTTGTCGTCATAGATGAGCATGGTGCTCAGCGAGGCCGCGAACCAGCTGTTGACCTTGAAGGTGAAGAGGGTTTCCCAGTTCACCACCACATTCTGCGGGTTCTTCAGGTAGTTGCTGAAGAAATCGGCGCGGGTGAGCAGGTTGATGTTCTTGGCCAGGTCATGGGTGTACTTCAGCCTCACGTATCCGCCGAACTCGAAGAGGCTGTTGGCGCCGTTGGTGAGCTTGGCCCCCGTGCTGCTGTATGTGGCGGGGTCCACGCCGAAGGCGCCGGCATCGGCCAGGGCCTGGTTGTTCACAAAGGTGAACTTGGCCGTGGCCGGGGAGATGAATGCAGAGAAATGGTCGTTCGGCATGTAATCCGCACCCAGGCCGAGGAGGAGGTAGCCCGGGGCCATGAAGTCGGAGATGGTGGCGCCGCCGGCATCCTTCCCGATGGTGAACTGGCTTTTGAACTGGGCCAGGGCGGCCAGGTACCAGGCTTTCTTGAGCTCGTAGCCGTATTTGGTGTTCAGTTCAATGCGGTCATCGGTCTTTTGCGTGGCCAGCCCTTCCTGGGCAAGCAGGCCGTAGGCCAAGGCCACGGAGTTGTCCCATGCATGGCGGCCCTTCTTGCGGTTGGCAAAGCCGTTGAACAGCCCCAGGCCGCTCACCGAACTGTAGCCGCCGGCGCTCCAGTTGGTGAGGCTTACCTGGCTCATGTTCAGGCCGATGGTGCCTCCGCGCGTCCACACCTTGCCGGTGCTGTCGGCGGCGGTCTTCGTTTGCATGGCCTTTGCGGCGGCATCACGGTCGGCCTTGTTCTCTTGCGCGTGCAGCAGTGTGGTGGCAGCGGCGGTGCAGGCAATAGTGAGCAGCGCTTTCTTCGCGTTCATCATGGTTAAGCGGGGTATTGCTTGGGGTTGGCCCGGCAGCCGGGCGGAAGACATTCCCATTTCGCACGGCCCGCGCGGCTCCAGTGCCTGCGGGTCATGCGGAAATGTTGTGGGCGTTACTGGATTCGAACCAGTGACCCCTACCCTGTCAAGGTAGTGCTCTGAACCAACTGAGCTAAACGCCCGGTAAAAACGGGCGGCAAATGTAATCGGGGAAATGCGATCGCCTGTGATGCGCATAGACCGCGTTCAGGGCAACCGGAAAACCCCATCATTCCAGGATCACCCATTTGAAAATCAGGGTTTTGAAGTTGGCCCCCTGAACCTGGCCGAAGAGCGGCTCCGCTCAGGGCAGTTCACGTCTATCATCCGGTCACTAACGAGACATTGCCCTGAGCGGAGCCGAAGGGCCAACCAAGTACAGCATCGGTGGTCTTTCACGCCTGGTGGGCCTTCCTGTGCGTGATGCTTTCCTGGTATGGCCAATTTGATGCGTTTGCCATGAAGCCGCCTTCAATCGGGCAGGCGCAGCGCATTATCTTCGCGCCCCCTGTGCAAGCAGGTCTTGGCAATTTGGCCCCGTAGTTCAATTGGATAGAATGACAGATTCCGGTTCTGTTGGTTGGAGGTTCGAATCCTCCCGGGGTCACTGAGGAAGGAGGTCGAGAGGCCTCCTTTTCTTTTTGAACCACGGATGGACGCTGATGAACACGGATGCTGCGTGGCGAGGCGGTTGGGGAGTAGTTCGTAGGGCATAAGGCGCACGGACCTGTGGTGGGTGATCCGGATCCGCATGGCCGTGAATGCACTACGCCTGACAACCAACAACGGACAACCGGATGCCCCCGCAGATGGAACCAGGTTTGCCATGCAGGCCCCAACTTCGCCCCATGCGCCTCGACAAATTCCTCTGGTGCGTGCGCCTGTGCAAAACGCGCAGCGTGGCCGTGGATGCGTGCAAGCACGGGCACGTGCAACTGAACGATCGTGAGGCCAAGGCCAGCGCCGAGGTGAAGCAGGGCGATCAACTCGCCTTTCGCCAAGCACCGATCTGGCGGCGGTTTGAAGTGGTGCAACTGCCCGCATCCCGCGTGGGCGCCAAGCTGGTTGCGGAGCTGATCAAGGATATCACGCCGTGGGAAGATCTGGAAAAACAGGAGATCGCAAGGAAGGTGAAGGCTGCCGGAAGAGAGCCTGGCACGGGTAGGCCCACCAAGAAGGAACGGCGGGACCTGGAGCGGTTCAGTGGGTGATGGGGCGGGATAGGGCGTGGGTCAGCTACGAACTACGCACTATGAACTACGCCCTACGCACTACACCCTACGAACTACGCCCTACGAACTAAGCCCTACGAGCTACGCCCTCCATCCTCCATCCTGGCCATACCTTCACCCGCTGAACATGAAGCTCATCATCCGCATCCTGCTCTCCACCATCGCTGTGCTGGTGGCGGCCATGCTGTTGCCCGGCGTGCATGCCGACGACCTGAAGACCGCCCTGCTGGTGGCCATTGTGCTGGGTTTCCTCAATGGTGTGCTGCGGCCCATCCTGCTGCTGCTCACCCTGCCTGTTACGGTGCTCACGCTGGGCCTCTTTGTGTTGGTGATCAACGCGGCCATGGTGCTGCTTGCCGCACGCATCGTGCCCCATTTCACGGTGGACGGGTTCTGGTGGGCCCTGGCCTTCAGCGTGGTGATGTGGGCGGTGCAGGGGGTGCTGATGGCGTTGGATGGCGGGGGAGAAAGGGGGTAGTGGGGGGCAGTTGTTAGTTGTGAGTTGTGAGTTGGCAGTTGGCAGTTGTCGGTTGGCAGTTGGCAGTTTGTCAAGACCTGAATGACGTTGACCGGTTTTTGAGTTGGATCCAACTCGATTGTTTCTTCTTGTTCTTTACTTGTGATGTTGTCGTTGTTGACGTTAACGAGGGGGGCGCGGG
>JAFEAI010000067.1 GCA_018266475.1 Bacteroidota bacterium
GGCAACACTACTGGGGGCATCATCACCGGTCCCATTTCTTCGGGAAATTGCCCACCCTGTGAGCCGCCGGTGATCACGCAAATTGGTGCAGGCCAAGTGCCTTATTGCGGCGAAGGTGTTAGCCTGGAAGTAGAAGCATCCGGCACCTTGCCCGATTACGCTTGGTACCGTCCCGATGGGTCTTTATTGTCGTGGTTGCCCCAGGCGCAATCGCCCACCAGCCCTGCCGGTACCTACACTGTGGTGGTGAGCAATGCCTGCGGTGCGGACACAGCGCAGGTGGAAGCAGTGGTGGATACAAGCCTGTGCGCGCCCCCGGCCATTGACAGTGCGTGGTTCAACCCGTCTTATTGGGGGACCGCCATCCACTATTATCAACTGCATGCCGCTGCATCAGGCAGCTGTTTAGGCTATGAATGGATCATGCCATGGGGGGAAACCATGCAGGCTGCCGGGCAGTTGACCTTTGTTACTGTGCCCAATCCCATCGAGGGGAACTATACACTGGTTGTCTCCAATGCGTGTGGCAGCGATACGGCCGTGATCTTTATGACACCGCCGGAGCCCTGCGAAGGACCGGTGCTTGGCAATGCGGCCATCACCGCCGGCAACCTGTGCCAGACGGGCCCCGCAACCTTTGATGCACCCGTGGGCGGCCCCGGCCCCATCACTACGCGCTGGTACAACCCGGACGGGCAGCTGGTCACAGGTTCCCCCCATTTTACGGTTCCCTTTGCACCGTGGGGCACCTACACGTTCGTTGCCGGCAACTACTGCCGCACGGACACGGTGGCCATTTTCCATGGACCAGCCGACACTACGGGGCTGGCCGCATGCCAACCGCCGCAGGTCCTTTCACTGTCCGCGATCCCTGTGGCCTGCTATGGCGACACCATCGACATTACGGCCTCGGTGATGCTCGCCGGCCCTTGCCCCACGCTGCAGTGGAGCAATGTGCAGGTTCTTTCTTCTTCGGGCAACGTGTACCATGCCTTGCTCTCCACGGCCGATCCCGTATTGCTCACCGCCACCAATGGCTGCGGCCAAGTGGTGATGGAGGTGCCGGTGGAGGTGGTGGTTCCGCGGTTCGTGGACCGCAACCTGTGCCGGGTCACCGGGCCACTTTCACTGGATTCGTTGCTGGCGCCGTACAACGTGCAGTTCAGCGGCGGGCAATGGTGGAGGGAAGGGGCGGTGCACGGCGGATCCTATGATCCAGCGGTGGACACGTCCGGTGTATATCAGTACTTCATGGATACGCTCGGCGTGCATTGCAGTGTGGCGGATCTCGGCTTGCATGAGTTCCCCGGGGTGTATGCGGGGGAAGATTCTTCCATTGTGGTATGCAGCAGCGATCCACCCTTTCCGCTGTTCGGCATGCTTGGGGGCCATCCGCAAACCGGTGGAGCGTGGCGCTTCGGCAACATGGCTGCCAGCAGCACCTTCGATCCGGCGGTGAATGCGCCAGGTGTGTACCGGTACAATCTTCAGGCGTTTGCCAGTGGCGGCGGTTGCACCGACCATGCCTTGGTGACCGTTGCCGTGGACACTGCACGCACGTGGTACGCGGATGCGGACGGCGATGGCTTAGGCGACCCCGCTGATACCGTGCAGGCCTGTGGGCAACCTCCCGGCTTTGTTTCCACGGCGGGTGATGGATGCCCGGAAGTGTTCGGCACCGTGGGCGATCCCTGCGATGACGGAAACCCGGCAACGATCAATGACACCTTGGGCGCGGATTGCGTTTGTGCGGGTGAGCCTGGAAGCGGCATCGCCGCACACGCATCAACCATCCTTTCGGTTGCACCAAATCCCGGCACGGAGGGCTTTGCATTAGCGGGCCTTCCGCAAGGGGCGGCTTCGGTCCGTGTACTGGACATGCAGGGCCGCGCGGTGTTGGCGGCAACAGTCACTGGAGAAGTGGCATGGGTCAATGCGGCCATGCTGGCCAAAGGCAGCTACGTGGTGGAAGTCCGGTACGGCGGGGGCCTGGTGCGGCACCTGCGCTGGGCAAGGCAATGAGGTGAAGGCTCAGGCCACGAAAGGCAGGTCGGCATCCGGCGGCGCAAGGCCCAACCTGCGCAGCCTTTCCACCAAGGTTACGAAGCTCGCGGGCTTGGGCCGGCCTACGCTCCAATACACGTGCTTGAGCCATTCCTTGGCACGGGCCTCGGGAAAGCCTGCATTCTGCATTACCAGGTCCACCATGTGCGGGCTGCGTTTCATGCCCTGTACTTCCGTACTGAGCAAGGCCAGTGCGTTGTCCATCACCGGCCTATGGTCGCTGAGGAAGCGTTCATTGGCCACGATCACAAAGCCCGGCCACGGCGCGCGCAGCTCATCCACGCGCCGCATGATGCCTTGGTCCACGTAGCTGGCGGTAACATAGGTTTCCCAAAGGAAGATCACCGGCGGCCCTGCCTGCATGCGTGCTGCCGCACCGTGCATGTTGTGTACCACCACCAAGTCGCTTTCTTGGGGTCGCCAGCCCAAGCGCTCGGCATGGATCATGGCCATGATGTGGCTGCCACTGCCCAAGCGGCTGATGGCGTATGGAATGCCCTTTAGATCGCCCGGGGCGTGCAGCTGGGAACCTGCGGGCACGTGTACGCCCCACGGCAATGCGCTGTCCACGAAGGTGCTTGCCACGCGGTGGGGACCGCCGCTGAGGATATCGCGCACGGCGCCTTCACTCACCAGCACGGCCATGTCCAGTTCATCGTCGCGAAGCATCTGGCACATGCGGCCCGTGCCCTCATGCACGGTGTGCCATTGCAGGTCGATCCCCGCATTGCGGAAGCGCCCCTTCTCCATGGCCAGGTGCCAGGGGAGGTTGTAGGGCTCGGGAACACCGGCTATGCGCAGTTTCATTGCACCGAAATGCGGGTTTGTTTTTCCACGGATTACGTCTAAGGGTTTCGTCCACCGATTACGCCGATTTCACCGAAATGCGGGTTTGTTTTTCCACGGATTACGTTTAAGAGCTTCGTCCACCGATTGCGCCGATTTCACCGAAATGCGGGTTTGTTTTTCCACGGATTACGTCTAAGGGTTTCGTCCACCGATTACGCCGATTTCACCGATTATGCCTATTGGTGGGTTGTTTTTACGCAAACATGGAAGGTTGTGAGATTGAAAAGGAATGGTTGAGTGAAGGGGTCTCAGAACGCGAAGAACATGCTCGCCCAAAGGATTAGTTCACGAATCGCCGGGACTGCAAGCTGGGCGATCCGAAGTTCAGCAACAAACCTCTCTGGGTGCCGGTGGCTTTCAGGTAATTGATGAGCTGTGCTTCATCGGGGCCTGCGAGGGTTTTTTGTGCCTTTAGCTCCACCAACACCTCGCCGCAGCAGATGTAATCCACCCGGAATGTGCTTGGCAGTACGTGCCCTTTATAGTGTACTTCAAGACGCACCTCACGCTGGAAGGGGATGCCCCGCAAGCCAAGCTCAATGGCCAAGGCATCTTGGTAAACGCTTTCCAGGAATCCGGCGCCAAGCTCTGCGTGGACGGCCATGGCGGCGCCAATGATGGCATAGGTCTGCGGGTCGTGGGGATGTTCCATGGCGATGAAGTTAACACGCCGCAGCGAACCCTCCCCGGTAGGTGGAGCGCATAGCTCCCCAATCATGGGCCGCCTTCCTTCAAAATCGGTGCAATCGGCGTAATCGGTGGATTGCATTCCCGTGCAATCGGTGGACCGCCTTCCCCCAATCGGTGCAATCGGCGCAATCGGTGGACCGCCTTCCCCCAAATCGGTGCAATCGGCGCAATCGGTGGATTGCATTCCAGCCCAATCGGTGGACTGCATTCCAACACAATCGGAGGAAATCACCCCTTCCTTACGTATCCCTCGAAGGTGTTGTGTTCCTTCTCGTTCAGCTCTGCCTTGGTGAGGCCCTTGAAGTACGCGTAAGTGATCTTCAGCCCTTCGGCGCGATTCACCTTGGGTTGCCACTTCAGCAGCTTCTTGGCCAAGGTGATGTCCGGCTTGCGCTGCATGGGATCGTCCTGCGGAAGCGGCTTGTACACCAGTTTCTGCTTGGTGCCGGTGAGCTTCACGATCTCTTGGGCGAACTGCTTGATGGTGATCTCTGCCGGGTTTCCGATGTTCACCGGACCGGCGTAGTCGCTCTTCAACAGGCGGTAGATGCCCTCCACCAGGTCGTCCACATAGCAGAAGCTGCGCGTTTGGTCGCCTTTTCCGAAGATGGTGAGGTCTTCGCCGCGCAGGGCTTGGCCGATGAAGGCGGGCAGCACTCGGCCATCGTTGAGGCGCATGCGGGGGCCGTAGGTGTTGAAGATGCGCACGATGCGCGTTTCCAGGCCGTGGTAGGTGTGATAGGCCATGGTGATGGCTTCCTGGAAGCGCTTTGCCTCATCGTACACGCCGCGCGGCCCCACGGTGTTCACGTGGCCCCAGTACTCCTCGGTCTGCGGGTGTACCTGCGGATCGCCGTACACTTCGCTGGTGCTGGCCACCAGGATGCGCGCTTGCTTGGCCATGGCCAGGCCCAGCAGGTTGTGCGTGCCCAGGGAGCTCACCTTCAGTGTTTGGATGGGGATCTTCAGGTAGTCGATGGGGCTGGCCGGGCTTGCGAAATGCAGGATGTACTTCAGCTTGCCGGGCACATGCACGAACTTGGTGACATCGTGGTGGTGGAACTCGAAGTCGCTGCGCTTGAAGAGGTGTTCGATGTTCTTCAGGCGGCCGGTGATCAGGTTGTCCATACCGATCACATGGTAGCCTTCCTTCAGGAAGCGGTCGCAGAGGTGCGACCCCAGGAAACCTGCGGCGCCGGTGATGAGCACACGTTCCTTGTTCGCGGACCCTGCCGGCTTGGCGGCAGGCTTTTTCTTGGCGGTGGTGGCCTTGGTTGCCATGTCAGGCTTTGGCTTTTACAGGAGCGTTCACCGGCTGGCGGCCCACGCTTACATAGTGGAATCCTTTTTCCTTCATCTCGTCCAGGTCGTAGAGGTTGCGCCCGTCGAAGATGGTTTTCTCCTTCAGCAGCTGCTCCACGCGGCCCAGTTCGGGATTGCGGAAGAGCGCCCACTCGGTGGCGATGATGAGGGCGTCCGCGTTTTCGAGGGCCGCATATTCATCGGCGGCAAATCCGATCTTGTCGCCCACCACCTTGCGCACATTGTCCATGGCCTCGGGGTCGAATGCTGTAACGGCGGCCCCGGCCTGCAGCAGGTCATTGATGATGTACAGGGCGGGTGCTTCGCGGATGTCGTCGGTGTCGGGCTTGAAGGCCAGGCCCCACAAGGCGAAGCGCCTTCCCCGCAGGTCATTTCCGTAATGGGCCTTGATCTTGTCCACGAGGGTGGTCTTTTGGCGTTCGTTCACGCGCATCACGCTGTCGATGATGCGGAAGTGGTAGCCGGCATCCTGGCCGCTTTTGGCCAGTGCCTGCACGTCCTTGGGGAAGCAGCTTCCGCCGTATCCGATGCCGGGGAAGAGGAAGCGCTTGCCGATGCGGCTGTCGCTGCCGATGCCGATGCGCACCTTGTCCACGTCGGCGCCTACGGCCTCGCAGAAGTTGGCGATCTCGTTCATGAAGGTGATCTTCATGGCCAGGAAGGCGTTGGCTGCGTACTTGGTGAGCTCGGCGCTGCGCTCGTCCATGAAGATGATGGGGTTGCCCTGGCGCACGAAGGGTTTGTAGAGGTCTTCCATCACTTTGCGGGCGCGGGCGCTGCTGGTGCCCACCACCACGCGGTCGGGCTTCAGGAAGTCGTCCACGGCGAAGCCCTCGCGCAGGAATTCAGGGTTGCTCACCACGTCGAACGGCTGGCGGGCGTGCTCGGCCACGGCCGCGCGCACCTTTTCGGCGGTGCCCACGGGCACGGTGCTCTTGTCCACGATCACCTTGTAGCCGTTGATGATCTTGCCCAGCTCCTTGGCCACGCCCAGCACATACTTCAGGTCGGCGCTGCCATCTTCGCCGGGCGGCGTGGGCAGGGCCAGGAAGATGATCTCCGCCTGGTCCACGGCTTCTTTCAGGTCAGTGGTGAACAACAGCCGCCCTTGGCGGATGTTGCGTTCGAAAAGCACGTCCAGGTGGGGCTCATAGATGGGCACTTGGCCGGCCTTGAGCTTCTTCACCTTTTCCACGTCAATGTCCACGCAGGTGACGTGGTTGCCGGTTTCTGCAAAGCATGTGCCCGTTACCAGGCCTACGTATCCGGTTCCTACTACGGCTATGTTCATGTGAATCGGGGCGGTTGGATGGGTCCCCAGGTTTTACTTGTTGTTGAATTCCTTCACCGCTTGGGTGATGTGTTGAAGTTGCTCGCGGTCCAGCTCGGTGCTCATCGGCAGCGAGAGCACTTCGTGGGCCAGTGATTCGGTAATGGGCAGGGACCCTGCCGGAAAGCGGTCGCTCTTGTAGGCTTCCTGCAAGTGGCAGGGCACGGGGTAGTACACCATGGAGGGAATGCCTTGGGCCTCCAGGTGTTTTTTGAGCGCATTGCGCCTGCCGCCGCCCACGCGCAGGGTGTACTGGTGGAACACGTGGTTGCTGAACACGGAGCGGCCGGGTATATCGATCCCCTCCAGGGGGCCGAAGGCATTGTCGTATTCCGCTGCTGCGGCATTGCGGGCGCGGGCATATCCGTCCAGGTGGCGCAGTTTGATGCGCAGCACGGCCGCCTGCAAGGAATCCAGCCTGCTGTTCACGCCGATGGTCTCGTGGAAATAGCGCTCGCGGCTGCCGTGGTTGCACACGCGGCGGATCTTCATGGCCAGTTCGTCGTCGTTGGTGAACAGGGCGCCGCCGTCGCCGTAGCAGCCCAGGTTTTTGCTGGGGAAGAAGCTGGTGGCACCGATGTCGCCCAGGGTGCCGCTCTTGCGCTTGCCGTTGGCCCCGGTGTGGTCCGCCCCGATGGATTGGCAGGCGTCCTCCACCACGAACAAGTTGTACTCGCGGGCGATGGCCAGCATGGCGTCCATGTCCGCGCTTTGCCCGAAGAGGTGTACCGGCACAATGGCCTTGGTGCGTGGAGTGACCTTGCGGGCCACGTCGGCGGGATCCAGGTTGAAGGTGCCCGGCAGCACATCGGCAAACACCGGCACCAAGCCCAGCAGGGCCAGTACCTCCACGGTGGCCACAAAGGTGAAGGAGGCGGTGATCACCTCATCGCCCGGCTTCAGGCCCAGGGCCATCATGGCCACTTGCAGGCCGTCGGTGCCGTTGGCGCAGCCGATCACGTGCTTCACCTTCAGGTAGGCCGCCAGTTCCTGCTCAAAGGCCTTTACCTGCGGACCGTTGATGAATGCCGCAGTGGAGATCACCTCCATGAGGGCGGCGTCCACCTCCGGTTTTATCTTCTCGTATTGGCCGACCAGGTCGACCATTTGAATGGGTTTCATACGGGTTGGTGCGCCCCTGCCGGTTAGGATAGCGGCGCGGGCAAGGGGCGAAGGTAATTGGCGACCGGGTGCCGATGTGCTGCAGGGCCATGCCGCCGGCGGTTAATTTCGCCGGTCCATGATCCGGTTTCCAGTGCTTCTTCTTTGTGCGTGGGCATGGTGGGGGCCTTCCTACGGCCAAAGCGGGGTGGAGGATACATCCATCACCATGGTGCCCCTCACCGTGAGCTATGCCTACCAGCTGCCCAGCGGCGACCTGGCCCAGCAGTTCGGTGCCAACAGCAACATAGGCTTCAGCGCCTCGGTGAAGTTCAAGAGCAACTATTCGCTGGGCCTGGAAGGCGGGTACATGTTCGGCAACAACGTGGTGGACAGGAGCGTGCTGCGCGGAATGACCGCCGGCAACGGGGTGGTGGTGAACCAGGACGGCCAGCCGGCGTCCATTTTGCTGTTTGAGCGGGGCTACACGGTGATGGCGTTCGCCGGCAAGGTGATCCCGATCGTGGGCCCGAACCCCAACAGCGGCATCCTGCTGAAGCTGGGCGCGGGCTGCATGTGGCACAAGCTGCTGATCCAACACCAGAACGACGTGCTGCCTGCGCTGGAAGGCGATTACCTCAAGGGGTACGACCGCCTGATGGCGGGCCCCGTGGGCATGTTCTTCGCCGGTTACCAGCACATCGGCAACAACCGCTTCATCAACTTCATGTTCGGCTTCGAGATGCAGGTGGCCTTCACCCGCACGCTGCGGCCATGGAACTTCGATACGGCCAGGGCGGACAATGACACGCACGTGGACGGACTGAGCGGCCTGCGCTTCGGGTGGACCTTCCCCATTTACAAAACGCGCGATACCCGCGAATTTTACCGGTGATGCCCCTGCTGTACGACCTGGGGACGGGTGCGTACCACGCGGCGGTGCGTTTAGCGGCGCGCTGGAACCCCAAGGCGCGGGCGTGGGTGCAGGGGCGGCAGGGCCTGTGGAACCGCCTGGAAGCAGCGGCCCCGCGCTTGCAGGGATGCCTGTGGATGCACTGCGCCAGTGTGGGCGAGTTTGAGCAGGGCAGGCCCGTGCTGGAGGCGATCAAGGCCAAGCGGCCGGACCTGCCGGTGCTGCTCACGTTCTTCAGCCCCAGCGGCCATGAAGCCCGGAAGCAGGAACCGCTGGCCACGCACGTGGAATACCTGCCGCCGGACGGGCGCAACAACGCGGAGCGCCTGCTGCGCTTGGTGAACCCGCGCGCAGCGGTGTTCGTGAAGTATGAGTTCTGGTACCACCACCTGCGCGCCTTGCAGCGCAACAAGGTGCCCGCCTTCCTGGTGTCCGCGCTCTTCCGCAGGGAGCAGCCCTTCTTCCGCTGGTATGGCGGCGCATGGCGCCACATGCTGCGGTGCTACACGGGCGTGTTCACCCAGGACGAGGCTTCGCGGAAACTGATCGACCCGCTTGTTCCCGGGCGGGCCTTCGTGGGCGGCGACACCCGCTTCGACCGCGTTGCCGCCATCCGTGCGCAGGGGGAAGAACTGCCGCTGGCCCGTGCCTTTGCCGGTGCGGGCCCGGTGCTGGTATGCGGCAGCACGTGGCCGCCGGACGAGGCGTTGCTTGCTGAAGCACTGCGCGGCATGGGCGCCGCCGCGCCCAAGTGCATCGCCGTGCCGCATGAACTGCATGCGGCGCAGCTGGTCGCCATTGAGCGCGATTTTCCCAAGCCGCTGGCCCGGTGGAGCGAACTGGAGGAAAGCCCCGCACACAGTGTGGAAGCCATGCTGGGCGCTGCGCCGCAGGGCACGTTGCTGGTGGACCGCATGGGCCTGCTGGCCCGGTTGTACCGCTACGGCCGGGTGGCCTACGTAGGCGGAGGTTTTACCGACGGCATCCACAGCGTGCTGGAGGCGGCGGCATGGGGCGTGCCGGTGATCACGGGGCCGCGCCACAAGAAGTTTCCCGAAGTGCAGGGGCTGATCGATGCAGGGGCGGGGCAGGAGGTAAGGAATGCAACCGAGCTGCATGCGGCGCTAGGCTGTTGGCTGGAGGATCCGCAGGCGCTGGGGAAAGCTTCCGAGGCGGCGGCCCGCTATGTGAACGAAGGGAAGGGCGGGGCCGGGCGGGTGGCAGGCGCGGTGCTGGCGGTAATTTGAATGGATGCGTGATGGACACCGATGGACGCGGAAAGCGTCCATCGGTGCCCATTTGGAGTCCTCGCTACTTCAGTTTCGGGTTTTCCCCGTGCCGCTGTGCATCGCGGCTGGTGCGCTTTTCCATTTTCTTCCGCCACGCAGCGTGCAGGTCGGTATTGGTTTGATTGGCGATGCACAGGGTGACGAACAGCACGTCGGCCAGCTCTTCACCAAGGTCCTTGCCCTTGTCGCCCTCCTTTTCGCTTTGCTCCCCGTAGCGCCGCGCCATGATGCGGGCCACCTCGCCCACCTCCTCCGCCAGAATGGCCATGTTGGTGAGCTCGCTGAAGTAGCGCACGCCGATGGTGCGGATCCATGCATCCACATCTTCCTGCAATTGCGCCACGCCGCTTGCCTCGTCAGGTCTCTGCCTCATTCCTTTATGCCAAGTTGGTTCATTGCCGCACCGCCCGCAGCTTCACTCCTTCATCCTGCTGTCGATCACGATGGTCACCGGCCCGTCGTTCACCAGGGAAACCTGCATGTCCGCGCCGAACTCGCCGCTGCGCACGTGGTGGTGTACCAGCTCGCTGAGGAGCTGCTTGGCGCGCAGGTACAGCGGAACGGCCTCCTCGGGCCGCGCCGCGCGGATATAGCTGGGGCGGTTGCCTTTGCGCGTGCTGGCGTGCAGGGTGAACTGGCTTACCAGCAGCAATTCCCCGCGTGCCTCATTGATGTCCAGGTTCATTACGCCGGCTTCATCGGGAAACAGGCGCATGCGGGCCAGCTTGCCGCAGAGCCATTCCAGGTCTTCCGCCGCATCGCCGGTTTCAATGCCAAGCAATACCAGCAGGCCCGTGCCGATGCGTGCGTGCTCGGCGCCGCCGATGTGTACGGCGGCCTCCGATACCCGTTGCACCACTGCGCGCATCAATAGGCGTACTTCCTCAATGCCGCTTCCTTGTTGGCGGGCTTGTCGGCCAAGGGCTTGCCGCTTATGGCATCCAGCCATACGCCGTACATGGGGTTTGGCAGCATGATGAAGTAACGCTCCAAGGTGTCGCGTTGTGCGCGTACCAAGGGCTTGCCGTTGTCCACGCTGCGGTTCTTCAGGCTTTCGTCAAAATCGGTGAGCTGGTCGCCGGCAAGCAGGGCGATGTAGTGCGTGCGGGCCACGGCGGCGCGGCGGGCGGTTTTGTCGCTGGTGCCTTCCATGGGCACCACGTGTACGCTGTCGGCCATGGGGAATCCCTCGTTGTGCAGGTTGCTGATGGTGGCCGCCTTTTCATCCGGCTCCCGGTTGGTGATGTAGAACACGTCGCAGCCCTTGGAGGCGGCGTAGTTCAGGAATTCCACGGCGCCGGGCAGTGCCTTGGCAATGCCCTTGGTGGTCCAGGCCTTCCATGTGTCGGGGCTGAAGGAGCGGCCCATGGCGGCGTTGGTCACTTGGTAGGGGCTGTTGTCCAGCACGGTTTCATCCACGTCCACGATCACCGCCGGGGGCAATGCATGCGGACGGGCCAGGTTGGCGTCCAGCCGGACCTTTGCCAGCTCGTAGCCCTGCTGGTAGAGGCGGTATGCCTCGGCGGACATGTGCTGGTAGATGGTGGCGTCCACGTTTTGCCGGGCAAGCAATGCGGGAGCCGGGGTGGGCAAGGCCGCGGAAGGCAGCGTGGATTGCGTCCGGCAGCCAGCGGCAAGCAGGCCGGCCAGGAAGATGAGCGCAGGGAGCTTTTGCATGGTGCGTGTTGGAACTGGCAAGGTAAAGGCGTTCGGGGTCTACTGCTTGGTACTGGCCGGGCAGGCTGGCAAAAATGGTTGTGGCCCCGGCTTGCGCAAGGTAATGTCAACGCCACCCCGGGAATGGTGCAAGGGGCATTTTGAAAACAGCAGGGGCGCATGCTGTCCGCGCCACGATTGGGCCACAGCGGAAGAAGGGGGAGGGGGGGCACACCGGGCAACCCGGGATCGCAGGCCGTCATTCGGTGCGTTGAAGGAGGCAATTGGAAGGGGTTGGCGCAGGGGCGGCTTCCTGCTTATGGCCCGTGCCTGGCACTTCCATGCTCAATACCAATTAGACATTCAATATCACCCGATCTGCTTGCTCTTTTTCCGCATGGCTTCTCCTTGCCATGCGTTCCGTAGGCACCGCTACGCAACGCCCGTCACGGATTGCCCTACGAAAAAATAGCTGCGCATCTTTGGCCGGAATTGAATGTCTAAATGGTATAACCCGCCAGCAAGTTGCAGCCCCGCAGGTCGCTGTTGTCAAAGCGGCCGAGCACCTCGAAGCTGCCATCGGCATGCACGCGCCCCAGGTCCTGGGTGCTGATGAAGGGGCAACTGGCGATGTTGCACAGGTCGATCACGTCCAAGCCGCCGGTGCGGCCCGGTTCCACGCGGCTGAAGGGGTCGTTGACATCCCGCGCAAGTACCTTCATCCACGGCGGGCAGCGGTAGATGCCGTTTCCTTGCGACCATGCCTGTGAGAGCAGTTCCGTCATGCCATATTCGCTGTGGACGGCGGGCACGGCAAAGGCTTCCTTGAGGATGGCATGCAGTTGTTCGCGCACCATTTCGGGCCTTCGCCCCTTCATGCCGCCGGTTTCCACGATCACCGTGTGCTGCAACGGCATGGGGTGCTGCTCCGCCAGGTCCAGCAGGGCGAAGGGCACGCCGAACAACAAGGTCTGCACGCCTTCCGCCTCGCTTTCGCGCAGCAGTGCGGCCAATGCGCCGAGGTTGTGCAGGAAGGTGCCGCTCTTGGCGTCGCCGCTTTGTTCGATCAGCCGTTGCACCATGTACACCAATGAGCTTCCGGGCCGCTCCAAGTAGGCGGGCAGCAGGGCGAGGATGCGCCAGCGCGAAGGCCTCCCGTATTCCGCGCCGAAGCCGGTGCTGAAGGAGCGCTCGTACAAGGCCGGCCACGGCACATGGTGGGTGCTGGTGATGCTTCCGGTGGTGCCGCTGCTGGTGAATTGCAGCGGGGCCTGCAATCCCTCCAGCAGCACGCGGTGGTTGCGGAAGAAGCCGATGGGCAGGAAGGGGATCCGTTCTGCCGCATCCACCTGTTCCGGCCGAATGCCCAGTGCCGCGATGTATTCCTTGTACACCGGATTGCGTGCGGCATGCAGTGCAAAGAGTTCCAGCGCGAGCGCCCGGAACCCGGTTTCATCGTCCACCTGGAACGGCTTTTCCAGCCATTCCCCGGCGTTGATGGCATCGCTGGTGCCCGCGTTCATACCTTTGGGGGATAGATGGACATGGAGCGCATGCAGGGAGCAAAAGTATTCGGGGCCGCGCTGGCGGTGGTGGTGCTGGGCACGGCCTGCCTGAAAACGGAGCAGTTTCCCAAGGAGCCGCACATCACGTTCAAATCCTACGTGCAGTCGCCGGATTCAGCTTCGCTCACCATCTCCTTCACGGATGGGGATGGGGACATCGGGCTGAACCAGGGGGATACGCTAGCGCCGTACAACCCGGGCAGCCATTGGTACCACAACTTTTTTGTGGACCAGTACAAGAAGGTGAACGGCCAATGGGTGCTGCAGCAGTTTGCCCTTCCGCTGTACTACCGCATCCCGGTGATCACGCCCACCGGGCAGAACAAGGCCCTGCAGGGCGACATTGCCGTGCAGATCAGCCCGCAGGTGCTTCCGCCGCCCGCGCCGGGCGATACCACGCGCTTCAGTGTGCGCATTGCGGATAGGGCGTTGCATGAGAGCAACACCGTGTACACGGGGGAGATCATTGCGCACTGAAGAGCGCCACAGACCCGATCACTTTCCCCTCACCACGTCTTCCCAGAAGGTGATCTCCTTGGCGTTGTTGATGCTGATGCGCGCGATGTCGTCAAATACGCTGACCATTCCGGTGACGCAGATCTTGCGTCCTTCCAGGTAGGTCTCGGGGTCGTAGGGGAAGTTCGGGCTGTTGTAGTCCCACACGGTGGCGTAGAAGTCCTGGTTGGGGTACATGCGGTCGAAGTTGAGGTAGAGCGCGTTGGATTTCTTGGTGCGGCGCGTGCTTACCACGGTGCCGCAAACGGTGGCCTTGCTGCCGATGTGGTACTTGGCCTGCATGGTGTTGAAGCGGCCGCCGGGCAGTGGTGCGGGCAGGGGCGCCACCTCGCCCATGGCCTTGTCGCCTTCACCGTACCAGTCCTGGGTGTTGTGCTGTGCTTCGATGCGGTTCTCCAGTGTGTCGGCCAGGGCGGGGAAGAGGTCCAGGCCGGAGAGCGCCTCGGCGCTGTCGATGGACACGGCATAGGCCAGCACGCCCTGGTCGTTCAGGCCGTTCGTCATCACGAAGGCGATGCCTTTCTTCACCGGTGCATCCAGGTCCACCATGGCTTTCAGGAAGTAGGGCGGAGCATACACGTCCTCCTTGGCCTTGGGCTTGTTCAGCAGGGGCATGTCCTTGCCCGGCACCGGTGCCGTTACCACGTACACGCGGTGGCCTGAATAGTGTACGTAGCGCCGCATCCAATCCTCCAGGTCCGCCCAGGTGCCGCGGTTCAGCTCGGGCTTTTGTGGTGCGATGTTGCTGTAGAGGTAGGTGGCCTTCAGCGCTTCCTCGCTCCAGCGCATATCGGCACTGGGCACCATGTGGCCGCGGTCGTAGCCGCTGAACCAGTAGGCATTGATCAACGCGGTGTTCGTCTTTACCAACGGGTCCGGCAGGAAGGTGTCGATGCGCGCGAGGTTGCCCTCCATGATGTCCGGCATGATGATGTGTGCGGTCCACTTGGGCACCTTGTATCGATCGTTCCAAACCAGCGCATGGCCGGGATGCACGATCACGGTGTCGCCCGGTGCCAGTGCGGGATAGCCCCACTGTGCCAGGTCTTGCTGCATCACGGCGAGCTTGGCGTTTTCCACTTGGCTGCGCAGTTGCTGCAGTTGCGCCTTGGCGGCCTCAAAGCGGTTTTGCGCGTCGCGGAGCTGCTGGTCCGCCTGCGATTGGCCCGAAACGTTCAACAGGATAAGCAGGCCGGCGCAGGTAGGGAGTGAACGAAGGTTGATGGTCATGTGCGATGGAATGGATGCCCGTGGGCGATCAATTGCGCAAGATCGCTCATGGCGGCGGAAAGCGCATGGGGCGCTTTGCAAGGCGCGTGCCGTAGCGGTGGATCCGCCAGTGCCGATGCGATGTTCAC
>JAFEAI010000068.1 GCA_018266475.1 Bacteroidota bacterium
CCAGGTTTTCGGCGTGCGCCTTTTCCAGGTCGGCCATGGCGGTGGTCTCCTTCTTGGCCACGGCGTGGAAGAGGGTTACGTCGCCTGCGGCGCATTTGGCCACATGTCCGGCATAGCTCAGGGCGATGTCGGCGGCAAGGCTGAGGTCGGTGGTGCAGAGTACGTTCATGGAGGGCTGGTTGACAGGTGCCAATGTTACGAAATTCCGGGAAGGCCCATTACTTGGCAGGCAGGCCTGCGCAATGCTGCTTCACCAGGGCGTCCACTTCGGGGGCGCCGCCCATGGCCTTTGCCAGGGTGAGGTCATTGCAGGCCTTGTTGCGGTCGCCTTTGCGCAGGTACAGCATGGCGCGGGTGCGCAGGGCGTAGGGGTTGGCGCGGTCGGCGCGGAGGCTGCGGTTGATGGCGGCCATGGCCTCGGCATCGCGTTCCAGCTTCAGCAGGGCGTAGGCCTTGTTGCTCAGCACCACGGGCTCGTCCTTGTCCAGTTGCAGGGCGCGGTCCAGCACGGGCAGGGCGTCGCCGTAGCGTTCCAGGCGGATCAGCTCGAAGCCGCGGTTGCTCCAGTTGCCGATGTCGGCGGGCTGCAGCTCGCAGAGTTTTTCCAGCCAGGCCAGGCTGGCGGCGGGGTTGTCGGTCTTGTCCAGCAGGCGGGCGAGGGTTTTCATGGCCTCCGCATCGGCGGGCCGGGCGTCCTTCAGGCCCTCGGAGAGGTCGGTGATGGCCGCTTCGGTCATGCCGGAGGCGGCTTCGGCCTCGCCGCGGGCGGTGAGCACGCGCAGGCGCAGGTCGCCCTGGGGGTTGCTTTTGAGGGCCCTGGCAGCGAACTGCACGGCGCCCATGTTGTCGGCATTGCGCAAGGCGTAGAGCGCACGCTGGTAGTTGGCCTTGGCGTTGAGGCTGTCCAGGTCCAGTGCGCTGCGGGTATCGTCCAGGAACTTGTCGTACTTGCCTTGGAAATACCATCCGCGGCCGCGTGCGGCGAAGGCTTCGGCGGTGCGTCCCAGGTCCAGTGCGGCATTGAATTTCACCATGGCCTTGGAGGCGGAACCTGCGGCCAGCAGGCTGTCGCCCTCGGCGATGAGCACGTGTGCGTTCTGGGCGGGGCTGAGCGTTGCTGTGCAGAGCATGGCTGCGAGCAACAACGGTGGCGGGAGGTGGTGGAGGCGCATGCAGGGCAAATGTAGCCCTGGGGCAGGGGTCAGCCGTGGAGGCGCGGCAGGGGCACGGTGTCCAAGGGAGCGAATCGGCCTGCGGCGAAGAGGTGCTGCCCGGCCAGGGCGATCATGGCGGCATTGTCGGTGCAATAGGCCAACGGCGGGAAGAAGACGTCCACGCCCTCGCGGAGGCCGAATTCGCGGAGCCGCTGGCGCAATCCGCTATTGGCGGCCACGCCGCCGGCGATGCCCACCTGGCTGATGCCATGGAGGCGCACGGCGCGGCGCAGCTTGGCCAGCAGGTGGTCGATGATTGCGGCCTGGAGCGTAGCGCAGAGGTCGTCGCGGCGGTTTTCCCTGAAGCCGGGGGTGCACAGTTCCTCGCGCTGCACCAGGGCCACGAAGGCGGTTTTGATGCCGCTGAAGCTGAGGTCCAGGCCGGGGATGGCGGGCTTGGGCAGGGTGAAGCTGGCGGGATCTCCGGATCGGGCATGGCGGTCCACCAGCGGCCCGCCGGGGTAGGGGAGGCCCAGCACTTTGGCGCCCTTGTCGAAGGCCTCGCCGGCGGCATCGTCCAGGGTGGATCCGATCACCTCCATGTCCAGCGGGGAGCGCACCAGCACCAGCTGCGAGTGGCCGCCGCTCACGGTAAGGTTGAGGAAGGGGAACGACGGCATCGGCCGGTCTTCGCCATCGTGGATAAAATGGGCCATGATGTGCGCCTGCACGTGGTCCACCGCCAGCAGGGGGATCTGCAGGGCCTGGGCCAGGGAGCGGGCGAAGCACGCCCCCACCAGCAGGGCGCCGATGAGGCCGGGCCCGCGGGTGAAGGCCACTGCCTCCAAATCTTCCTTGGCCACGCCTGCGTGCTGCAGGGCCTCCTGCACCACGGGCACAATGTGCTCCTGGTGGGCGCGGCTGGCCAGCTCGGGCACCACGCCGCCCCATTTGGCATGCACTTCCTGCGAGGCCACCACGTTGGACAACAGGCGCTCCCCGGCCATTACGGCCGCGGCGGTTTCGTCACAAGAGCTCTCAATACCGAGGATCAACGGATGCACGGGGAATGGCGGGGGGTTAATTTGGCCGCGATCAGGCACGAAGATCGCTGTGGAACGGCGAAGCTATGCACGCATGGGGCGAAGGAAGGCAAAACAGACCAGGCCGTGGCGGGGCAGCCGCAGGCTAATCCGCGTGCTGCTGGTGCTTGTTTTCCTGGTGGTGATCACGGCGGTGGCGCTGCTGCTGCCGACCGTGCAGACCGAGCTGGCGCGGCGGCTGAGCGCCAAGCTGAGCGCGGACCTTGGGGCGGAGCTGCACATCGACCGCTTGGAGCTGCGGCTTTTCGGCGCCAACCGCCTCCACGGGGTGTTCGTCGCCGACCTGAAGGGCGACACGCTGATCGCCGCCGATGAGATCTGGGTGCGGGGCCTGCGGATCCACCCCAAGGCGCACCTGGTAAGCGTGAAGCGGCTGGAGCTGCACCGCTCCCGCTTTGCGCTGGAGCGTGCCGCGGACGACCCGCACAGCAACCTCACCAACCTGCTCAACAAGCTCTTTCCGCCCACGGCGGCCGACACCACCGCCTCCGCGCCTTGGCGCATCCGCTGCGGCGAAGTGGACATCCGGCAGCTGCATTTCTCCTTCCACGACGGGCACTATGCGCCGCTGCCCTTCGGGGTGGACTTCAGCCACGTGGACATTCCGGCGGCGGACATCATCGGAAGGGCGCTGCTGGTGGCCGGTGATTCGGTATGCTTCACCTTCGACAAGCTGGCGTTTGCCGACCGCAGCGGCTTGGTGGTACAGCAGCTCGGCGGGCAGGCGCGCATCGCCCCGCGCGGCATCCGCGTGCAGCAGTTGCACCTGGTTACCGCCTCCCGCCCTGACGGCGGCGCGGGCACCGACCTGCGCGGTGACCTGGACCTGCGCACCAAGGACCTCGGCGACCTGGAGGAATTCACCTCGCGGGTACACATCGATGCCCGCATCGACAGCTCGCTGCTTCAATTTGCCGACGTTGCGCTCTTCGCGCCGGACCTCAAAGGGCTGGAGTATGAACTGGGCCTCACCGGGCACGTGCAGGGCCGCATCAGCGGGCTCAAGGGAAGGCGCATGCGCCTCCGCTTCGGGGAGCGTTCGGTGTTCCGCGGCGACGTGGAAATGACCGGCCTGCCCGACTTCCCCAACACCTTCATCGTGCTGGACGCGGACCACATCGCCACCGACCCGGCCGACCTGGCGGCGCTGCCCGTGCCGCCCTTTGCCGAGCACAAGCGGCTGCAGCTGCCCGCCGAAGTGCAGCGGCTGGGCCGGATGGCCTTCGCCGGCAACTTCACCGGCTTCATCAATTCCTTCACCACCTACGGCAAGGCCACCACGGAGGCAGGCGTGCTGCGCAGCGACATCTCCTACGAGCGCGACACCGTGTCCGGCTGGTTCGATGTAAAGGGGCGCTTGGCCACCGACGGCTTCCAGCTCGGCAAGGTGCTGGACACCCGGGCCGTGGGCCTCATCGCGCTGGACACCAAGGTGGCCGCACGCGGCAAGGACATCCCCTCGATGGTGGCGGAGATCGACGGAACCGTGCCTCAGCTCGGGCTGGAGCAATACACCATCCGCAACATCGGCCTCAACGGCAAGCTGGAGAAAAACCTGTTCAACGGCGCGCTGCACTGCGACGACCCCAAGCTGCAGATGGATTTCAACGGCCTGGCGGACCTGCGCGGGCGCTGGCCCGAAGTGGATTTCACCGCCGACGTGCGCCGCATGGACCTGCGCGCCCTGGGCCTGCTGGGCGGCCAGGGATACAGCGACGTGCAAATGCGCATCAACGCCAAGGGCCAACTGGCACCGGACAGCCTCCAAGGGCACGTGCGCCTGCAGCACGTTACCTACTGCGAGGATTCACTGGAACTGGACATGGGCGACATCGCCTTGGATGCCTGGCGCGAGAACGGCACCCCGATGGTGGAACTGAACAGCACCATGGCCGACCTCCAGGTGAAGGGCACCTTCCTGCCCACCTTGCTGCCCGATGCGGTGCAAAGCACCGTGCTCAGCATCTTTCCCTCCCTGGCCGCGCAGGTGAAGTACACCAAGGAGGCACAGGCCTTCACCCTGGACGCCACCCTGAAGGACGCCCAACCCTTGCTGGACCTGGCCCTGCCCGGCATGAAGCTCGGCAAGGGCGCGCGGATCACCGGCGGGTTCGACAGCCATGCCCTGGACCTTGACATCAACGCCAGCCTGCCCGCCTTCGCCTACAAGGGCTTCACCGCCGATTCGCTGCACCTGGCGGTGGACAAGACCATGGACATGCTCGCCTTCAGCCTGGAAGGCAGCGGGCGCGTGGCCTTTGACAGCATCGCCCTGGCGGGGTTGTACGTTACCGGCAAGGCCTACCAGGACGAAGTGGGGTTCTCCGCCAAATGGGCGGCCCAAAAGGAGCACATGAACGGCACGGTGAACATCAACGCGCTGGTGCAAGGCCCCGCATCCGTGGCCGTGCAGCTGGAGCCCAGCAGCGTGGACCTGGGGCGAGGCGTGTGGCACAACGAGCAGGCCGCGCACATCCAGGTGGACAGCAGCACCATCACCGTGGACACCCTGGTGATGCGCAACGGCAGGCAGTTCGTGGGGCTGGGCGGCACCATCTCCAAAGACCCCTCGGCCGCCATGGCCTTCCAACTGCTCAACCTGCGGAGCGAGAACTTCAGGCCGCTGTACGATGGCCCGATGGTCCACGGGACCATCAGCGGTGACGGAAGGCTCTTCAACCTGTACCAGGCGCCTTATGCGCTCACCTACCTCTGTGCGGACAGCCTGGCCGTGGAGGACCGGCCCGTGGGGGACCTGCGCCTGGCCGCCAGCTACAGCGAGGGCAACAAAGCCATCGACGTAAGCGGGAACCTGCAGCGCGACACCCTGCGGGCCTTCGATTTCACCGGGTGGATCAGCCCCGGCGAAGCACAGGAACTGAACCTGCAGCTGAACATGGACCGCTTCGACCTGCGCTTCATCGACCCCTACCTGCCCAGCTCCATCAGCCATATCCAAGGCAAGGTGAGCGGGCAATTGGCCGTTACGGGCCGGTTCGATGAGCCGCGGCTCAGCGGCTATGCGGACATGGAGGATGCGGGCCTGCGGATCGACTACCTCAACACCGCCTACCGCTTCACCCACCGTGTGAACATCCGCCCGGACATGTTCGCCATCGACCAGGTGAAGCTCCTGGATGATGAGGGCCACTGGGGCATCGCCAACGGCACGGTGATCCACCACGGGTTCGCAAATTGGAACTTCGACGTGGGCATGAACATGACCGGCCTGAAGGTGCTGGACACCGATGCGCACAACAATGAGCTCTACTACGGCAAGGCCTACGCCACCGGCACCTTGGGCATCAGCGGCTATACGGACAACATGGAGATCGACGTGGACGCCGCCACTGCCGAAGGCACCGACATCCACTTCCCCCTGGGCGGCAGCCAGGAGGTCAGCGGCATCCCGTTCGTCAACTTCACCAACTTCAACAGCAGGGAAGAGGAGGAGGAGCAGCCGGTGGACCTCAGCGGGATCAACCTGAACATAAAGGCGGCCATTACGCCGCAGGCCCGCTTCGAGTTGATCTTCGACCCCACGGTGGGCGACATCATGCGCGGGCGCGGCAACGGCAACATCACCATGTCCGTTACCCCGGCGGGCGACTTCAGCATGAAGGGCGACGTGGAGCTGGTGGACGGCGACTACCTCTTCACCCTGCGCAACCTGGTGAACAAGCGGTTCGGCATCGAACCGGGCGGCCACATCACCTGGTACGGCGATCCCTTCGATGCCATCATCAATGTGGATGCCGTGTACCGCCTGCGCACCAGCCTATACGACGTGATGCCGCCGGCCTTGCGCACCGAGGCCTACAAGAAGCGCTTTCCGGTGGAGGTGCAGATGCACCTTTCGCAGAACCTGATGAACCCCGACATCGGCTTCAACGTGAAGCTGCCCACGGTGGACGAAGGCGTGCGCACCCAGGTGCAGAGCGCCATGGCCACCACCGATGACCTGAACAAGCAGGTGTTCTCCCTGATCGTGCTCAACCGGTTTGTGCCCAACACATCCAATGCGGCCACTGCGGAAGGCACGGGCTTCGGGGGCGGGGTGTCCACCACGGGCAGCGAGCTGCTGAGCAACCAGGTGAGCAACTGGCTCAGTTCCTTCAGCAAGAACCTGGACCTGGGCGTGAACTGGCGCACCGGCGACGCCATCACGCAGGATGAAGTGGAGGTGGCCGTGAGCACGGCGCTCTTCAACGACCGGCTTACGCTGAACACCAACGTGGGCATGGCCTACGGCACCGGCGGCACCACGCACAGTGCAAATTCGCTGATCGGCGACTTCGCGGCGGAATACAGCCTGACCCAGGACGGAAAGTTGCGCTTCAAGGCCTACAGCCAAAGCAATGACCGCAACCTGTACCAGGCAGACCAGGCACTGACCACGCAAGGCGTGGGCCTGGCCTACCGGGAGGAGTTCAACACGCTGGGCGAGTTCTTCCGGAAGGTGAAGGGCCTCTTCACCAAACGCAGGAAGTAGGGCCGGAGCAAGGGATCGCAGGCGCTACACAGGGGTGCAAGGCTGGTGCCTTGCGAATAGAGTGCGCTCGGCTGGGGCCGAGCGCCAACAGGGGAATAGCATGCGCCCGGCCGGGGGAGTGCCAACGCATCGTATTTGCGAAGGTTACCGCGCGGCCCCAGCCGCGTGGAATCTATTCGGTCGCCACCAGGGGACCTTCCCTTTGTTCCTTATTGAGTCGGCATTGAATTATTGACACAGGGGTGCAAGGCTGGTGCCTTGCGAATAGAGTGCGCTCGGCTGGGGCCGAGCGCCAACAGGGTGCAAGGCTGGTGCCTTGCGAATAGAGTGCGCTCGGCTGGGGCCGAGCGCCAACAGGGTGCAAGGCTGGTGCCTTGCGAATAGAGTGCGCTCGGCTGGGGCCGAGCGCCAACAG
>JAFEAI010000069.1 GCA_018266475.1 Bacteroidota bacterium
ATCAGCGCGCCGGTAGTGCTGGGGCGCGACCACCACGATGTGAGCGGCACCGACAGCCCCTACCGCGAAACCAGCAACATCCGCGACGGCAGCCGCTTCACCGCCGACATGGCCGTGCAGAACTTCGTGGGCGACGCCTTCCGCGGCGCCACCTGGATCAGCCTGCACAACGGCGGCGGCGTGGGCTGGGGCGAAGTGATCAACGGCGGCTTCGGCATGGTGCTCGATGGCAGCGCCGACAGCGACCGCCGCCTGAAGGCCATGCTGCACTGGGACGTGAACAACGGCATCGCCCGCCGCGCTTGGGCACGCAACCCGCATGCACAGTGGAGCATCCGCGAGGCCATGAAGCGGGAGCCGAGGCTGGTAGTGACGGTGGCGAACGAGGCCAGCGCCGAATTGCTGGAAACAGCGATCCACACAGCTTCGTGAAGTTTTACTTGTGTCTCGTGGACACTGACTCCACCGCCTGCGTTGTTTTCGGGTGTCCAACGATCAGATAGGAAAACCTTAACTTTGTTGGAATGAGAACCATCACGCTCAAAATACCAGAAAACCTGGATATCTCGTCCAACGAACTGGTTTTCATCTTGGCCGGTCAACTTTTTGAGGATGGCAAGCTCAGCCTGGGGCAGGCAGCGGAACTTGCAGGGTTAACCACGCGCACATTTGCGGAGCTTCTGGGCAAGGCGAACATCCCGATCTTCAACTATCCGGGATCGGACCTGCCCCGCGACGTGGCCAATGCCTAAGGCGATCATTGCGGACCCTCACTCTGGCGCGAGCGTCCTCCGCTCGTGCCGCCCTCCCCAAGTCCCTTTCCCTGGCGCGAGCCAAGCCTGCAAGTGACGTTGGCCAACGAGGCGGAGGATAGGATGATCGAAGGGGTGCTTGGATAGCCTCTACAGGAGCCACGTAGCGCCGAGGTTGGGAAAGTGCCGCCCGTTGTAACGGGCGCGTACCCGCCGATGGAGCGATCAGATCAACTTAAGCAGTTGCGCCGGGCTCACCACCTTGATGCCTGTAGCCTTCTTGAAATGCTTGCCGTTGGTGGTACACAAGTGCGTTACCTCCGCCTTGCGCTTCGCGGCGAAGTACTGGCCGGCATCTTCCACATCGGGCCAACCGCTTTCCAATGCGTTACGGAACACGGCCTCCGTTTGCTCAACAATAATCACCATATCAAGCAGGGCAGTGGCGAATGGCACGGCAGCACCGCGGCCCTTTTCCCGCCTCACCATGAAATACAGGTTGCTGAACGTGGTAGGCGTGATATAGCCGGTGAACTTCCGTTTACCGAGGGCATCCATCACCAGGCCGCTTTCCACTGGCATGGCCCGCTTCAGCGGGTCCAACAGCATGTTCAAAGGAATGTTCGTGTCCAGCAATGCGTGGATCATTGTGGGCGCGGTGCATGTTTACGGAGAAGCTCCCCCATGCGGTCATCCGTGGTCCATGCGGATGCCGGAACATCGGAAAGGACCCCACTGAACCGCTTCACGAAGTCGCTGAGTTCCTCTGATGTTTCCTGCTGCTTGTCCAAGGTTTCCGCCAGCTCCTCAACAAGGTCGGAAACGGAGCGGCCACGGCGGGCACCGGCCTTGCGCAGCATGGCCACATACTTGGCCCGAACGCTCAAGGTCAGTTTCGTTTTGGGTGAAATGCGCGCTGCCATGATACAAAGATACGTATAGGTAGTCCGGTCAGATACGTATTCCACGAGTGGAAGACTCCAACACCCGATGTCCTTGCTCTGGCGCCAGCATCCTCCGCTCGTGCCGCCCTCCCCAAGTCCCTTTCCCTGGCGCGAGCCAAGCCTGCAAGTGACGTTGGCCAACGAGGCGGAGGATGGGATGATCGAAGGGGCGCTTGGAAATCCGTGATGTCCGCATAGCTTCGTACCATGTTCCCCGAAACCACCTCGGCTGCAGCACCTGACGGTTGGCATACCGGCCAACTGACCGTTGAGGCTGCCGAACACAAAGGCGAACAGGTACTTCTGCTCCGCTTCCCATACAATGCCGCCTTGATCGCCCAGGTGAAAAGCCTCACCGGCGCACGTTGGTCCAGTACCAAGAAAGCGTGGTATGTGCGTGACAATGAGCACTACCGCCAGTTCTTCAAGCTGCCCAAAAAAGAACAAGGCAAGAACGCCCTTGGGCGAGTGGATGAAACGAACCGGGCCGCCCTGCAACGCCTGGTGGAAACGCTCCGGCTAAAAGGTTACAGCCCGAATACCGAAGCCACCTACCGCAACGAGTTCGCGCAACTGCTGATGCGCTTGGGCACGGTGCCCGTGGACAGCCTCACGCCCGAACGCCTGCGCAGCTACATGCTCTATTGCACCAGCGAGTTGAAGCTCAGTGAAGCCACCCTGCACAGCCGCCTCAACGCCATCAAGTTCTATTTCGAGCAAGTGCTGAACCGCGAAAAATTCTTCGCCGAGATCCCCCGGCCCAAAAAGCACAGCACCCTGCCCAAGCACATCAGCCCGCGTGATGTCAAAAAGCTGTTCGACGCCACCACCAACTTGAAGCACAACACCCTGCTGCGGCTCTGCTACGGCATGGGTTTGCGTGTATCGGAGATCGTGGGCCTCAAGATCCAGCACATCGACAGCGGCAACATGCAGGTACACATCGTGCGGGGCAAGGGCAAAAAAGATCGCTACGTAAACTTGCCGGAGAGTATCTTGGCGCAGTTGCGGATGTACTTCAAGGAATACCAACCCAAGGAATACCTCTTCGAGGGCCAATACGGCGGACCCTACTCCGTGCGAAGCGCCCAAGCCGTCTTCAAGCAAGCCATGAAAGCTGCGGGCATCAACAAGCAGGTGGGCATACACGGCCTACGGCATTCATACGCCACCCACCTCATGGAAGCAGGAACCGACATTGGCCACATCCAAAAACTTTTGGGCCATGAAAAGATCGAGACGACCTTGATCTATGCCCAGGTAACCAACCGCGAAACGAAAAAGGTAAAAAGCCCCTTGGACAGCCTATGAACCACCTGCGCATTTTGTGTATTTTGCACGCTGATTCTGCGAAGTCGTCATCGCAGTTGATGCCTAATCCTCAGGTGATTAGGCGTGCGCCACTACGCAAAACATGCGCATATTAAGGAGTTAGTGGCAATGGCAGGACGACCACCCGAACCGACACTTCGATACCTAACCAGACAACAACCCGACACAGAAAAAAATAAAAAAATGCCCAACGCACAAAGGAAATTTTTTGCCAACGCATTTGGCACATTTGGTTTTGCCCCGACACACAAAGCCAACGCTTCGCAAAACCAAAAGAGCCAAGCCAACCAAAGCCCACCCACCACCCCAAACTATTTTTAAAATGTTTTCTAACTTTGTAACCGAATAACGTGAGCAGGAAATAAATATGACGACACTCTTTATTAAAAATATGGTTTGCAACCGTTGTATTATGGTGGTGCAAAATGAATTGGATAAATTGGGATTTGATGTTATGAATATCAAATTAGGGGAAGTTATGCTTGCTAAAGAACCCACACCCGAAGAAAAAAGCAATTTAGATAAGGTTTTAGTTCCATTGGGTTTTGAAATCATTGACGATAAAAAAAGCCGTATCATTGAGCAGATTAAGAATATAATTATTGACCTAGTACACCATCAGGATAACGATAGCAAAACAAATCTTTCAGATGTATTAAGCAGTAAACTTCACCACGATTATAATTATTTATCCAACCTGTTTTCAGAAGTTGAAGGCACAACCATTGAAAAGTATTTCATTGCTCAAAAGATTGAAAAAGTTAAAGAACTGCTTGTTTATGACGAGCTTTCTTTAAGCGAAATTGCCTTTCGTCTGAACTATTCGAGTGTGGCGTATTTAAGCAATCAATTCAAAAAAGTAACAGGGCTAACACCAAGCCATTTCAAACAAATAAAGGCAGATAAAAGGAAGCCGTTAGACAGTTTGTAAATCTTACAAATCAATCCCAAAATTCCACAACAACAACCTTTATTATAATTGTCAACTTTGCAGTGTTAATTAAAACAATCGCAAAATGGCAACAAATAATAATGAAGAAATCATCTATCTTCCGTTAGATGATGTCGAAAGCGAACACTGTGCATTAATCGTTGAAAAAGGATTGGCACAGGTTAAAGGTGTAGAAACCCACAAAGTAGAACTAAACAACCGAAGAGCCGCTATAACAGTAGCAGATACCGAAGCTGTAGGCGAAGCGGTTAAAGCTATCAAAGAGTTGGGGTATGGCGTTTCCACTGTAAAAAATTCCTTTCCTGTTTTGGGTATGACCTGTGCTTCGTGTGCAGGAAGTGCCGAAAGCATTGTAAAATATCAGGAGGGCGTTGTAAATGCTTCCGTAAACTTTGCAACGGGTAATCTAACCGTGGAATACCTGCCCAATATGACCGATGCCACTAAACTACAAAAGGCGGTTCAGTCTGTGGGTTATGATTTGTTGATAGAAAATGAAAACACACAGCAGGAAACCTTAGAAGCTATCCACGAAAAGAAATTTAAACAATTAAAGACCAAAACCACTTGGGCAATTATTTTGTCTTTGCCTGTTGTGGCCATCGGAATGTTCTTTATGGATATGCCTTATGCCGACCCAATTATGTGGGCATTTGCATCGCCTGTGGTGTTGTGGATTGGTCGGGATTTCTTTGTCAATGCGTGGAAACAAGCCAAACACCGCTCCGCCAATATGGACACATTGGTGGCGTTGAGTACAGGTATCGCCTACCTATTTAGTGTGTTCAATATGTTGTTTGCCGACTTTTGGCATCAAAGAGGATTACACGCCCACGTTTATTTTGAAGCAGCAGCCGTTATTATAGCGTTCATTTTGTTGGGTAAATTATTGGAAGAAAAAGCCAAAGGCAATACATCATCAGCCATTAAAAAACTAATGGGATTGCAACCCAAAACCGTTGTGGTCATAGAAGCTGACGGCACAGAAAGACAAAAAGCCATCGAAGATGTAAACGCAGGCGATATTATTTTAGTTAAGCCAGGCGAAAAAATTGCCGTGGACGGTATGGTAACATCGGGTAATTCGTATGTAGATGAAAGTATGTTGAGCGGCGAACCTGTACCTGTACTGAAAAAGGAAAACCAAAAAGTATTTGCAGGAACAATAAACCAAAAAGGTAGCTTCCAATTTAAAGCCGTTAAAGTGGGTAAAGAAACAATGCTTGCCCAAATCATCAAGATGGTACAGGATGCACAAGGTAGTAAAGCACCTGTACAGAAATTGGTAGATAAAATAGCAGGCATCTTTGTTCCCGTAGTTATCGGCATTGCCATTCTCACATTTATATTATGGTTCTTTTTAGGAGGCGATAACGGAGTTGTACAGGGATTATTAGCAGCCGTTACCGTATTGGTTATTGCTTGTCCTTG
>JAFEAI010000006.1 GCA_018266475.1 Bacteroidota bacterium
ACGCCCACCACGCTGCTCATGTTGATGATGCTGCCGTTGCGCTGCTTGAGCATGGTGCGCATCACCGCCTTGGTCATGTTGAAGACGCTCTTCAGGTTGGTGGCGATCACCGCGTCGAAATCGGCCTCGCTCATGCGCATCAGCAGCTGGTCCTTGGTGATGCCGGCGTTGTTCACCAGGACATCCAGCTTGCCGAAGGCCTCCACCACCTGGTCCACGGTGGCCTGTGCGGAATTGAAATCTCCCGCGTTGCTCTGGATGGCCAGCACCTTGCGCCCGCCCTTGCCGAGTTCCGCGGCCAGCGCATTCGCTTTCTCCGGGCTGCTCACGTAGGTGAACGCCACGTCCGCGCCCTCCTCCAGGAAACGCTCCACGATGCCCCGCCCAATGCCGCGCGTGCCGCCGGTGATCAGGGCTGTTTTGCCGGTTAAAAGTGCCATGGGGCGAAGATAGCGGGAGGAGGGCAGTTCGCCATGGGGCTCCGGTGTGCCCTGAAGTTGTCGGTTGTTGGTTGTCCGGCCTGAATGCGCCGGCAACTATCAACCGGCAACCACGAACCAATGCCTCACCCCAGCACCCTCTTCACTTCCGCGCCGATCGTGGCCGGGCTGTCCACCACGTGGATGCCGCATTCGCGCATCACCTTCTTCTTGGCGGCGGCGCTCTCGTCCGCGCCCGAAACGATGGCACCGGCATGGCCCATGGTGCGACCAGCGGGAGCGGTTTCCCCGGCGATGAAGCCCACCACGGGCTTCTTGCAATTCTCCTTGATCCACTTGGCGGCGCGGATCTCCAGGTCGCCGCCGATCTCGCCGATCATCACGATGGCCTCGGTGTCCTTGTCGTTGGCGAAGAGCTGGATGGCCTCCAGCGTGGTGGTGCCGATGATGGGGTCGCCGCCGATGCCGATGGCCGTAGTGATGCCTAAGCCGGCCTTCACCACTTGGTCCGCCGCTTCGTAGGTCAGCGTGCCGCTCTTGCTCACGATGCCCACCTTGCCCTTTTTGAAGACGAAGCCGGGCATGATGCCGACCTTGCATTCGTCGGCGGTGATCACCCCCGGGCAGTTGGGGCCGATCAGCGTGCAGTTCTTGCCCTTGATGTACTCGCGCGCGGTTACCATGTCCTTTACAGGGATGCCCTCTGTGATGCACACGATCACCTTGATGCCCGCCTCGGCGGCTTCCATGATGGCGTCCGCAGCGAATGCGGGCGGGACGAAGATGATGCTGACATCCGCGCCGGTCTGCTTCACCGCATCGCTCACCGTTTCGAACACGGGCCGGTCCAAATGCTTCTGCCCACCCTTGCCGGGCGTTACGCCGCCCACCACGTTGGTGCCGTACTCGATCATTTGGGAGGCATGGAAGCTGCCTTCGCTGCCCGTAAAGCCCTGGACGAGGACCTTGCTGTTCTTATGGACAAGTACGCTCATGTGGACGATCTGCTTTTTTGCGGGTGCTAAAGTAACGGCCCGGGCGCAGTGGCTGGCGCGGCCCCGGCTTGGCGGCGGTAGTAGCCGCGCACATAGTACAGGGCGCCCAGCATGATGGCGCCGGCGGAAACGTAGGGCAGCAGGTGCGAGAAGCCGTACAATCTACCGCCCAGCGCCGGGCCCGCGATGCGCGCCAGCGAGCCGAAGCTCTGGTTCATGCCCAGCACCTCGCCCTGTTCGCGCTGCGCCGCATTCTTGCTCAGCACGCTCAATATCGTGGGGCTCAGGCAGCCGTTGCCCAAGGCAAGCAGGGAGATGGAGACGATGCTCAGTGAAATGAAGTGCGCCTGGGGAATGAACGGGATCATGCCTAAGCCCACGGCCATGCACAGGCTGCCGTATAGCATGAGCCTGCGCTCGCCGAAGGTGCGCTGCAGCCAGCCGATGAGGCCGCCTTGCACGATGGCCGAGGACACGCCCACGGCGGCGAACATCATCCCGATCTGCTCCTTGGTCAGGTGGTAGTCGTCCATCCACAGCAGGGCGATGGTCATCTGCATCATGCTGAAGGCGGTGATGAAGATGAAGCTGATCAGGAAGAGGTCGCGGAAGCGGGCGTCCTTCAGGGCGCGGATGGCGCTGGTGACGGGCGTGATGCGCACCTTGCGGTCCGTATCTTTCTGGTGCAGCGATTCGGGCAGGAAGGCCCACACGGCCACCATGTTCAGCACGCAGATGATGGCGGCGGCATAGCCCACCCACTCGATGCCGAGGCGGGTGTAGATGAAGCTGCCCATGGGCGGCCCGAAGATGAACCCGAGGCCGAAGGCCGCACCGATCAGGCCCATGGCCTTGGCGCGCCCCTCCGGCGGGGTGATGTCGGTGATGTAGGCCTGTGCCGCCGTGATGTTGCCCGAGCCCGCACCGGTGAGCATGCGGCTGATGATGAGCAGCGGCAGGGTGGTGGCATGGGCGAAGAGCACGTAGCTGAGCGCGGAAATGCCCAACGCCCATTGGATCACCGGCACGCGCCCCATGCGGTCGCTTACCGTGCCCCACACCGGGGTGAAGATGAACATCATCACCGAGAAGAGCGCCCCGAGGTCGCCCACCAGCGCGTCGCTGGCGTGCAGTTCCCGCGCATAGATGGGGATCACCGGGATGAAGATCCCGAAGCCCATCAGGTCGATGAAGATGGTCAGAAAGAGGATGACAAGGCGCCGGTCCATGGCAAAAAGGGGCGCGAAGCTACCGCTCCACAGGCCACCCACGAATACTGACAACCGACTGACAACTGACAACCGACAACTGACAACTGACAACTCACAACTGACAACTGCCAACTCACAACTACCCCCCGCTTTCCCCACCCACCATGTCCACCTTGCGCACGTATGGCCGGATAATGAGGCGGATCGTGTTCTTCCAGCTCAGGTACTTCCATGCCCAGTGGGTGAGCACCATCACGCGGCTGCGGAAGCCCACAATGCTCATCAGGTGGACAAAGAGCCACAGGAACCAGGCAATGGGCCCGCCGAACTTGAGCCGCCCAAGGTCCACCACGGCCTTGTACCGGCCGATGGTGGCCATGGATCCCTTGTCCCGGTACTTGAACGGAACCCATTGCTCGCCAGGCTTGCGCAGCAGGTTCAGGGCCAGGTGGGCGGCCTGCTGGATGGCGGCCGGGGCTACCTGGGGATGGCCCTTTGGCCAAAGGGGATCGGACCGGTCCAGTGCCAGGTCGCCCAGGGCATAGATGTTGGCGGTGCCCTCTACGCGGTTGAAGGCATCGGTACGCAGGCGGGCGGGCCGCTCTTCCAGTGCCGGTTCAAGGCCCGGCACCGGTGCGCCTTTCACGCCAGCGGTCCAGATCACTGTGGTGCTGGGCATGGTGCTGCCGTCCTTGAAGGTGACGGTATCGCCGTCGTAATCGGTCACAAGCATGTTCAACTTCACATGCACGCCGAGCTCATGCAGGAATTTCAGCGCCGCCGCCCTGGATTTCGGGGAAAAGTTGCCCAGGACCTCATTGCCGCTGTCCACCAGATGGATCTGCATGCGCTGGCTTTCCACTTCGCGGTATTCATGCTTGAGGATGGTCTTGCGGATCTCCGCCAGCGCCCCTGCCAGCTCCACGCCACTGGGCCCGCCGCCCACGATCACGAAGTTCAGGCGTTGCCGTTGGGCATGTTCATCCTCCAGATAGATCGCAGCCTCGAACTCCTGGAGGAAATCACTGCGGATGTCCAGCGCCTGGTTGATGCTCTTTAGCTGCATGGCCTCGCGGGCGATGCGCTGGTTGCCGAAGAAGTTGGTCACCGTGCCCGTGGCCAGCACCAAGTGGTCGTAGGTGAAGCTGCCGTGGTCGGTATGCACCTGGTTGTTCAGGGCGTCTATGCGCAGCACCTCCGCCATGCGGAAGATCACGTTGGGCATGGGGCCCACGGTGCGGCGGAAGGGGTGCGCGATGTTGTCCGCGCCCAAGCTGCCCGTGGCCACCTGATAGAGCAGCGGCTGGAAGCAGTGGTAGTTGTTCTTGTCTAGCAGGATCACCTTGAAGGGCTTCCCCGACAGGCGTTTGATCAGCTCCAGTCCGGCAAAGCCACCGCCCACCACCACGATGGTGGGGTGGGGAAGGGCATCGAAGGCGGCACGTTCGGGGGTTTTCATACCTCCAAAGGTCCTGTTTTTCCCACCGTCCGGCACTGAGCGCGATCACCTCATTGCTTTCTTACAGATCGGTGATGCTGCTCATTATCCGGAAGCCTTCCACAGGGAACGATCGCAGGATGGCCTTGACGTTCGCACCTTTGCAGCCCATGTACCAGCCGGATACCATTGCCGCCCTCAGCACCGCCCCGGGCACCGGGGCCATTGCGGTGGTGCGCATCAGCGGGCCGGACACGCTACGGGTGATGCACGCCGTGGCACCCACGCTGCTGCTTACGCCACAGGCGCGCGAAGCGGTGTTCGTGCGGCTGCGTGATGCCGACGGCCCCGTGGATGAGGGCTTGCTCACGTTCTTTCCAGGCCCGCACAGCTACACCGGCGAGGATGTGGCCGAGATCAGCATCCACGGCTCGCCCTACATCCAGCAGCGCCTGCTGGATGCTTTGGTGGCGGCTGGTGCGCGCTTGGCCATGCCCGGCGAGTTCACCCAGCGGGCCTACCTGAACAAGAAGCTGGACCTGAGCCAGGCGGAGGCGGTGGCCGACCTGATCGCCAGCGGCAGCCGCGCCGCGCACCAGCTGGCCATGCAGCAACTGCGGGGCGGCTACAGCAAGCAGATCGATGAGCTGCGCGACCACCTGGTCAGCCTCAGTGCCTTGGTGGAACTGGAGCTGGATTTCGGGGAAGAGGACGTGCAGTTCGCCGATCGGGCGGAGCTGATGCGCCTGCTGGACGAGATCGTGGCGGTATGCAACTCCCTGATCGACAGCTTCCGCTACGGCAATGCGGTGAAGCAGGGCGTGCCCGTGGCCATTGTGGGCGCGCCCAACAGCGGGAAAAGCACGTTGCTGAACGCGCTGCTGCAGGAGGACCGCGCCATTGTGAGCGACATTCCCGGCACCACGCGCGATACCGTGGAGGAAACGATCCAGCTCGGGGGCGTGCTGTTCCGGTTCATCGATACCGCCGGCATCCGCCACACGGAAGACACCGTGGAACGCTTAGGCATTGAGCGCAGCTACAAACGGGCCGCCGAGGCCAGCATCGTGGTGCTGCTGGGTGATGCCAGCACGCTCAGCGAGGGTGCCTTTCTCACCTCGGCGCAGCTGCTGCGCAAGCGCATCGGCATGGAGCCGGTGATCATCCCGGTGATGAACAAGGCCGACCTTGCCGGCACGGCGGACAAACCGGGGATGGAGGAGGTGATGCACATCTCCGCGCGAAAGGGCACGGGGCTGGACCGCCTCAAGCAACGCTTCGTGGAGCATGTGCGCGGCCTGCAGTCCGCGGAAGGCAGCATTGTGGTCACCAACGCGCGCCATGTGGAGGCGCTCACCAAGGCCAGGGCGGCACTGCTTTCAGCCAAGCAGGGCGTGCAGAAAGGCATCAGCGGCGAGCTGCTGGCCACCGACCTTCGCGAGGCCCAGTACCACCTCGGCAGCATCACCGGCAAGATCACCGTGGAAGACCTGCTGGGGAGCATTTTTTCCAGGTTTTGTATCGGGAAGTAGGGGTGTAGGGTGTAGGGCAAAGGGTGTAGGGCTTCGACCCTTGTGCGGGCTCTTAGCTCAGGGCGGCCCAAGGCGCAGCGATGCCTGACAACCACCGACAGACCGACAACTAACAACTAACAACTAACAACTAACAACTGACAACTGACAACTAACAACCTGGCCCCGGTCCCATGCCTTTCACCAGTGACAGCCCTTCGTCCCTGGTGAGTCTCAGGGTTCAAAACCAAAACCATACATAATTGTAACATACAAAGTTGTATCATACATAATTGTGCCATTCAAAATTGTGTCATACCTTTATGCTCCATGGAAGAGATCACACCGTTCCCCTTGGGCAAAGTGGCCGTGCTGGACCTGTTCACCGACCGGGAGCGGCAGCGCAAGCGGCTGGAGGCCAACATCCGCAATCACGTCAGCACGGTGCTGGTATCGCCGCGCCGCTGGGGGAAGTCCTCGCTGGTGAGGCAGGTAGCCCTGGACATGAAACGCGACAAGAAGGTACGCTTCTGCTTCATCGACCTGTTCAAGACCCGCACGGAGGAGGAGTTCTACGCGCACTTCGCCAGGCAGGTGGTGGAGGCGGCATCCACCAAGTTGGAGGATCGCCTGGCGGACATCAAGGCATTCCTGAAGCAACTGGTCCCCTTCGTACAGGTGGGCATCGATCCTTATAGCGAGATCAAGTTCACCGCGGAATGGAAGGACCTGGAACGGTCCCGCGATGACATCCTCGATCTTCCGGAAAAGCTGTCCAAGGCCAAAGGCATTACGCTGGTGGTGTGCTTGGATGAATTCCAAAGCATCGACCGCTTCAGCGATCCGCTTGCCTTCCAGCAACGCCTGCGTGCCAACTGGCAGCACCACCAGCGGGCTGTCTATTGCCTGTACGGAAGCCGGCGGCACTTGATGATGGAGATCTTCACCGGGTACGACCGGCCCTTCTACCGCTTCGGCGACCTGATCCTGCTGGACAAGATAGAGCACCACTACTGGGTCAGCTACATCCCGGAGCGCTTCACCGTGGGCGGAAAGCGCATCAGCGCGGAACTGGCCGACGATATTGCCACACGCATGGGCGACCATCCCTACGGCGTGCAGCAATTGGCCTACAGCACTTTCCTGCTCAGCAAGAAGCAATGCAAGGGGGCCGACATCCACCAGGCCATGGAACACCTGCTGGACCACCACGCCATGCTCTACCAACGCATCGTGGATGAACTCACGCTGCCCCAGCTCGGCTTCCTGAAGGCCCTGCTGGCAGGGGAAACGAAGATGAGCGCCAAGGAGACGGTGCAGCGCTACGGGTTGGGCACCTCCGGCAACGTGGGCCGCATCCGCGATGCCATGCGGGCCAAGGACATCCTGGATTTTGAAGGAAAGGAGGTGGAATGGCTGGACCCGCTGTTCCGGATCTGGATGGCGCAGCGCTATTGGTCTCCGGCGGAGCTTGCCGAGGGGCATCGGTAGCCGTGCGGGCTGGCATGGTTGGTGGAAATGCCGGGCATAGGGCGCATGAGGTGGCGATGCCTGCCGCATCAACCGCCTTCTTGCCTATGCGCCTGCAAGGGCCCGTCCGGGATGTTCGCCCTATCCTCCCTGCCGCACCAAGGTGCGGGAGGTTCCGCCCGCAGGCCCTTCCATGCGCAGCAGGTACAGGCCATCCGTCACCAATGGCAGCGCCCAGTGCAGGCGCTCCGACCCCGGGGGCCAGGTGGTGGTGGCCACCAGGCGGCCTGTGGCATCGCGCAGGGAGAGCATCATCGGCGAGGCAAGGGGGGCGGGCAAGGCAAGTTCCATGGCATCCTGGAACGGGTTGTTCACCATCACGCCTTGCGCCGGAGCTGCATGGTCCGCCAAGCTGAGCACGATCTGCACGGTGTCGCAAGCCATGTTGTCGCCCATGTGTCGGTCGTACAGGTTGTTCGGGCTTTGTACCACGATGCACAACGGTTGGCGGAGCGTGACGTAGTTCCATGGGCCGTAATACAGGGGCATCCCGGCGATGGCCATGTCCACATGCCCGCCAGGGGCCAGTGCGGCGTTCTCCACTTGCCCGGAAGTGCCCGCATAGCCGCAGGCAACACCCATGGGACCGTGGTAGGCCACGCGGAAGGTTTGAACTTCAACTGTGCCCTGGTTGGTGATGCGCACGGTGGCATCCGCCTTTGGGAACACGATGCCGGAATTCAACGTGTAGTACACGCTGTCGATGGCAAGCACCTCGATGCCCACGTCCTCGGTGTGTGCGGCATGCTGGCCCGTGTGCAGCATACCGCGCACCACGCCGGTGGAGAGCCATCCCAAGTTGGCCGTCCCGGTCATCAGCAGCATGCTGTCATCCGCTGCAAACCGGGTGAAAAAGGCCTGCGGAAACTCGCCATCGGGGTCTATCGGCAAGGGGGGCTGCACGGAAAGGCTTGTATCCAGAAAGGCGTACTGCTGCGGCCCGGCCGCAATGAGGCGGGTGGCCAGGGGCAACAGTTGCCGGTAGCCCGGGGTGTTGCCAAGGTCCACGTTGCCCTGTACGCCCAGGTCCGGTTGCAATGCGTACAACATGCCGCCTGTAGTGAGCACAAGGCGCTTCCCTTGCCAGGGCAGCACGGCCGCAATGGTCCCGTTCACCGTGGCCGTTGCCAGCAGGGCACCGTCCGTGGATACCCGCGTCACGCTGCTGTTGCCCGTTGTGCCGAGCAGGGTGGTGTCGCTGTCCCAGGCCAGGGAGGAGAAATGCAGTGCCCCGGGCAGGGTGATCCAGCCCAGGCTGTCGCCCGCTGCGTCGGCGATCAGGAGGCCGCTGTTGGTGGAAAATGCAATGGTGCCGCCAGGGGACAAGGCCATTGCCGAAACGATGCCATCGCTGGCGTGGAACGTGCGCGACCATACGGTGCTGCCGTCCGGCGCAATGCGTTCCGCCAGGAACTGGTCCGCGGGCACGTCGCAGTAAAAGAGCGAAGCACAAGCAAGCAGGTCGCCATTGGCCGCAGTGGCGAGGCCTTGCACGAACACCCCGGCGCCGAGGTTGGTGAGCAGCGGATGTTCCCAAAGTGAGGTGCCATCCAGCCCGATTGCATGGATGTAGGCTGTGCCACTGCCCTGGTTTTCCGGTACGGCATTGCCCTCCACGGCCCATCCGCCGGGAAATCGCGTGCATTTGCCATAGGCCGTTTGGGCCGTGCGCTGGTCGGCATGTTCAAAGGGGGACTGGGCGGCAACCTGAAAAACGGATGCAATGCCTGCACAGGCAAGGAGGGCGGAAGTGCGCATGGCGTGAAGCGGTTGTGGCCATAGGACAGCGGAACAGGGATTTGCGCTGCCTGGCCGGCGGAATTTCCTTCGGAGGAAATACCCGGACCAGGAAGGCCCGGCGGCTAGAACCTGAACCCCAGCGAGGCCTGCAACGCCACGCCATTGGTGTGCAGCACCGCATCGAAATCCTTTTGCGACACGCTGTTGCCATTCACCGAATACTGTCGTAGCGGCATGTTGGCCGCCATGTAGCGCAAGTGGAGTTGCAGGCCGATGAGGTCGGTGAACTGGAATACGACCCCGGTGCTGAGGCCGAAGGCACTCCCGGAGTATCGCGCATCCGTTTTGTCGCGTCCTTGGCTGCCGGTGATGTGCAAGGTGCTTCCGCCCAGCTGCAGCCCCGCCAGCCATGCGAAGTGCTCTTTGTTCACCAAGTAGAAGCGCGGCTCCACACCGTACAGCACGATGCTGTTGCTGTGCGTGACGCTGGAATCCAAGTAGCTGCCGGGCTCCAGGAACGCCCCCATGCTGAAGAAATCCGCCAAGCCTACGCCCACCTGTATGGGAAAGGTGACCGTGGCCGCATGGCTGTCCGTGGTCTTCGACAGGTCCACCCCGAAGATGTGCAGCGTTTGCTTGGTCTGCGTGTTGTGCGCGCCCCCGGCAATGCCGATCGAGAGGTGTACCGTGCCTTTTTGGTTGAACTGGGCTGTTGCCACTTGCACGGTGAGCAAGGCAAGGAGGACGGCAAGGGATCGGATGGGCATGGAACTGCTGCTGGAGATGGGCGCAAAGATTGGCGAAGTGCGCCAATCCGCCATCCGCGATCCGGAGCTTCCTGTCCGCATCCGTGCAATCCCTTTCGCCGCGCTGGCCATGTGCGGAGGAGCAGCACAGGGGGCGTTCATGGGCAGGCCCATATCGGCCCCCTCAGTAATACTCCGACACCAGTTCCTTCTTCACGCCAAGTTCCTTGAGCACCAGGGCCACGTGCTTCACGAAGGGCTCGGGGCCGCACAGGTAGAAGGGTTGGCTGAAATTCCGCACGTGCAGTTCAATGAACCCCTTGTCGATCTCGCCGCTTGCATTCCTGGGCCTGTCCTCCAAGGAGAGGATGCTGATGACCTGCGTGCCGAACATGTTGTGCAGTTCCCCCTCGAAGCAGATGTCCTCACCGCGCTTGTTGGCATAGAGCAGCATGTTGCCCTTCAGCTTTCCGTCCTTTTGCAACTGGCGGAAGATGGCCATGAAAGGCGTGATGCCCGTGCCTCCGGCAATGAACACCCCGGGGCCGCGGTATTCCACTTCATTGCGCGCTTCGCTGATCGATACGGCATCACCCGCCTGCAGGCGATGCGCGTGCCCGGAAAGCGTTTCCTCGCCTTTGTAGGTCTTCATTGCTATCCGCAGGTCCGCATCGGTGTTCAATCCGATGAAGGAGAACGGTGCTTTTTCCGGCGCATAGCCTTCCCGCTGCATGGTCAGCTCCGCGCATTGCCCTGCGGTGTACGTGTAACCCCTGGGTTTTTCCAGCACAAGCTGGAAGACGTCATGCGTCACCTTTTCCTTGTTCAGCAGTTTTACGGTGAAGGCCATTGCGCGGGAGGTTTTGTTGCATGCTGGAACACCGCAGTGTCCTGGTTGGTTCGGTTGCTCGCCTGCATGATGGCCCGGCATCCCATTGGCTGGGGGCGATGCTGTGCCGAAGGCCGTTTTCCCGTACCACCAGGCTCCCCTCAGAACTGCACGTCGATCATGCTTTCGCTGGCGCCGAGCTGCACGAGCGCATTCTTCACCGCCTTTACGAAGCCTTCCGGCCCGCAGGTGTAGAAGGGCTGCTTGAAGTTGCTGATGTGTGCCTTCAGGAAATCGGCGCTTACCAAGCCGTGCAGGTATCCCGGCACCTCCTCGTTGCTGAGCACGGACCGGAAGTTGCTGCCAAGCAGGCTACGGAACTCGTCTTCCATAAAGGTGTCCGCCTTGGTCTTGTTGAAGAAGAAGAGGCTGTTGCCGACCAACTTGCCGTCCACCTTCAGCTGCCGCAGGATGGCGATGAACGGGGTGACGCCCGTGCCGCCCGCGATGAAGACGCCCGGCCCTTTCAGCGCCACGGTGTCGAAGGGTTCGCTGATCACCACTTCGTCGCCCACCTTCAGGGTGTTGAGGATCTGCTCGGTAATGCCGTGGTGGCTGACGTAGCATTTGGTGGTGAGCTGCAGGTGCTGGTCGCTGTTGAGGCCCGTGAAGGTGAAGGGTGACACCTTGTCCCGCACCGAGTCGATGTGCGGCAGCTTGAAGTCGATGCCTTGCCCGGCAGAGAAGAAGTAGTCTTTCGGGCGTTCCAAGGTCATCCGCACCACATCATGCGTGAGCTGCTCTTTCTTCAGGATCTTGACTGTGAATTCCATGGCAGGGGTTGTGGCATTAAGACCAACGAAGCCGCAAAATTGTTCGGGAAGTTAGGTGGGGCAGTGCGGCGATACGGATTGGCCGGAGCCATAAGCTCATGCAAGGGCTGCTTTGGTGCTGCCATCGGTGACCTGGGTGAGCCGGGCAAGGCCATAAGCGCCAATGGCCATCACCAGGTCGCGCACCGCAACGTCGAGGTATTGCCCGCTGGATATGAGGGTGATCGCGATCAGCGTAAGCCAGGCCGAAACCAGGTAGGCACCGAACAGGGTGCGCGTGAGGACGAGGATGCCGGCCACGATCTCGATTACGCCCACTACCATCATGAACGTGATCGGCCCAAAAGGCAACATGCCCGCCATCCAAGTGGGCACATAGTGCCCCCAGTCGGTAAGCAGGTTGGTGAATTTATCGGCCCCGGCCATGATGGGCACCAGGCCGTAGCCGTATTTCAGGATGGATTGCAGGCGAGAGACCTCTTGTTGCGCGATGGCGTTCATGGTTGCAAGTGTTGTGGCCATTGGATGGCCGAAGGCCGCCCAGGTTACAAACGGCGCGGAAAATGGGTGGCGCGGACGGGATTTGTAACTTTAACTTGCGGGTTGCATCCAATGCGGAAGAAAGCATGCGCAAATCCCTCCCCATGGAAGCGATCCAATTGGTCCCCAACCGCCATTCACAGTTGTCCGACAAGGAGGTGTTGATCCGTGTGCTGTCCGGTGAGAAGGCGTTGTATGAGATTTTGATGCGCCGCCACAACCAAACGCTCTATCGCGCCATTCGCAGCTACTTGCAACAGGGGGAGGATGTGGAGGATGCGATGCAGGAGACCTACCTGAAGGCTTTCGCAAAACTGGACCAGTTCAAGGGGGAATCCGCATTTTCCACCTGGCTGGTGCGCATCGGCATCAATGAGGCGCTGCAACAGTTGCGCAGGTCGCGCATGCTGCGTGTGCATGCGGACCCGGACGTACGCTTGGATCAGATCGGCCAACTACCCGACAGGGAACAGATGAACCCCGAACAACGCACCATCCATGGAGAGCAGCGCAGGCTGCTGGAGCAGGCCATGGACAAGCTGCCTGCGAATTACCGCGCCGTGTACATGCTGCGTGAGGTGGAGGGCATGAGCGTGGCGGACACGGCGCATTGCCTGGAGTTGAGCGAGAGCAATGTGAAAGTACGCCTGCACCGTGCAAAGGACATGCTGAAGGAAACCATTTGGAAGTACCATGCAGAAGCTCCTGCCTTCGAGTTCGGCAGCGCCCATTGCGACAGGCTGGTGGAATCGGTGATGGCGCAGATCTGATCAGTTGGTTCTACCACGAATTTAGTGGGGAATGCCGATTTTCGGGGCAAACCAAAGCCTAATGGAAAAGCTGTTTGAACGCCTATTGGAACTTGAGGCGGGCTGGGTAGTGACCCAAGTGGATACGGACATGGGTTTGGGCGAGGTCCATATCCATGTGGAGTGCAGATTGAAGAAGTGCGTTGATGCGGACTCAGGCGAGACTTGCAAGGTGTATGACCATGCGCCCATGCGCAAGTGGCGGCACTTGGACATCATGCAGTACAAGACCTACATCTGCTGCAGACTGCCGCGCCTGCGGCTTCCAACCGGAGGGGTAAGGACGGTGGACCCCGGCTGGGCCTCCTCCCATGAGCGTCACACATACCTCTTCGAGCAGATGGTGATCGATCTTCTTCAGATGAGCGGCAACCAGACCCGTACCGCGGCATTTATGCGTTGCGGCTTCAACGTGGTGAACCGGATCATCCACCTGAGCACCCGGCGGGGCATGGAACGAAGGAAGTTGCAAGAACATGTGCTGGAGAATTTGAGCATTGACGAGAAGTCCTTCAAGAAAGGCCACAAGTACATCACCGTGTTGAGCGATCCGCGTTCGGGCTGCGTGTTGGACGTGGAAGAGGACCGCACCAAGGAAGCTTGCAGGAACTTGCTGGACAAGACCCTCACGCCCGCCCAACAGAAGGAGGTGCGTACGGTGAGCATGGACATGTGGAAGGCGTTCATGAACACGGTGAAGGAGGCCATGCCGCAGGCGGAGATCGTGCATGACAGGTTCCATTTGGTGAAGTACCTCAATGACGCACTGGACAAGGTGCGCAGGCGGGAAGTGAAAGCCCACGAGCTACTTCGCAACAGCAAGTACGCCTTGTTGAAGAACCCGGAGAACCTCACGGAAAAACAACGCATCAAGTTCGAGCAGATAAAGGCGGCCAACCATGAAGTGGCCAAGGCATGGCAGGTGCGGGAGAATTTCAAGGACCTCTTTGCAAGCAGCACGCACGAGGCCTTCCCGCTGTACATGAAATGGGCATCGGACGCGGTCAACAAGGGGATGAATGAGGTGTCCAAGGTGGTGGAAATGTTCCATGCGCACATGAATGGCGTGTTGAATGCCCTGGTGTGCAACTTCAGCAACGCCATGGCAGAACGCCTCAATGGGAAGATCCAGCAGCTAAAAAGTGTCGCAAGGGGGTACCGGACCTTTGCCAATTTCAGAAGCGCCATCCTCTTCTTCCATGGGGGCCTTGACCTCTACCCACTAAAATAATGGTAGAACCGATCAGTTTGATGCGTGCGGCTTTGCCACTTGCTCCATGAGCTTGTTGTTCCAGTTTCCGCTGACCTTCACGGTGCCTTTGGCATCAAATAGCTCCGCTTTGATCAGGTTGTGGTCCACGAAGGCATAGTTGCCCGGCTCGCGGAACTGGTACAGGGCGGCCACGGCGGATCCACCGGGCACAAACCAGGTCTCCTGGTTCGTAAGCGGCTTGTCATTGAAGGATCCTCCCTGCCACACCAGGTCGGCATGGCCGCCGATGAGGTGGAAGCGCGCATCAATGTTGCAACTGGCGGTGATGAAGAGCACCTTCTCACCGACGTTGGCGGCCATGGCATGGTCGTTCTGGAGCGCACCTTCCACGCCATTGAAAACAAGGTGGGAGGGCGTGAGCGTGCGCATCACGGCAAGCATGTCGGCAAAGGCCGCCGAGGGTTTTTCGTATTCCTTGAAGTTCCCGGCTTCGTCCTTGGGGAGGTAATAGTCCTGTTCCGCCACGTAATAGGCGCGGTCGTACTTCAACGGATGCCCGTTTTCATCGGTGAGCCCGTTCGGGGGCAGCACCATGATGGCCCCGTTCATGCCGCTGGCGATGTGCAGCGGCGTCATCACCCCGCCGGGGGCGCAGTGGTACACGAAAACCCCCGGCTTGATCACGCGAAACCTGATGGTGGCTTCCTGCCCGGGCGCCACCTCCGTGAGGTCGCCGCCGCCCATGGCCCCGGTGGCCGCATGCAGGTCGATGTTGTGCGTGAGCGTATTGGTGGCGGGGTTTACCAGGTGGAGCTGGACGTAATCGCCCTGATGGGCCACGATCAGCGGTGCGGGCACGCTGCCGTTGAAGGTGAGCGCCCACAGGGTGGCGCGCGGGCTGATCTTCACCTTCTTCTCCTGGACCACCAGCTCCACCTCCACCACGTGCGGCCCGCCTTTCTCCACCTGGTCGTATGCCGGCAGCAGGGGCGGGGCCACCAGGGCTTCTTGTACGTGGGGGAGCTTTTCGGCATCCACATCCGCCAGCGGCGTGAAAACCGAAGAGGGCGTGCAGGCGGCCAACAGAAGGGTGATCGGAAGGAGGCGGATGGCGATAGGGGGCTTCATGGAATGGTTGTGTACCCGGGGTCAGGTGGGTATAAGGACTGAAGGCCGGGAAATGTTCACCGGGCCGTGCGGATCACGGGGCTTGGTGCCAGATCCGCCAGGCTTCATCGGCTTGTGCCTTCAGCATGCCGATGCCGCCAATGGTGCGGGCGCCATGCTCGGCACCGTGCTTCAAGAACATGGTTTCCCCCGGATTGTACACCAGGTCGATCAGCACGTGCTTGGCGGTGAGCGCGGCGTAGGGCAGGGGCGGTGCTTCAGCCACGTCCGGGTACATGCCGAGCGGGGTGGTGTTCACCACCAGGCGGCACACGCGCAGCACGGTGGGGTCTATCAGGTCCCAGGTAAGGTCGCCGCGCTGGCGGCTGCGGCTTACGATGCGGAAGCGGATGCCCAGTTCGCGCAGTACGTATGCCACCGCACGGCTGGCGCCGCCGCTGCCCAGCACCAGGGCCCGCGGGCGGATGGCGCTGCCCGGGTCGCTGAGCTGGCCGGCCACGGGCAGGATCAACGCGCGGAAGCCGGCCACGTCGGTGTTGTAGCCCTTGGCGCGCCCCCCGTGGACGGCAATGGTGTTCACCGCGCCCACGGCGGCGGCCAAGGGGTCCAGCTCATCCAGGAAGGGGATCACCGCCTCCTTGTAGGGGATGGTGACGTTCAGCCCGCGCAGCCCGGCCGTATCGCGCAGCAATGCGGGAAGCTCCCCGATGGCGGCCAGCTCGAACAGGTCATAGCGGTGCCCCTTCAGTTTTTCCTGCTTGAAGAGCTTGGTGAAATGCTCCCGGCTAAAACTGTGGCCCAGCTTGCGGCCGATGAGGCCATAGCGTTCCATGGCCCGAAATTAGGCCTGCTCGCGGACCTGTTTGGGCGCCAAGCGCATCCGGGCGAATTCGATCACCATGGGGAGCAGGGATATGCCCACGATGGCCAGGATCACCACTTCGTAGTTCTTCTGCACAAAGGGATGCTGGCCGAAGAGGAAGCCCGCCAGCAGCAGCAGGGTGATCCACAAGATGCCCCCGATGATGTCGAAGGGCAGGAATTTGCGCCGGTAATCCATTTTGCCGATGCCGGCCACGAAAGGGGTGATGGTGCGCACAATGGGGACGAAGCGCGCGATGATGATGGTGCGCACGCCGTACTTCTCGAAGTAGCCGTGGGTCTTATCAAGGTTTTTGGGGCCTACCAGCGGTTTGCCGAAGAGCTTCCACCCCAGCACGCGCAGGCCGAAGGTGCGCCCCACCCAGTAGTTGATGTTGTCGCCCAGGATGGCTGCCGGAATCAGCAGGGCCAGCAGCACCCCAAGATCAAGCGAGCCGATGGCGGCCAAGGAACCGGCCACGAACAGCAGCGAATCCCCGGGCAGAAAGGGCATCACCACCAGGCCCGTTTCGATGAAGATGATGGCAAAGATCAGCAGGTAGATCAAGTTGCCATGGTCCTGGATGAAGGCCGGCAACGTTTCATTCAGGTGGGTGATGAAATGCCAAAAGGAAAGAAGCAGGTCCATCTGTATGCGTAAGAGCGGTGGTTCAACAACTAACTACTGACAACTGACAACCGACAACTGACAACCGGTCCTGAGCGGAGCCGCCCTTCGGCCAAGCTCAAGGGACTGACAACCGACAACCGGTCCTGAGCGGAGCCGAAGGACCGACAACTGACAACCGACAACTGACAACCGACAACTGACAACCGACAACTGACAACTGACAACTCAAAACAACCTCACCCGTGCTGCTGCGAGGCCTCCACACCTGCCCGCCATGCTTGGATCCCGCCCCGCAGGTTGATCAGGTTGGTGAATCCGTACCGTGAGGAAAGGGTGTCCACCACGGCGCAACTCCGCGAGCCGCTGTTGCAATGGACCACCACCGCAATGTCGCGCGGAATTTCGGCAAGGCGGTCCAGCAGTTGGCTCATGGGCAGGTTGGTGCCGCCCATGGAGGTTTCCTCCACCTCGTAGGGTTCGCGCACATCCAGCACCATCAGGTGTTCCCCGGCGGCTTCCATGCGCCGGAGGTCATCGGCGGAGATCTCCTTCATTTTCCGACGGCCTTGGCCCTTGCCTTGGCGGGGGTGGGTTCCTTGTGGTCCTCGGCGGGCTTCTCGTGCTTGATCTGCCGCAGGTGCTCGGCAAGCTCGGTGGGCAGGTATTCAAAGAAGGTGTCGCCGCGCAGGCCGAGGCGGAGCGCCTCCAGCGCGATCACTTCATCCGGTGCCACGTTGCCCAGGTTCACGTTGGCGCCCACTTGCTTGATGAACCAGGTCTGCTGGCTCTTGATGGGTGCTTCCCAGATGATGTCCTTGCCGGGCACCTTGGCCATGATGCGGTTGACCAAGGTGGTGTGGGCGTGGCCGCTGGGGCGGTAGATGCCCACGGTGCCGCTTTCACGCGCCTCGGCGATCACCTTCCAGCTGCCGGCCTCCAGTTCGGCGTTCATCATGCGCACCCACCGGGCAGGGCTGATCAGGATCCCGGTTTCCTTGCTGCCCACCTCGCTGAGCACGGTGTGGTCCCGCGCCAGGGTGTTGATGAACTTGAGCTTCTCCCCGTGCTCCAGGTCGATGGAGCCGTCGGAGACCTCCGCGGCTTCCAGCTTCAGGTCGTCCAGCAGCTTGCGGTATTCGTTGAACTTGCCCCTGGCGATGAAGGCCTCGAAGAGGGTTCCGCCCAAGTAAACTTTGATGCCGGCTCCTTGGTAGAGCGCGATCTTGTCCTTGAGGCGCGGGGTGATGTAACTGGTGCCGAAGCCCAGCTTCACCAGGTCGGTGAGGTGGCCGGAGCCGTCGATCAGGTCTTCGGCCTGCCGCAGGCTGAGCCCCTTGTCCATCACCATGGTAAGGCCCTCCTCGCGCGGCTTTGCCGGGCGGGGGGGCACGTGGTCCAGCCGGAATGTCATCGGCGGTAAAGTTCGATCAAATGCGTGATCTGCGGCATTCGGGCCGCTTCCGGGTAGTGTGCCAGTAGTTGTTCATGCCCGGCAAAGTGGGCGCTGAGGGCTTCTTCCAAGGCCAGCAGCGCCTCCTGGTCCTTGCCGGCCCGCAGCAGGTAGCTCACCAGCCGGTACTTGAACGGCTCGGCGAGCTGGTGTACTTGCGCGGCCTCGGTGAATTTGGCCAGGGCGGCATCGGGGCCTTTCAGCTCCAGCAGCAGGTCCGCATGCTCCATCCAGCCGTCCAGGTTCTGCGGCTCAATGCGGTTCAGCAGGGTGTACTGGGCCAGGGCCTCGTCGTAGCGCTTGGACCGGGCCAGCACATTGGCGTAGTAGTACAGCGCGTCCGGATGTTCGGGGCTCAGGCGCACCGCGTGCTGCAGGGCGGTGAGGGCCTCGGGCAGCTTGCCTTGCAGGTCCTTCACCACGCCGCGCCCGATCCAGGCGTCCACCCACTCAGGGTCCAGCGAAATGCTTTGGTCGTAGTTGATCAGCGCCCGGTCGTACTGCTCCATTTTTTCGTGGCACTCGCCGATGAAGCTGTAGGTGATCGCCTGGGGGCCGTCAAAGCCCAGGGTTTCCTCGTAGCAGGCAATGGCTTCGGCGTAGCTGCCGGCGATCAGCAGGTTGCGTGCCTTGCTGAAGTAGGCCGAGGTGAAGCGCTCGTCGATGGCGATGGCCAGGTCCAGCGCCTGGTTGCTTTCCTCGTACCGCTCCAGCTTGGCCAGCACATTGCCCAGGTTGTACCAGGCTACGCCCGAATAGGGTTGCTCGTTGGTGAAGTTGCGGAAGAAGGAGATGCCCGCCTCATCGGCCTCGGCCAGGTCGTAGCAATAGGCCAGCTCATACAGCACCGCCTCGTTCTCCGGGTTCACTTCCAGGGCGCTCTTCAAGCATTCGATGGCGCTCTCATAGTCCTCCAGGTTCTCGTATTCAAAGGCGAGGTCCAGGATGATCTCATCCTTGCCTTCCTCGGCCAGGTCCAGCGCGCGCTTGTAATGCTCCACCGCGCGCCGGTGGTTGCGCTGCTGGCTGTAGATGCCCGCCTTGCGCAACTGCACCTCCTCGTTCCACGGCTCTATCTTCTCTATGGCCTCCAGCAGTTCCAAGGCTTTGCCCAAGCGGCCCAAGGCCATCATCACCACCGCTTCCCCGAAGGTAACCTCCAGGGAGCCGGGGTGCATCTGCTTGGCGAAGGCAATCACCTTGGCCGCCCGGCGCGGCTCGTTGCGTTCCAGGTAGTGGTCCACGATCAGCTCGATCTCCGCCACATCGAAAAAGACCTTGCCGTGCGAGGCCTCCATGGCTTCATAGCGCTGCACGCATTGCTGCTGCGCGGCATTGCGCTCCGGTTGCGGGCGATGCGATTCATTCATGGGCACAAGGCGATTGGATACCCCAAAGGTAGAAAGGCGGAAGATGATAAGCCGCCGGCCGCCCGGGATTGTGAACAGGGGGCGGTGGAGCTTTTGCAGCCCAACTCCTTGGCGCCCTTGGTACTTTTGCGGCCCCTGAAACCGATTTTTTCAGGTCCCCGCACTTTTCAACATTCCTTGCCATGACCCTGATCCGTTCCATTTCCGGCATCCGCGGCACCATCGGCGGCGCGCCCGGTGAAGGCCTTTCCCCCTTGGACGTGGTGCGCTACACGGCCGCCTTCGGCCAGCTGATGAAGCAAGCTGCGGGAAAGGCGCGCCCCAAGGCCGTGATCGGCAGGGATGCACGCCCCAGCGGGCCCATGGTGGCCGACCTGGTGCGCGGTACGTTGGTGGGCTTGGGCTACGAGGTGATCGACCTGGGACTGGCCACCACGCCCACGGTGGAAATGGCCGTGGCGGGGGAGCGGGCTGATGCAGGGGTCATTCTTACGGCAAGCCACAACCCCAAGCAGTGGAACGCGCTGAAGCTGCTCAATGCCAACGGCGAGTTCATAAGTGCGGAACAGGGGGCGGAAGTGCTTCGGTTGGCCGAAAGCGGCGCGATCGAATTTGCCCCCGTGGATGCGCTCGGTTCCGTGCGCAGTGACGATTCATGGGCCGGAAAGCACATCGCCGCCATCCTGAAGCTGGACCTGGTGGATGCCAAGGCCATTGCCGCCCGGAAGTTCAAGGTGGTGGTGGATGCCGTGAACAGCGTGGGCGGCATTGCCGTGCCCCGCCTGCTGGAAGCCTTGGGCGTGGAGGTGGTGAAGCTGTACTGTGAGCCCAACGGCCAATTTCCCCACAACCCCGAGCCCCTGCCCGAGCACCTCACCGACCTGTGTGCGGCAGTGGTGGAGCACAAGGCCCATGCGGGCATCAGCGTGGACCCCGACGTGGACCGCCTGGCCCTGGTGTGCGAGGACGGCAGCCTCTTCGGCGAGGAATACACCCTGGTGGCCTGCGCCGACCATGTGCTGGCGCACCGCCCCGGCGACACGGTGAGCAACCTCAGCAGCACCCGTGCCCTGGACGATGTGGCGGCACGCCATGGCCGCAAACGGTTTGCCAGCGCCGTGGGGGAGGTGAACGTGGTGGAACTGATGCGCAAGGTGAAGGCCCCCATTGGCGGCGAAGGCAACGGCGGTGTGATCCTTGGCGAACTGCACTACGGGCGCGACGCCCTGGCGGGGATCGCCCTCTTCCTTACCCTGCTGGCCAAGCGCGGCGTGCGTACTTCGGAACTGCGCCGCAGCTACCCGGATTATTTCATCAGCAAGAACAAGGTGGAGCTGAAGCCGGGAATGGACGTGCAGGCCCTGGTGGATGCCATGCAGCAACGCTACCAGGACCGGCCCCACAGTACCGTGGACGGCCTGCGCATCGAATTCGGCAACGAATGGGTACACCTGCGCAAGAGCAACACCGAGCCCATCGTGCGCATTTATGCGGAAAGCAACACCGCGGAAAAGGCGGATGCCTTGGCCAAGCGCATCATGGGCGAAATGAGCGAACTGGCCGGGGTGGCGGCGGAAAATTGACCGTCGGCCTTCCCGGTGCCGGACCGGCCCGCATTTCCGGTTATTCCCCGTGCGGCGCCAGCCCCGCTGCGCCGAAGACCAGATCGCCATCTGGGCGCGCTTCGTGCCTTGGCGGCATACGGTCCATGCGCATCACCCTTGCCGGAATAGCTTTGCGCACGAAAAACCCATTTACCCATGCCGGAGAAGAAACAATTCGTGGCCACCGATGAGGCCAAGGGCCAAGCCAAGCAACTGCGCTTGTTCGCCATGCTGGCCTGGCTGCTGGCCATTGCAGGAGAAGTGTTCGCCATCCTGAAGCTCATCCACAACGAAACGCTCACCTGGCTGATCGTGGCCATCGTGGTGATCCTGGCGCTCTCCATCACCGGCTCCCTCCTGTGGAAAAGGGCCAACCGCCTGGACCCCGCCTCCGAGAAGGACAAGGCGCGCTTCTTCATCCAAAGCCAGCTCGGCGCCATCATGGGCGTGCTCTCCTTCCTGCCGCTGGTGGTGCTCATCTTCACCAACAAGAACCTCGACGGCAAGACCAAGGGCATTGCCGGGGCCGTGGGCGTAGTGGCCCTGCTGATCGCCGGCATCACCGGCACCGATTTCAACCCGCCCTCCGTGGAGAAGTACACCGACCAGATCAATGCCCAAACCGACAGCATCAAAACGCTGAACAACGGGCTGGACCTGGTGTACTGGACCAACCAGGGGAACAAGTACCACCTCTACCCGGATTGCCAGGCCATCAAAGGCCGCGAGCAGCATGAGGGATCCGTGAAGGATGCGTGGGAAGCCCGCAAGATCGGCGATTCCGAGCTGTGCCTCTTCTGCAAAAAGCGCGCGCAAAAGCACCAGGCCGAAGCCGCGCCCGCCCTGCCCGAGGCCGCGCAGCCGAATGCGGAGGAACCCGTCGCCGCCCATTGATAGCCCGCGGGGCCATCGGCCTGAACAGTGCTCCTGAACGGACGCTGTAATTTCGCGGACCACAATGGAACGCATCTATCTTGACAACGCCGCCACCACCCGACTGGATGCCGAGGTGATCGAGGCCATGCTGCCGTACATGCACGAGATCTACGGCAATCCCAGCGCCGTGCATGCCTTCGGCCGCAAGGCCCGGGCCGGCATAGAACAATCGCGCCGCAAAGTGGCCTCCCTGCTGAACTGCGCCCCCGGCGAGATCGTCTTCACCAGCTGCGGCACCGAGGCGGACAACATGGCCGTGTTCGGCAGCGTGCGCGACCTGGGCGTGAAGCACGTGATCACCTCGCCCATTGAGCACCACGCCGTGGAGCACGTGGCCCATGAACTGGAGCGCACCGGGGATGCGGAGGTGCATTGGGTGAAGCTGATGCCCGACGGCAAGGTGGACCTGGCCGACCTGGAACGCTTGCTGAAGGCGCACGATCATGCACTGGTGTCATTGATGCACGCCAACAATGAAATAGGCACGCGCAACGACCTCATGGCCATCGGCAAGCTCTGCCGCATGTACAACGCGCTCTTCCACACGGACACCGTGCAGACCATGGGCCACTACCGCTTCGACCTGGAGCAGCTGCCCATCGACTTCCTCACGTGCAGCGCGCACAAGTTCCATGGGCCCAAAGGCGTGGGCTTTTTGTACATGCGCAACGGTGCCGTGGTGAAGCCGTTCATCGTGGGCGGCGCACAGGAGCGCAACATGCGTGCGGGCACCGAGAACATCATCGGCATTGTGGCGCTGGCCAAGGCCATGGAAGTGGCTTACCGCGACCTTGACGAGCACCACAAGCATGTGCAGGCGCTGAAGGACCGCATGCGGGAGAAAGTGCTCGCGGCCATCCCCGGCACCACCATCAACGGGGACCCCTCGGCGGACAGCCTGTACACCGTGCTCAACTTCCACTTCCCGGATGATGGCAAGGCCGAAATGCTCATCTACAACATGGACATTGAGGGCATCGCGTGCAGCGGCGGCAGCGCATGCAGCAGCGGCAGCAACAAGGGCAGCCATGTCATCGAAGCGCTTTACCCGGGCCGCACCGGCGCCAACCTCCGCTTTTCCTTCAGCAAGTTCAATACCCAAGCCGAAGTGGACCGCGCGGTGGAGGTGCTGCAACGGGTGATGGTGCCGGAACCGGTGAAGGCGTGATCCGCAGCTGCGGCAGAACCGCAGGCTGAGGCTAATGCTTAGATTCGCAAACATGCGTGCCTTCCTGGTTTTCCTGGTTCTTGCCGGGGCCTGCAATACCCAGGCCCAAGTGCCGGATACCGTGCGGATAAAGTCTGGTGGTGTGGATAAGTACATCGTTGGCATCCATTCAAAGAAGGGGGTGTATTCCGGTCATGTGGAATACTTCGACACTACATGGACGCTTCGGCAAAAGGGAGACGCGATCAAAGGGAAATGGGACGGGCCCATTGAGTACTTCGATTCGACGGGCACCCTGTTGTGTAGATCGCTTGCCAAGAAGGGGAAATTGGAGGGTATGACCACCGATTACAGAAGCAATGGCCTGGTGTGGAGGGAGATGCCCTTGCACAAGGGCAAGCTAACCGGTGAGCTAAGGCAATACCATGCCAATGGCAAGGTGGAGATGAAGGCGCCTTACATCGATGGGAAAATGGCGGGGGAATGGATGGTGTGGGATTCCACGGGCGCGAAAGCGGACGGCGATGTGGTGATCACGGTTCCCGGTGGCGTTTCGTTCAGGTTCCATTGCGTGGATGGACACCCAGAAGGAAAGATGGTCGGTAAGCGCAAGGACAGCCAGTTTTTCGTGATCGGCATGTTCAGTGCGGGCTTGCCTGTGGGCGACTTTATTTATTACAACTTCAATGGTACCCCGGTCCGGAAGGATACCTACAAGGAAGGCCGGTTCGTGAAGTCCGTTCCCTTGAACGAGTTTCCTTGAACCGTGGGCTCGGGAGGCCTTCCGCCCCGTTCATCACCCCACCTCCAGCCCGTACTTGGCCAGCAGGCTTAGCGCACCTTCCGTGCTGAAGCGCGCGCCCTTGAGCTTGTTGCGCTCCGGGTCCAGGCTGATGTTGTACGCGGAGCTGAAGTCCGCTAGCTGCAGCTGCGTGTTCACGAACACGGCGCGTTCCAGGTCGCAGCGTTCGAACACGGCCTTGTTCAACACGGCGCCCTCAAAGTCCACGCCCTTGAGCGAACAGCGGATGAAGCAGGTGCCGCCCATCTTCCGCTGATGGAAAACGGCATGGTCGAGCATGCAGTCATTGAAAGCAACGCTGAAGAGCATTTCCTTGCAACGGCTGAAATCGATGCCGAGCAGCTTGCAGCGGTTGAAGGTGATCTTGTGGAGGCCTGCATCGGCCAACTTCACCAAGGCCAGATTGCAATCGGTGAACGTGCAGTTCGTAAACCGGCTGCGGGAAAAGTCGCTGTTGGAAAAATCGCACCGGGTGAACGTGCAGTCCTCGAACTCCCGCCCGGGCACCTTGTGGCCGCTCCATTGCACCTGGTCAAAGGCTTTTTCAATGTGGACGTGCGCCTCCATGCGCCAAAGATCGCTCCGGCAACCCTGCTCCGGGATCCCCGTTGGTCACGTTGGGCGCAGGCTGCTTCCACGGGCCCGCTGCAGCAGCCGTTCCAAGATCAACCCGAGGCCGGTGGCGGCCACGAACGGGAAGGTGAGCTGCGGCACCCCGCAGGCCGTAAGCGCAAGGCCGATGACCACCGAAAGCGGCACGCTGAACAGGAACAGCAGGAAGTTGCGCCGGGCGGTGCCGGCAACGGCGATGGCGCAAAGCACGGCGTTGAAGCTCCACAGGCCCATGTCCACGCCCGGGGCATTCCACCACCAGGCCCATCCCGCAGCCAGCAAGGCGCCCGCCACGCCGAAGGCCGCTGCAATGCGGGAGTTCGCCGCCACGCCGAGGATGAACAGCAGGCCGGAGAGCAGCCGTTCCTGGAAGATCACCTGCCCGAAGCCGCGCACCGTGGCAGCCATATAGCTGCCGCCAAGGACGGGCAGGAGCGGGGCGGGCGCAGCAGCTTGCGCCGGGGCGGGCAAAGCTGCGAGCAGGGCCCAGGTCACCAGCACGAACGGCAAGGTGAACACAGGGATCTTCCGCACGAGAAAGAAATGCTGGAGGATCGCTGCCGCAACGGCGCCTGGCACCGTTGCGGCCCAAACCAGCGGCCCGTGGCCGCGGAGCAGCACGAGCGCCACGCCCACCAAGGCCGCACTGAAGCCGTAAAGCCCTTGCCCGATCGCCTTCCCGTCATACTTCAACAGCGCAGCCGCTGCGGTTCCGCAGCACGCCGAAAGCAGCGCCGCCAGCCCCATGATGGGCGAACCCCAGGTGATGCCTGCGAGGAACAGCAGGCCCGTGGCCGCGTTCCCTTGCAGCATGATCTGGCCAAGACCGCTCAGGAGGGGATAGCTCCAGCATTTGGGGCCATTCGGCTGTCCTATTGATCCAGTGCAAGGAGTTTTCGAACCTCGGCCGTGTCCATGGTCCCATTGAAGCCGTTCGCGGCCAGGCCCGCGCGCAATTGCTTGTCTCCAGTCCATATCTGACACTTGAAGTGCAGGGCTAATGCAACGTATGGAATGTCCGCATGGTCCACGGTGCCCGCCAATTCACCTGCTTTGATCCAATGCTTTCGTAAAACGGATTCTCCCGCGACCAGCTCCACCTTGGCCAGTGCCCATCGTTGCAATGCTTCAACCGCAGCGATGGGCAGGCCGGCCAACTTGGCCATTCTTGGCCGTAGCCGAATCAACTCATCCGCCAAGTATGCTGGCGCCAGCAGTGTGCAAGCGGTTTCGGCTTCACGGAACGTTTCCGCGACGCGTCCATCCCTGCTCAATATCGCACTGAACGGCGAGGGCTTGCCACACACCCGAGGAACAAGGGTTGCGACAAGCCCATGTTAGCGACTGCTTTCCTTTCAAATTGATGATGGGTGAAAGCGAACCAAATGCGGTTACTTATACTCAAGAACGGATACCGTCCAGTTACCCGAGGCGTTAACATTCAGGTAGTAGCGTCCAGAACCTTTATGAATTGCGCTTTCGCTTTCTTCGCTCTCGGTCTGTGTCATTATTTCAGGAATGCCGCCCGTTTGCATGATATCTTCTCCTTCGTTAACAACGTAGGCTGAGAACATCCCCATGCCAATCCCACCGGGCGCCTTGTATTTGTACACAAGTTTTGCGTCACCACCTGTTAATTCAAAAGCAGGAGACTTTTTCATTCCATTTCCACTGAATGTGTACACCTCTGTCCATTTTTTCTCTTTCACAGGTGCAGTTTCTGAGCTTGCATTTTGAGTTGTTGAAACCGATGAAGAATTATCGGGTCCGTTGTTCTTACCAAGGTTTCCAATTATGCCGAGAGCAATGATTGCTCCGAGTATGATTACCCATGTTTTCTTGTACCATGGCTTTTCTGTTTTGTTGTTGTTTTCCATGCTGATTTGGTTTTTGTTGAGGTTTCTAATTCTTCCGTTTCTCTGTTCTTGAAGTAGTTGCAGGGGTTGCGCTGATCCCAAAAGTAGCCGCTAACAGGATATTGGCATCCACCACCAGTTTCACGGCATGAAGCGTTTCCTGTTCTTCGTCCACCAGGAACTCTTGGCTTCCATCGCAAGCGCATCGATCTCCTTTGCACTTGCCTTGGACTTTTTCAGCACCTCCAAGTGCCGCAGGTAGTCCAGGACACGCTGCACCTTTTCGGTGTCCCAACCGCCCTTGAGCGTGATCACCAACTCGTCCCGTTGATTGCGTTTGATGTCCAATGACATGGTGCTTCAAAGGTAAGAACAGGCTCCTATTGGGGCCTCAATTCGGAAGGGACTGGTGGAAAGGAGCACCACCTTTGCACCCGCATGTCCGCCGTTTCCGTAACCGAAGTCCATCTGGCACGCATCCGGCGCATCGCACCCTGGCTGGTGGCGGTGGGCTTCTTCATGGAGCAGATGGACAGCACCGTGCTGAACACGGTGGTGCCGGTGATCTCCGCCGACCTGGGCGTGAAGGCATTGAGCATGAAGGCCGTGGTGACGGCCTATACGCTGAGCTTGGCGGTGTTCATCCCCATCAGCGGCTGGATGGCCGACCGCTTCGGCACGCGCGGGGTGTTCCGTGCAGCGGTGGCGCTGTTCACCCTGGGGTCATTGCTCTGCGGGCTTTCGGCGAACCTGGGCATGATGGTCGGCTCCCGCATCCTGCAAGGCATTGGCGGCGCCATGATGACGCCCGTGGGGCGCCTGGTGCTGGTGCGCACCTTCCCGCGCAGCGAACTGCTGCGGGTGATGAACTTCGTGGTGATCCCCGCGTTGATCGCGCCGTTGGTGGGGCCGTTCCTCGGCGGCCTCATTGTGGAGTGGCTGCCTTGGCGCACCATCTTCTTCATCAACCTGCCCATCGGCCTGGTGGGCTGGTACATGGTGGGCCGCTACATGCCGGACCACCGCGACCCGCAGGTGCCGCCGATGGACAAGTGGGGCTTCCTGCTCTTCGGGGCGGGGGTGGGGCTGCTCTCATACGTGCTGGAGGTCTTCGGCGAGCACACCTGGTCCTTGGGGCCCATCGTGGCCATGGTGCTGGCCTCCTTGGCCCTGCTGGTGGCCTACGGCGTGCATGCCCATCGCATCCCCTCACCGCTGCTGGCGGTGCGCCTGTTTGCATTGCGCACGTTCCGCATCTCGGTGATCGGCGGCTTCATCACGCGGCTCGGGGTGAGCGGCATGCCCTTCCTGCTGCCGCTGCTGTACCAGCTCGGCATGGGCTATACGCCCTTGCAGGCGGGCATCTTCACCGTGCCGCAGGCCTTCGGATCCATCGGCATGAAGGTGCTCAGCTCCCGGCTGATCGCCCGTTTCGGGTTCCGCACGGTGCTGCGCGGCAATACGTTGCTGCTGGGCGGCAACATCATGGCGTTCTTTTTCGTCGGGCCGGGTACGCCCATCTGGCAGATCCTTGTGCTCAGCCTGCTCCAAGGGTTGTTCTCCTCGTTGCAGTTCACCTGCCTGAACACGCTGGTATACGCCGATGTGAGCGATGCCCGCGCGAGCAGCGCCAGCAGCATCGCCTCCACCTTCCAGCAGATGGCGCGCGGCTTCGGCGTGGCAGTGGCCTCGCTGGTGGCCGCGCTTTTCCTGGGCGGCCTCGCCTCGGCGGAGCACGAACCCATGGCCTATGCCACGGGCCTGCACCACACCTTCCTGGTGCTGGGCGCGGCCACCATCCTTTCGGCGCTCACCTTCACCGGCCTGCGCCGCAGCGATGGCGCGAACGTGAGCGGAAACAGGCCGGAAGCGGGGGCGAAGAGCGTGTGAACCGCACGGGGCGGATGCAGGAGGGATGCGAGCAAGTCAGTGGGCACTTGCTTGTCCGAAATAACCTTACTTTGCCTCCACGTGATGTCAACAGGGGCATCGGTAGGGGGGGAGCATCAATGGTAGAGTACAACGACTTTATCAATCGGCTTAAGCTGTTCATCAGCAAGCAGCCTGACCTGATAACCACCACATTGAGCAACATCTTCACCATGCGGCTCATCGGCAATAAGACGCATGGTGACCTGGCGGAGATCGCGATCGCGGAGTTCATCAACCAGTACATGTACGATTTCAGGTCGGTCCATGTGGGCAAGGACCTATACCGGGCTAAATCGCGGGAGGAGGATATCAAGGTCATCAATGAAGTCACGAAAGCGGAATTTTCAGTGAGCCTAAAGGCCTACGGGCATGGACCCCTCCAGCTTTCGACCGATAAGGTCTCAAGCATGTTCCCAAGACTGGAGAAGGAAGCCAAAGACATCGTTGATGGTAATGTCATTGCGCAGATCTTCAAAGACCCGGCTTTCGCCGTGTTCAATAAGATCAACGTGCTTCCGTTGATCTATGATGAAAAGGGCAATCGTTGCAACATCATGGTGTTCGACTATGAGAAGGCGATGGCTTCAACCACCCGAATTTGCTGGGAAGGGAAAGGCAAGGGACGTAAGCACCCGGTTTATCGGTTCTATGATGCGGAGGGTGCCTATATCTGTGAGGTCCGTTATGGTGATGCTGCGGCCAATGCGCTGCAGCGCGGGCTGTGGACCAACACCAAGAAGGGCCTTGCCTACTTCAATAGCGTGACCAATGGTTGGATCGACTACTCGCACAATCATGTGTTGGTGCAGTTGTTCTCCCACGCACTCGTATCATCGGGCAAGGGCCACGAAGCGGCCTTGAACGACATCAAGGCCGACATCCGCGAGATGAAGAAGCGATCACACCTGAAGTGATGGAGAGCCTTTCCCTGTTCGACGATATTATTGTGGATGTCCCGGAAACGGAGGGCATCAAGTATGCAGGCTCCAAACGGAAATTGCTTCGGCATATCCTCGAACTTGCCAAGAAAGTGGATGCGCATACCGTGCTGGACGGGTTCGCGGGATCTACGCGGGTTTCGCAAGCGTTTGCAAAAAGCGGCTATCAAGTCATTTGCAACGATGCGTCAATCTGGTCCGAGGTCTTCGGTACATGCTACCTGAAGAACACCAAGCCCCGCAGCGCCTATCGTGAACTGATCGCCCATCTGAATGCGGCGGTGCCCGTGGATGGCTGGTTCACTGAGCACTACGGTGGTGAACCCAATGGCGGACTATCTGCCTCTCCCGACGGATTGAAGAAGCCGTGGCAGGTCCACAATACAAGGAAGTTGGATGCCATACGGGGCGAGATTGACCGCCTCGGCCTGTCCCTCGTTGAAAAGGCAGTTGCGCTAACAAGCCTGATCCGTGCGCTGGATAAAGTGGACAGCACCTTGGGGCATTTTGTTTCCTACCTTCAAGACTGGTCGCCCAGGTCGTACAATGAACTCTTGTTGGAAGTGCCCATGGTCTTCCCAAGCAAAGGGCAACATGAGGTATACCGAGAGGACATCTTTGACCTCTTGCCGAGGGTTGAGGTGGACCTCGCCTACTTGGATCCACCTTATGGATCTAACAATGACAAGATGCCTCCATCGCGGGTACGCTACGCTTCGTATTACCACATTTGGAGCACGGTAATCCTGAATGACAAGCCGGAACTGTTCGGAAAAGCGATGCGGAGGAAGGACACCTCGGACAAGCTATCCGCTTCCGTGTTTGAGGAATTCCGGAAAAGCGGGAGTGGCCGGTTCATGGCCATGGAAGCCATCGACCGGATGATCCAATGCACAAATGCCAAGTGGATCATGCTGTCGTACAGCTCCGGAGGCCGTGCAACCGCGGAAGAGTTGAACGATATTATGCAACGTAACGGGCGTATCCTGGAACTAATGGAGGTCGATCACAAGAAGAACGTGATGGCCAGCATGAAGTGGACGAACGAGTGGATCAAGGAAACTGCGGAGACTAACCGCGAGTTCTTGTTCCTGTTGGAGAAGAATTAGTCGCTGCGGTCGTCCTCATTTCTTGCCGCCTACTCATGCGCCATCTCCACCTTCGTTCCCGCTTTGGGCTTCTTGTACTTCACGAAGAACACGAGCGGCAGGCACAGCAGGGTGAGCGCGCCCACCAGTAGGAACACATCGTTGTAGGAGATCAGGCTGTACTGCTGCCACACGCTGAGGTCCAGCAGGCGGTAGGAGAGGGCCTGCGCCTGGTCGGTGGAGTAGCCGTTGGCCATGAGGTTGCCGGTGTAGCCCGCCAGCCTGTCCTGGGTGGCGGGGTCGTAGATGTTCACGTGGGCCAGCAGGTCCGTGTTGTGTACGGCGTTTCGGTCGGTGAGGAAGATGTTGAGCCCCGCGATGCCGGCGGCGCCGCCGATCTGGCGGATCATGTTGGTGATGCCGGAGGACTGGCCGATGTCGGCGCCCTGCATGCCCTGCAGGCAGATGGTGAGGATGGGGCCCATCATCATGCCCATGCCCACGCCGCGCATGATGAACGGCCAGAAGAAGCTGCCCTCGCTGCTGCCGGGCGAGCTGCTGCCCATGATGAAGGCGAAGGCCACCACGATGAGGATGCCGCTGCCCATGATCAGGCGCGGGTCCACGCCCTTGGTGAGCCAGCGGCCCACTAAGCCCATGGAGATGCCCGTGGCGATGGCGCCGGGGATCATGAACATGCCCGTCATCAGCGGCGTCCAGCCCAAGCCGATCTGCACGAAGAGCGGGAACACGAACACGGTGCCCATGAGCACCAGGCCCAGCACGGCGTTCAGCACCGCGCCGATGGGCATGTTGCCCACCATCACCAAGCGCATGTTCACGGCAGGGTGCGGGGTGCGCCATTCCCACCACACAAAAAGGACGAGGCCCAGTGCGGAGACGATGCTGAGCACGGTGATCAGCGGGCTGTTGAACCAGTCGTCCTGCGCGCCTTCCTCCAGCACGTATTGCAGCGTGCTTACGCCGATCACTAAGAAGGCGATGCCCCAGTAGTCGATCTTCTTGGGCTTTACCGCGCCGGGCCGGTCATGCACGTAGTTCCAGGAGAGGAAGCCGGCGAGCAGGCCCACGGGGATGTTCACCAGGAAGATCCAGTGCCAGCTGTAGCTTTCGGTGAGCCAGCCGCCCAGCGTGGGGCCGATGGTGGGGCCTATCATCACGCCCATGCCGAAGATGGCGTTGGCCATGCTGATCTTCTCCGGCGGATAGGCGCCCACGATGATGGTTTGTGCGGAGGTGAGCAGGCCGCCGCCGCCAAGGCCCTGCACGAAGCGCCAGAGGATGATCTCGTTGAGCGAACCGGACATGCCGCAGAGGGCGGAGGCAGCGGTGAAGATGATGATGCTTGCGGTGAAATAGTTGCGCCGCCCGAAGAGGTCGCTGAACATGCCGGCCAGCGGGATCATGATCACGTTGCTGACGGCGTAGGCGGTGACCACCCAGGCGATCTCCACCGTGGTGGCGCCGATGCTGCCGGCAATTTCGCGCAGCGACACATTGACGATGCTGACGTCGATGAGCTGCAGCATGGCCGCGATGATGGCGGAGGTGACCACCATGGTGCGCGCCAGCCCGGGCGGATATTCCGCTTGGCGTTCAGCGGTGATCGCAGCGCTCATTGGCTTAGCCCTTGGTGTTCACGTCCACTACCGCGCTGAGGCCGGGCGCCAGCAGCACAGTGGTGTCCTTGGGCAGGTCGATGTCGATGCGCACGCTGAGGCGCTGGGTCACTTTCACGAAGTTGCCCGTGGCGTTGTCCGGCGGCAGCAGCGAGAAGCGCGCCCCGGTGGCGCCGCCCAAGGAGCTGACGTGCCCGGTGAGCGCCAGGTCCGGGTAGGCGTCCACCTTCACCTTCACGGGCTGCCCCGGCCGCATGCGGGCCAATTGGGTTTCCTTGAAGTTGGCGGTGACCCAGATGTCGTGCGCGTCCACGGCGGCGCATACCGGCGTGCCCGCGCTGATGAACTGGCCCGGCTCCACGGCCTTCTTGCTCACTACGCCGTCGCAGGGTGCGGTGATGGCGGTGTGCCCCAGGTTGATCCGCGCCAGTTCCAGCTCGGCTTCGCGCTGGGTGATCAATGCTTCGGCCAGGGCCACTTGGGCCTGCTGTGCCTTGGCCTGCGAGCGCGAGCCGCCGGCCTGCGCCTGGGAGGCCTCGGATTGCTTGCGCGCCATGGCGAGCTGGGCTTGCGCCACGGCCACTTCGGCGTTGATGGCGTCCACTTGCTGCGGCGTGGCGGCATCGTCCTTGGCCATGCCCAAAATGCGGGCACGGTCCTGCTGTGCCTTCCATAGGCGTGTTTCGGCGGAGGTGATGCTTTCGCGCGTGGCAAGGCTGTTGAAGGAGCTGGCCTGGGCGTTGAGGTCGGCCGTGGAGAAGCCGCTCCGTGCGGCCTCCAGCGAGGCCTTGGCACTGGCCAGTGCGCCTTCGGCCTGTGCCACCCGTGCGCCGTAGTCATCGCTGCGGACCATGGCCAGGGTGTCGCCCCGGCGCACCCGCTGGTTGTCGGAGAAGAGCACGCGGTCCACGTATCCGCCTACGCTGGCGCGCACCGGGATGATGTGGCCGTCGATCTGCGCGTTGTCCGTCTTTTCGTGCCCGATGTTCCGGATGAGGATCACTGCCGCGATGATCACCGCCACCGCACCGATGCCGATCAACAGCTTGCGGCGGCCCGGCTTCTTGCTTGCACCTTCCTTTTGTTCCTCTGCTGCCATGGGTCAGTTGCCTTGTATGAGTTGAAGGTTGATGCGCGCCATCACAGCCTGGATGCGGTGCATTTCCTGGTTCAGCCGCGCCTGGTCCTCGGCGTTGCGGTAGGTTACGTAGTCCTGCGCGGTGATCACGCCGTTGGCCAGCTGGCTGGCCGCAGCCTTGCGCACGAAGGTCTTGCTGTCCACGATGGCGCCGTCCAGCTCGGCCAACCGGTCCATCTTGTCGATCTCCTTTTGCTGGTTGTCCAGGTCGCTGGCCAGTTGCAGGTTGAATTGGCGCTTCTGCTGGTCGATCAGTTGTTGCTGCACGGCGTTTTCCCGCAGCTGCCTGCCCTGGGTGTAGAAGCCGGCGATGTTCCAGCTGAGGCCCGCGCCCACCATGCCGTAGGGCCTGAAGTTGTTGTTCAGGAAGTTGTAGCCGGGGCGGCCGTAGTAGCCGTTACCGAAGGCGGACAGGCGGGGCAGGGAGCCTTTTTTCACCAGCTTGCCTTGCTGCTCCAGCCCGAAGCGCTGCAGGTCCAGCGCACGGAGCTCGGGCCGTTCGCCGGGGCCCATGGGTGCCGGTGCGGCGGGTTGTTCAAAGGTCATCGCGGTGTCCAGGTCCAGCGCGGTCCACACCTTCAGGGCATCCACGGTCTTGGCAAGGTCGGTTTCACTGGTGACCAATTGCTGCCGGGTGGCCAGTGATTCCGCGCGCAGCACCTCCTCATTGCTGCGCAGGGAGGTGCCGTTGCGCACGGCGGAGGCCACTTGTTGCAGGCGGGCCGCAAGGTCTTCCGCGCGTGAATGCAGCACCTGCAGCCCGGCGCGTTGCAGCAGCAGGGAGGCGTAGAGGTTGTCCACGCGCAACGCCAGCGCCAGCAGGTCGGCATCGCTGCGGGCGGCCTGGGCCTGCGCGCTGGTCAGTTCCAGGTCGTGCCGGGCCTTGGTGGCACCGAACTCATAGATCGTTTGCTGCACCTCGAAGCCCGCATGGTATTGGTCCTTGGAGATGATGATGGAGGGAAAGCCGAGCGCACTGAGGTCGAATTCGGTGACCTCATTCTGCCAGGTGCCCTGGGCCACGCCCTTTACCTGGGGCAGCCACGCGCTGTTCACGTTGCGGGCGCGCAGGTCGCCGGCCTCCAGTTGCAGTTGGCGCGCTGCCGTGGCGGGGGCATTGGCCTTGGCGGCCTGCCGCACTTGCTCCAGGGTGATGCTCCGCTGTGCCCGCAGCGGGCCTGCGGCCAGCGCGGCAAGAAGGATGAGGGTTCGTGCGGCGTTCATTTTTCCATGATGCGTATGAGCATGTCGGCCACGTGGTCGGGGTAGGAGGCCATGAAGCGCCCGTATTCCTGTTTGTTCATCCGCATGGCGCCGGCCAGCATGCGCGGGTTCATGCTGGGGTAGGCGCACAGGCTCTGCATGGCGGTGAGCACCGCGTGCGGGTCGGTATTGCGCACCAGGCCCTTGGACCGCAGGTGCCCATACCAGTCCACGAACCGGTTGGGCGCCTTGCGCCGCTGCTGCATGCGCGGCTCCAGCTTCTTGGGGTCGCGGTGCAGCTCCTGCGCCATGAAGAGCAGCGAGCTTTCGCTGAACAGGTGCATCAGTTCCTTTACAAAGCGGCGCACCTGGCCCCGCCAGTCGTCGGTGCCGTCATCCCAGCTGCCCACCAAGGGGATGATCCGCGCGGTGTAGTCGTCGAAGATCCGGTCGAACAGCTTTTCCTTGTTGCGGAAGTGGTAGTGGAGCGCGGCCTTGCTGATGCCGGCCTCGTCGGCGATCACCTGCATGCGCGCCCCAAGGAAGCCGTCGCGCTCAAATACGGTGAGGGCGGCCCTCAGAATGCGTTGCTCGGTCTCGGAGGCGTCCATTTTTCGGGCCGCAAAGGTAAGCGATCTGACCAAATGGTCAAACCAAATGGTTGGAATAAATTGGCGATTGGGCCGGGAAGTGCCAAAAACCGTTGCGGCCGGGATGACGTATGAGTTGCAGCCGCCCGGTACACGGTTACCTTCGCACACCGCATGAACTTGATTTTGTTGTTTCTCTCCGCCTTGTTGCGCATGGCCCTGCCGGGGTATTCCGGCGGGCCTGCTGCGCCGGAAGCGCCGGATGCCGCGGACGCCTTGTACCGCGAGTGCGGCCTGGCGGGATTGCTGGATGAGGATGCCTTTGTGAAAGCCTTGCAGAGCCGGGCGGAGCACCATGAGGAGGCGGGCATCCTGGCGGTGGCGGACATGACGCGGCCTTCCACGGAAAAGCGGCTGTTCATCATCGACCTGCGATCGCGCAAGCTGCTCTTGCAGACCTGGGTGGCCCATGGCAAGAACTCCGGCGACCTGTACTGCACCTCCGTGAGCAACAAGGAGGGATCCCTGCAAACCAGCCAGGGCCTCTACCGGGTGGGGGAGCACATCACCAGCCCCAAGCATGGCGCCGCATTGCTGCTCCATGGGCTGGACCGCGGGCTGAACTCGGCCGCACTGCAGCGGGAGGTGATCATCCATGCCGCACCGTACGTGGGCGCGGCCTTCATCGCCCAGCACGGCCGCCTGGGCCGCAGCTGGGGGTGCCCGGCGGTGGCCCCCGAGGTGATGCCCCGCCTGATCGACCTGTTGCAAGGCCAACTGCTGTACGTGTTTGCAAAATAGCGCCGCAGCTTGCCCGGTCGTGGCTGATCTTCGCGCCCGTTTTTCCATCACATGAGGTATTCCATTCCGGCCGTTGCGGCCATGGCGGGCCTGCTTTGGGCAGCCTGCGCAAGCAAGGAGCAGCCCAAGCGCACCCCCGCCCAAGAGGCGGAGCGGATCGCTGCCGCATTTGAAACGCCCAAGCCGTACACGCACCACAAGCTGGATTCCCTTGACCTGGAACGCTTCCTGGCCGCAAATCCGCAGTACCGCCAGGATTCAAGCCAGATCCGCAGCTTTTATGCCTCGCGCGGATACCAGTATGCCTGGTTTGCGGCGGACACCCTGGCACCCACCGCCGAGGCCATGCTGAACCTGCTGGAACCCACCGGCGCCCTGCAGCAATTGCACACTTGGCGGGCGCTTGTGGAACGCGCACAAGCGGACACCATGCTGGCCGACAGTGCCCGGCTGAACGTGGAACTGGGCTTGACGGGCCTGTTCTTCCAGGCGGCAAGCAACGAATTCGGCGGCTATGTGAAAGGCGACCTGCATGACCTGGGCTGGTACATCCCCCGGGCCAAAAAGAACTATGCCATGCTGCTGGATTCAATGGTGGCGGGCAAAACCGACCTGTCGCCCATCGAACCCGTGCATCCGCAGTACCACCTGCTCAAGGTTTTCCTGCAACGCTACTACCAGGTGGAGGCTGAAGGGCCTTGGCCCGTGATCGCGCTGCCCAAGGGCAAGTTGGCCATGGGCGACACCCTGGCCGCCCTGCAAGCCATTGGCCACCGGTTGTTCCTGTTGGGCGACCTGGCGGCGGATCCCTCCGGAAACGGGATGGACACCACCCTGGCCAAAGGGTTGGTGAACTTTCAGGAGAGGCATGGGCTGTCCCCTTCCGGCCTTCCGGACGCCCCCACGATGGCCGCCTTAAACGTGCCCATCGCCCAGCGGATCCGCACCATTCTGCTGAACATGGAACGCCTGCGCTGGGTGAACCCGGTGCCGCCAAGGGATTACCTGCTGGTGAACATCCCGGAGTTCCGGCTGCATGTGTATGAGGGCGGAAAGGAGGCCTGGAGCATGAAGGTGGTGGCCGGCGCGGTGGCCACGCACACGGTGATCTTCAGCGGCGAGCTGTCCACCATCGTGTTCTCCCCGTACTGGAACGTGCCGCAAAGCATTGTGCGCAACGAGGTGGCACCGGCCATGCGGCGCAACGCAGGCTACCTGGCGCGCAACAACATGGAAGTGGTGCGGGACGGCAAGGTGGTGCCGCCGGGAAGCATCAATTGGGCGCACTTCACCGGGGGAGGAGGTTACTCCTTCCGCCAGAAACCCGGTACCGAAAACTCACTGGGCTTGGTGAAGTTCCTGTTCCCCAACGAGTACAGCATCTACATGCACGATACGCCCGCCAAGGCGCGCTTCGTGCCCGAAAAGAGGGCCTTCAGTCACGGCTGCATCCGGCTGCAGGAACCCCAGCGGCTGGCCGAATACCTGCTGCGCAATGACAGCACTTGGACATCCTCGGCCATTGGCAAGGCCATGCACGCGGGCAAGGAGCAGGCGGTGAAGGTGCAGCCGCCGGTGCCCGTGGTGATCGGCTATTTCACCGCGTGGGTGGACGGCCAAGGCCGGTTGAATTTCCGGGATGATGTGTATGGCCACGATGCCCGCTTGGCCGAGGAGCTGTTCGCGCCGGAGACGATCGCTGCCGATGCAGCCGCTTCCACCGGGGGCGGCGGAGCCCGCCTTTCGCGTTAGTCGCGGCCCTGCGCAGGCTCCACGCTATCCAGAAGTGCGCACCGGCCGCTGAAGGCCATTTGCGCCGTAGTGCTGCGCCGCCCGTGCCCGAAGAACACCAACGTGTCCGGCACCGGCCCGCTCAGGTTGAGCAGCGTGGTGTTCTCCCGCCATTGTCCGTCCGGCATCAGCGATCGGTCGTACCAAATGACGCCCACCGTGTCCGGAAGCACCTCGCCGGCGAAGACGTGGGCCTCGTAGTAGCACTGGTTGTCCTTGCGGTCCAACAGGCGGCCCGGTGCATGCCAAGGTTGCATGCCTTCAACAGCGTGCGCACCGGCATCTGCTTTCATGATGTACAGGGCCCTGCCGGCACGGCCCCCCCGGAGATCAGGCCCGGTAAGGAGCATCCATTCGATCCCGGTGGGCGCGCTGATGCGCCGTACTTCCGTGAGCTCCGGGTGTTTATTGTGCTGCACGGCAATGGCCCCGCGTGCGCCACTGGGCACGGGCATTGGCCCCGCCATGGGCAGCAGCAGCGGAAGGATGGCTCCGAGGAAGGCGGGTGTCAGAGGGCGTGGCATGGGATCCCGGGAGCACTAAGGTAGTCAGAGGAGGTTGCCTGCGAGCATCCGCAATTGAAGTTCGGCACTTTTGGCTTCGTACTGCGCGAGCAGCAGGCGGTTTTCGGCATCCAGCAGGCCCTGTTGCACATCGCGGAGGTCCACTGCGGTAAGCATGCCCAAGCGGTAGCTCTCCAGGGCCACGTCCACCTGCGATCGCACCCCGGCAATGTCGCGCTGGCCCAAGGCCACGCGCTGGTTGGCATTGTTGTAGGCGTTCCAGGCGTCCAGCAGTTGCCGGTCCATGTCCAGCTGGGCCTGCTCGGTGCCCATGCGGGCCTGTTCGCTTGCGATCTTGGCGGCCTGCACGGCCTTGCTGTTGCGTTCCCCCTGGAATACCGGGGCGCTGAGGCGCAGGCCGTAGTTGGGGCCCAGGGCCGTATTGCTCTGGAGGAAGCCTACGGAGCTGGTGCTGTGGGCGTAGGCATAGTTGCCGTACAGGTCGAGGCGGGGGAAGAGCGCTCCGCGCAATTGGCGCACATTGATGTCGCTGAGCAGTTGCGCCTGCCGTGCCTGTTGCAGGGAGGAGTTGCCGGTGCGGGCCTGTTGCTGCAGCGTGGGCAGGTCCAGGGCTGCGACCGCGGGAATTTCATCGGCCACTTCCACAGGGGTGCCCGCCTGGCGGCCCAGCAGCACGTTCAGCTGGGTGCGGCAGGTGGCCAGGCGCTGCTCCAGGTCCAGGATGGCGGCACTGTCCGTGCTCAGGTCCAGCTTGGCCTGCACCAGGGCCACGCCGCTGGCGGTGCCTATGCGGAAGGCGGACTGGGCGATCTGCAGCCGTTCCTGCGAGGTGCGCATCAGGTCGCGTTGCGCGGCCAGCGCCTTTTTCACCTGCACGGTGAGGAAGTAGCCGGTGAGCACGTTGTACGCGGTGGTTTCCAATTGCTGGCGCAGTTCCACCTTGCCCATGGCTTCCAGTGCGGCCAGCCGGTCCTTGGCGGCGAACATGGCAAATCCGTCGAACACGGTCCAGTTCAGCGCCAGCGCGCCGTTGATCGTTTTGCTGTCGGCGTTGTCGGCCTGGCGCACTTCGCCGCTGAAGAAGGTCTGCTTGGTGGCGCTGTTGTCCATGCCATAAGCGCCGTTGATGCCCACCACGGGCAGCATGCCGGCGTTGCCTGCGGTGTTCAGCACTTCGGCGGTATGCGCATCGAGCTTGGCGATGCGCACGGCGTAATTGTTTTCCAGGGCAATGGCCACGGCCTGTTCCGCAGTGAGGGGCACTGGCGCCTGGGCGCCCAGGCCCAGGGGGGCAAGCAACAGCAGGGCGGGGAGGAGGGCGGTTCTCATGCGTGTCCGGTGTTGCTGTTCGCCCCGGCCTTTGCGGCCACCTTGGAGGCCATGAAGCTGTAGAGCGCGGGCACCACGTACAGGGTGAGCACCAGCGAGAAGAGCAGCCCGCCGATCAGGGCGGCGCCCATGGGGATGCGGCTTTTGGAGGCGGCGCCCAGGCCCAGGGCGATGGGGAGCGCGCCCAGGGTGGTGGCCAAGGTGGTCATCACAATGGGGCGGAAGCGCTGCGCGGCGGCTTCGATGACGGCCTTCATCTTGTCCATGCCTTGTTCGCGCTTCTGGTTGGCGAACTCCACGATGAGGATGCCGTTCTTGGTGACCAGCCCGATGAGAATGATGATGCCGATCTCGCTGAAGATGTTCAGTGTGTATCCTCCGAGCCACAGTGTGAGCAAGGCTCCTGCCAAGGCCAGGGGCACGGCGAACATCATCACCAGGGGATCGACCCAGCTTTCAAACTGCGCGGCCAGGATCAGGTAGATGAGCACCAGGGCCAATACCATGGCGAAGAGCAGGCTGCTGCCGCTTTCGGCGAACTCCTTGCTTTCGCCGGCCAGGGCGGTGCTGAAGGAGCCGTCCAGGGTCTTGGCGGCCACGCGGTCCATGGCTTCGATGCCCTGCCCCAGGGTGTGGCCGGGCGCCAGGGCGGCGCTCACGGTGGCGCTTACGTAGCGGTTGTAGCGGAAGAGCTGGGGCGGCGTGCTTTGGTTGCTGGTGCGCACCAGGTTGCCCAACTGCACCATCTCGCCCTTGTTGTTGCGCACGTATGCCTTGTCCAGGTCGGCCGGTGCATCGCGGTTGGCGCGCGTGGCCTGGCCGATCACCTGGTATTGCTTGTCCTTGAAGATGAAGTATCCGTAGCGCTGCCCGCTGAAGTAGAGCTGGAGCGCCTGGGCGATGTCGAGCACGTTCACTCCCAGTGCGCGCGCCCGGTCGCGGTCGATCTCCACGCGCAGTTCGGGCTTGTTGAATTTCAGGTTCACGTCCACCACTTGGAAGGCGGGGTCCTGCCGGGCGGCGTCCATGAATGCCGGGAGGGCCTGGCGGAGGTGCTCGAAATCCGGGGCCTGCAGCACGTATTGCACGGGCAGGCCCGAGCTGCGGCCGCCGCCGATGGTGGGCTCCTGGATCACATAGCTGCGCGCCAGGTTGTAGCGCTGGATCAGCCCGCCCACTTCCTGGGCGATCTGTTCCTGGGTGCGGGTGCGGTCTTCGGGCTCGGTGAGCGTGACGCGCACAAAGCCGGAGTTGGCGGCGGTGGAGGCGCCGAAGGAAGGGGCGGTCACCGAAAGCATGTTGGCCACTTCGGGCAGGGTGTCCACGGTGTGGATGATCTGCGTGAGGTAGTCGTTCATCACCTCGAAGCTGGTGCCTTCCGGAGCGGTGCTCATCACCATGAAGCGGCTTTTGTCCTCGCGCGGGGCCAGCTCGCTGGGCGTGTTGCGGCCCGCCACCACGATGAGGGCGATGCTGGCGGCCATGATGGCGAAGGCCGTCCACCGGTGCCGCATGAACGCTTCCAGGGAGCGCTGGTAGCCGGTGACCAGGTGTTCCAGCCAGCCCTCGGTGGTGGCGTAGAAGCGGCTGCGCTTTTGCCGGTGCTTGAGGAACCGCGCGCTGAGCATGGGGGTGAGGCTGAGGCTGACCACCATGCTGATGAGCACGGACCCGGCCACCACCACGCCGAACTCGCGGAAGAGCCGCCCGGTGAGGCCGCTGAGGAACACGATGGGCAGGAACACCACCACCAGGGTGATGCTGGTGCTGATGATGGCCATGGTGATCTCCTTGCTGCCCACGTGGCCGGCCTCGATGGGGTCCATGCCCTGCTCGATCTTGGCGTAGATGTTCTCCAGCACCACGATGGCATCGTCCACCACGATGCCCGTGGCCAGCACGATGCCCAGCAGGGTGAGGATGTTGATGCTGAACCCGGCCACGTACATGATGAAGAAGGCGCCCACCAGGGAGATGGGGATGGCCAGCACGGGGATGAGCGTGGTGCGCCAGTCGCGCAGGAAGGCGAAGATCACCAGCACCACCAGCAGGAAGGCGATGATGATGGTTTCCTCCACTTCCAGGATGGCCTTGCGGATGCTGGTGGTGGTGTCCAGCGCCATGGTGTAGCGCAGGTCGGGCGGCATTTCCTGCTGGATCTGCGCGGCGCGCTTGTAGAATTCGTCGGCAATGGCGATGTAGTTGCTGCCCGCCTGCGGCGTTACGGCCACGGCCACCATGGGCACCGCGCCGTTGCCGCGCAGCAGCGTGCGTTCGTTCAGGGGCGCCAGCCGGGCCTGCCCCACATCGCGCAGCCGCACCGGCGTGGTGCCCTGCTGCCGCAGGATCATGTTGTTGAACTCGGCTTCGGTGGTGAGCCGCCCCATGGTGCGGATGGTGAGCTCCGAGCGGTAGCCTTCGATCAGCCCGCTGGGCAGTTCCACGTTCTCCTGCGCCAGCGCCGTGCGGATGTCGCCCGGGGTGATGCCGAAAGCGGCCATCTTCACCGGGTCCAGCTCCAGCTTCATGCTGTATTTCTTTTCGCCCCAGATGTTGATCTCGCTTACGCCGGGAATGGTCTGCAACCGCTCCTTGAAGACGTTGGTGGCCAGGTCGGTGAGTTCCAGCAGGCTGCGCTGGTCGCTCTGGATGGTCATGGAGATGATCGGGCTGCTGTCCGCATCGCTCTTGGTGACGATGGGCGGGTCGGCCTCGGGGGGCAGGTTGCGCACGGCGCGGCTCACCCGGTCGCGCACGTCGTTGGCCGCCGCTTCCAGGTCCACGTCCAGGTTGAATTCCACGGTGATGGTGCTGCGCCCGTCGCTGCTGATGCTGCTGAGCGTGCGGATGCCGGCGATGCCGTTGATGCTTTCCTCAAGGATCTCGGTGACCTGGCTTTCGATGATGTCGGCGTTGGCGCCGGTGTAGTTGGTGGTTACCGTGATGATGGGCGGGTCCACGCTGGGGTATTCGCGCACGCCGAGGTAGGTGAAGCCGATGGCGCCGAAGAGCAGGATCAGGATGCTGGCCACGGTGGCCCCCACGGGCCTGTTGATGCTGAGCGAGCTGATGTTCATCCCTTGCCGCGCGTCACTTGCTTGCCGCCTGTTTGGCCGCCCCGGGGTCGGTGGCGGCGGGTGCCTTGGCCGCAGCGGGCGTTACCGCCATGCCTTCGCGCACGGCCAACAGGCCGCTGGTGATCACCGTGTCGCCGGCCTGCACGCCGCTGATCAGTTGCACCTCGGATTCGGTGCGCAGGCCCAGCTCCACCCGCACGGCCTTGGCCTTGCCGCCGCGCATCACCATTACGGACTGCCCCTGGATGTCGGGGATCACGCCTTCGGCGGGAATGGTGAGGGCATCGGGGATGGTGCCCAGGTCCAGGAATACGCGGGCGAAGGAGCCAGGGGCCAGCCTTCCGTCCCGGTTGGCGGTGCGCGCACGTACGCGCACCGTGCGCGTGTCGGTGCTTACGCCCGGCTCTATGGCGTAGATCTCGGCCTTGTGCCGCGTGGTGTCGCCTGTAACGGTGAACTGCACCGTAGTGCCGGGTTTCACCTGCCGGCCAACCTGCTCGGGCACGTCGAAATCCAGCTTGATCGGGTCGGTTTGGGTGAGCGTGGCGATGGGGGTGCCGGGCGCCACGTAGCCGCCGGGGCTGATGCTGCGAAGCCCCACCACCCCGCTGAAGGGTGCGCGGATGGTGGCCTTGGCCAGAAGGGCCTGCAGGTTGTCCACGTCGGCCTGCTTGCTGATGCGCTGTGCCCGCGTGGCATCAAATGCGTCCTGACTGATGCCGTTCACCTTCAGCAGCTGCTCCTGCCGCCCTTCGGTGAGCTGCGCCAATTGCAGTTCGGCCTTGGCCTTTTCCAATTGCGCCTTCAGGTCGTCCGCGTTGATCTGCACCAGCACTTCGCCGGCCTGCACCGCACCGCCTTCGCGAAAGCTGATCGCCGTGATGCGCCCACCCACCTCGCTCTGCAGGTTCACCGATTCGTTGGCCAGCAGGCTGCCGCTGCCCGACAGGGTGTTCGCCAAGGGCCCGGCCTTCAGCACGGCCACCTGCACCGCCATCGGCCCGCCGGGGCCCTTGCCGCCGCCTTTGTCCGCCTTGCCTGCGCCGCAGCCTGCAAGGGCCAGCAGCAGCATGCCTGCCGTTGCGCCTTGCACGGCCCGCGTACGGGAGATCCCCATGTTCATCTTCCGGTCTTCTTTTGTTTTCCGCCCTCCTCCCCGTGGCCGGCAGGGCCCAGCCGCTTCAGCATTTCCTTCAGGTGCGCCAGCAGGAGTTTCCGCTCGGCGGCGGGTATGCCCTTGAAGGCCTGGTCGTTAAGTTCGGTGAAGGCCTGCCGCACTTGCTTGATCGCCGGCAGCGCCTTGGGCAGCAGTTCTATGTGGTGCTTGCGCCGGTCGTGCGGGCACGGGCGGCGCGCCACGTAGCCGCACGCGCTCAGGTGGTCGATCGCCCGCACCATCGTGGCCTTGTCCAAGTGCAGCTCATCGGCCAGCCGCTGCTGGGTGATGGGGCCTTCCATTTCGGAGATGCGCACCAGCGTGAAGTACCACCGGTCAATGCCCAAGCTGCCAAGCCGCCCGCGCAGGGAAGCCAGGTACTGCTGGCCCACCAGGGTACACCAGTAGCCCAGGGGAACTTCGTTTGCTGCCATGGCTGATCGCGGGGCGCAAAGGTAGTGCATGAAATAGTTTCAAATGAAACTACTGGGGAGGGCGGGAAGCAGGGCCGCCGAAACCTTGCCTTCGCGGCGCAGGGTTTACTTTGCAGCCCCGGTGGCGGCTGTTCCGCGATCGGTGAAACAACGATCCATGAACCTGCGCAACTTGGCCCTGGCGGCCCCTTTCCTGCTGTTCGGCACCCTTCACGCCCAGGACGACCTGGTGAAGAAGGCCAGCCAGTTCAAGAACGACAGCGCCCTGGCGGCGTACCGCTTCACCACCGTGGTGAGCGCCGAGGCCACCCCGGTGGAGAACCAGGCCTCCTCGGGCACCTGCTGGAGCTATGCCACCAACAGCTTCCTGGAGTCGGAGATGATCAAGAACGGCGGGCCCGCCATCCACCTCTCGAAGATCTTCTCCGCGCGCATGTCCTATGAGGACAAGGCCGATACCTATGTGCGCATGCACGGCGACATCGGCTACGGCGACGGGGGCGAGGCGCACGATGTGATCAACATGTACGCCAAGTACGGCGCCATGCCGGAGGAACTCTATACCGGGCTCAACTACGGCACCTCCAAGAACCAGTTCGCCGAAATGCAGGCAGTGCTCAAGGGCATGCTGGAGGCCATCGTGAAGGCGCCCAACAAGGGCAAGCTCACCCCCGTGTGGAAGAAGGCCTTCAGCGGCGTGCTCGATGCCTACCTCGGTGCCGTGCCCGCATCGTTCACCTACAAGGGCAAGTCCTACACCCCGCAGAGCTTCGCGAAGGACGTGGTGAAGATCGACCCCGCCGATTACTATGAGTTCATGTCCGTCACCAATGTGCCCTTCTGGGGGAAGAGCATGCTGATGGTGCCCGACAACTGGGCCTTCCAGTATGCCTGGAACATCCCCATGGAGGATATGGTGGCCACCATCGACAACGCCCTGAAGAACGGCTACACCGTGGCCTGGGGAGGCGATGTGAGCGAACCGTCCTTCAGCTGGAAGAACGGCATCGCCTACGTGCCCGAAATCCCCGCCGAGGACCTGACCAAGGACCAGAAGGCCGACCTCTTCACGGGGCCCAAGCCCGAGATGAAGATCACCCAGGAGCTGCGCCAGCAGGCGTTTGACAACTACACCACGCAGGATGACCACGGCATGCAGATCACCGGCATCTCCAAGGACCAGAACGGCAACGAATGGTACGTGGTGAAGAACTCCTGGGGCGTGGACAACGACTACCAGGGATACCTGTACATGAGCAAGAACTATGTGCGTTACAAGACCACCTCGTTCATGGTGAACCGCAAGGGCGTTCCCGCGGAATTGCT
>JAFEAI010000070.1 GCA_018266475.1 Bacteroidota bacterium
GCGCCGGCGCTCACCCCGGCCACCATGATGCGGTCCGGGTCGATGTGGTAGGGGTTTCCGTCCACGGCCGCCGTTTTGCGCAGGAAGCGGATGCTGCCCCGCAGGTCGTGTACACAGCGCTGCACCGCGTGCATGGTGGTGCTGGTGTTGGGGAAGAAGAAGCCTACGCGGTAGTCGATCGCCACGGCCACGTAGCCCAACCGCGCCAGCGAGCCGGCCAGGCCGGCCATGTCCGCGCGGGAGCCCTGCACAAACGAGCCGCCGAAGGCCAGCACCACCACGGGCCGCTGCTGCAGCGGGTCATTGGCGGGGGCGTAAATGTCCATGCGCAAGGTTTGCGCGGTGCCGTCCACGCCCGTATTGCTTCCGAACACCACCGCCGGGATGCTGTCGATCTGCGTGAAGTAGTTGGGCAGGATGTAGCGGCCCGAGCCGCACTCCTGGGCGTGCAGTTGGGCGGTAAAGGCGAGAGCGGCCAGCGCGGGCAGGAAGGGTCTCATCGGGTTGAGGTTTTCGGCGGGCAAGGTACACGGAAGGGCCATTGGGCCGGCCATGGATATAGGGCAAACGCATCAAATTTGCCAAGCCAGGATAGCATCACGTACAGGAATGTTTACCTGGCTTGAAAAACCACCGATGCTGTGCTTGGTTGGCCCTCCGAGCAAGTCCGAAGAGCGGCTCCGCTCAGGGCAAAGTATCGTTAGTGACTGGATGATAAACATGAACTGCCCTGAGCGGAGCCGAAGGGCCAACTTCAAATCCTTGGCTTTCAATCCGATGAATTGATTGCTTGATTGTAGATGCGTCTGCCCCGGCCATGGACCCCGGTGATCCTTTTTCCGGTCGATCCTTGCCTTCCCAAGTGATGCCATTTTCCCTTCCCCGCTACGGGTTTTAATGGAAAATACTACGGGAATACACGTAATTCGGGCTATGAGCGCTCCATGGTGGCATCCTGCGGCTGCATGTTTGCGTTGGAAGCCCAAATTCAACCAAAAACAACCATGAAAAGGATCGCATTGGCAGGAACCATTTTGTTGGCCGGCATCTCCGGCATTGAGGCGCAGGCACAGTACCGCCCCGCC
>JAFEAI010000071.1 GCA_018266475.1 Bacteroidota bacterium
ATCGCCACGGGGAATTCCAGCTGCATGCGTGTTTTGCCGTTGAAGCTGATGGGGTAGCTGAAGCTGTCCTCTTGCAGGTATTGCGCGTCCCACTGCGGCCAGGGTGCCGTGCTGATGCTCTCGGCATGGCCCAGCTTGGCCCACAGCTCCTCGGCGATGTGCGGTGCGAAGGGCGCCAAGGCGATGGTGAGCGGCTCCAGAATGGCCCGCTTGCGGCACTTCAGCGCGCCCAGCTCGTTCACCGCGATCATGAATTGCGCCACGCTGGTGTTGAAGCTCATGTGGCCGATATCCTCCGTCACCTTTTTCAGGGTGGCGTGAAGGATCTTCAATTCCGCCTTTGTGGGCCCTTCGGCTCCGCTCAGGGCCACCAATTGACCTTGCTCATCGTGGAATAAATTCCAGAATTTGCGCAGGAAGCGGAAGGTGCCCTCGATGCCGTTGGTGTCCCAGGGCTTGCTTTGCTCCAGCGGCCCAAGGAACATTTCGTACAGGCGCAGGGTGTCCGCGCCATACTTCTCGATGATGTCGTCGGGGTTCACCACATTGAACTTCGACTTGGACATCTTTTCGACAAGAGGAGTGCTGTAAAATACCGGAGCGGTTGACAATGGCGTAAGATTATTTTCTGTCCGATCATACTGTAGATGCCGTCCATTGAAGAAGACCCGGCCATTATCCATCTTATATGCGTAACTTCTCCACTCAGCATCTTCTGTGAGTGTTTGGAGATTCACTTTGCCATCTTCCACCATATTTATCGGAACATAGATTTGAACATAGCTTTCATCATTCCTGCCCTTCATCAAATGATTATAGAGGTCCGCGCTCAGATATTGTGAAGTGATGTTTTCGAGCTGAGAGGAGCCAATAAATCCATCTGCATTGCTGTAAAACCGCACATTATTGGACTGGCTTCTTTCGCGATACATCATCTGCGACACCCCCTGTATCATCCCCTGGTTCACCAGCTTCTTCGCCGGTTCATCAAAGGGGATCAGGCCCAGGTCAAATAAGAACTTCGTCCAAAAACGGAAGTAGAGCAGGTGGCCGGTGCTGTGCTCGCTGCCGCCGATGTACAGGTCCACCTGGCCCCAATAGTCCACGGCCTCCCTGCTGGCGAAGCGCTCGTTGTTGTGCGGGTCCATGTAGCGCAG
>JAFEAI010000072.1 GCA_018266475.1 Bacteroidota bacterium
CGCGGGTTGCTAAAGATCGGCATTACGCCGGGATGTTGGTGGGATTTCGTCGCGAACTTTGCCGGGCCGGTGATAACGGAAGCGGGCTCTGCTGGAGAGCAACCTGCCAGGGATAAGCCGGTGACCTGAGGATGAGGATGGGAGCGGGGCACGTTGCCTTGCCCCATCCTTTGGTCCAATGCCTTGAAAAAACTCATCACGCGGCAGGCTGGTCCAGCAGGAAGGTGGGGAAGTGCTCCCGGCTCCCGGCATAGGTGGCCGGCATCGCCCCGTATTTCATCAGGAACTCACGCGGAGTGAGGTCAAGCAAGGAGTCGTGCGGGCGCTCCTGGTTGTAGCTCCAGATGAACTGGACCGTGAGGGCGCGCAGTTGTTCAAGATCCTCGAACAAGTAGGCATCAAGCACTTCCTCCCTGTAAGTCCTGTTGAAGCGCTCGATCAAGCCGTTCTGCATGGGGCGGCCCTTTTCAATGAAGGTCAGCTCGATGCCGTTCCGTTCGGCCCACAGTTCCATTTCATGGGCGATGAACTCAGGGCCGTTGTCCACACGCAGGCGTTCAGGCTTGCCGCGCCACTCGATCAGCTTGTCAAGTTCACGGATCACGTACTGCGCCCTGATAGAGGTGTCCACCGTGATGTTCAGGGCCTCGCGGCCGAAATCATCGATCACGTTGAAGGTGCGGACCTTGGCCCCGTTCAACAGCCGGTCGTCCATGAAGTCCATGCTCCAGGTGATGTTGGGCCCAATAGGCAGGCACAGGGGTTCCCTCACCCGCTCAGGCACGCGCCTTTTGGTGGGCCTGCGCAAGTTGAGCCCGGCCGTGGTGTAAAGCAGGTGCAGCCGTTTGTGGTTCACCACGCGGCCGTCCTTGCGCACGCGCTTGTACACCTTCCAAAAGCCCCAACTGGGCTTCTTCGTCACCCAGGCGTTCATGTGCTCGATCACCTCGATGTCGTCCTTAGGCTTGGGCGTATAGCGGTACACGCTTTGGCTCAACCCCAGCAGTTTGCAGACCCGCCGAACACTGTGCTTGCACTGCGTCACAAGCCAATGTGCCATTTCGCGCTTCTCGGCGAGCCCTAGGGCTTTTTTCCCAGGATCTCCTTGAGGATGTCCTTGTCCAAGATGAGGTCGGCCACTTTCAGCTTCAGCTTCGTGTTCTCCTCGCGAAGGGTGCGCAATTCCTTGAGCTCGCTTACGCCCATGCCACCGTATTTGGCCTTCCACTGGTAGAAGGTCGGCTGGCTCACCCCATGTTCCCTGCAGATCTCGGCCACCTTGCGGCCTTGTTCATGTTCGCGCAGCATCGCCACGATCTGCGCTTCCGTCCATTTGCTCTTCTTCATTGTCCCAAAGTTCAGGTGTTGGTGTGGATTCTACTTATCCACGCACCTGATTTCGGGGGAGCTTACA
>JAFEAI010000073.1 GCA_018266475.1 Bacteroidota bacterium
GGCGCTCAGTTTTTTGCGCACTTCCACGTTGAAGTCGCTGAAGTATTGGCGCTGGCCGGGCACGAAGAACTTGGTGGAGTAGCCCAGCAGGTGTACCGTGTCGTTGGGGATGCGTGTGCTGTCCAGGCTCCAGGCGCCGCTCCAGTTCGCCGTGAGCTTGGTGCCGTACTTGCCGCCGAGCTTGCTGCCGCGCTTGAACTTGTAGAACACCTCGCCCTGGTAGGCCACTTCGCCGTTGGGCTGCGTGGCGTAGGGATAGAGCGTGGCGGGCAGGTTGTAGGTGTGCTGCTTGGCCAAGGTGGGCAGGTAGTTGATGTTGAGGTCGAAGAGGCTGGGGGCCCCGCGGTCGCTTTGGAACACCATGTTGTCGTAGGTGTGGGCCCCTGCGGTGATTCCCAGGCCCTTGGTGCTGTAGGAAGCATTGGCCATCAGGGCCTGCCCCGGCTTGTAGATGTTGTTGTTGCTGCCGTTGGGGTCGTTCACCTTGTAGGCGTACTCGCTGTACAGGTCCCACTTGGCGGTGGTGTAGTGCGCGCGGGCGGCCCACAGGCCCACGTTTTCGGGCAGCTTCAGCAGGGGGTCCATATCGGGTTGGAAGCGGCTTACGAAGGAACCGCCGATGGTGAAGGTATTTCCTTTTGCGGCCATGTTTGGAAAGGCACGGGGAAAGGCTTCCGCCAGGGCGATCTCGCCATCGATGCCGCGCACGATGCCGACGCCTTGGGTGAATCCGTTGTTGAACGCCATGCGCTGGGTGCCTATTATGCCCTTGAGGTAGATGCCGGTATCGGGGCTGAACTTGATGCGCAGTCCGTCCATGGCGTTGTCCACGCCGAGGTAGCGTTCCTCATAGGAGCGGAAGGCGAGGCCCTGGCCGAACTGCTCATAGAAATTGCCTGCGGTCACCTCCAGGCCATCCTTGCGGTAGGTGGCGTACCGGTAGCCGATGCCGGTGCCTTTGTAGGGCTGGCCGGCGGGGTAGCCGAGCAGGGCGGGCATGTAGCTTTCGAAGCGCAGGCCGGCATCGAAGTTGCCCGCACCGTTGCGGTAGAGCAGGTTGCTCCAGGAGTTGAGGCCGAACTCTGCCGGGGGCTGCACGGCGCCGATCTGCTCATCATCGTTGTACAGCTGGCCGTCCATGCTGAGGTTGCCGTGGACCTGGCCGCCATCCTGGGCGAAAAGGAGAGGGACACAGGCCAATGTGGCGGCGGCGGCGAGGAGGCGGCAGGCACCTGATCGGATCTTGCTCATAAGGATAGGCCGTGGTGGGGCCGCGTGAAAGTAGCGATCACTGGCGGAAGTAGGATCTTGGGGCGCATCTGATTTGGCCGAGGAATGGAATCCCTAACAGGGATCGACTTGTTCCCTCAATAGGGTGTGGCCTGAGCGGAGCCGAAGGCCCGACTTGTTCCCTCAAGAGGGTGTGGCCTGAGCGGAGCCGAAGGCCCGACTTGTTCCCTCAAGGTTTTCCGGAGGGGACCTTGCAGGAGGGGCGGCTGTGGTGAGCTCATCCCCTCCGCAGGGTCTCCGCCTCGGGACCCTGCGGTTTCCCTCACTCATCATGCGGGGGGAAGAGATTGCTTCGGCCCGGAGCGGCCTCGCAATGACGTTAGATCCTCCCGGGGCGGAGACCCTGCGCGGGGAGCTCAGGGGTGGGCATTGATGGGCCTTCGGCTCCGCTCAGGCCACATTTACTTGCCCACCAGCTTCTTCACCTGTTGGTACAGCTGGTTTTCATCGCCCGGCTCGTAGTTGTTGTGCTGCCACACGATGTTTCCCTTGCCGTCCACCAGGAAGGTGTGCGGGATGTTGTTCACGTTGAGGGCGCGCTTGAGGTCGCCGTTGGGGTCCAGGAAAACTTCATAGTCCCAGCTTTGGCCGTTCACGTAGGGCTTTACGCGGTTCATGCTGCGGCTGTCGTCGATGCTTACGGCCATCAGCTTCACGCCGGTTTCCTTCTGCCAATCGGGGTAGAGGTCGTTGATGGCGTTGAGCTCGCGCTTGCAGGGTGCGCACCAGGTGGCCCAGAAGTTGACGATCATGGGTTTTCCGCCGTTTTCCCATTTGGCGGTGGATACCTGCTGGCCGTTGAGGTTCTGCACGGTAACGGCGGGCAGTTTGCCGCTTTGGGCGCAGAGGAGGGCGGGCAGGAGGAGGGTGGTTGCAAAGAGTGCTTTTTTCATGGATGCGGGGTCCGTTAATGGAGTTGGCGGGTGCAGGGGGTATTCAAACCCCGGGCCAAAGAAAAGGCCGACGGTCCCAAACGGGTCCGTCGGCCTTTGCGATGGTTCAATGCCTTGCTTATTTGTTCACCGTGATGGTGCGTGCAGCCTGGTATTGGCCGGCATCCAGTTTCAGGACGTACATGCCGTTGGCCAGGTTGCCGAGGTCCAGCGTTTCGCGCTGTGCGGTGCCGCTGCGCAAGGTTTTTTCCAGGACCACCTTGCCCACGAGGTCCAGCACCGAGGCTTTCACGCCGGGGCCTTGCTCCACGCTGTATTCAATGTTCACCGCGCCGCTGGTGGGGTTGGGATAGACGGCCAGGGTGCGGTTCAGTTCATTGTCGGAGATGCCCGCAATGGCATTGTTCGTCTTGAACATTTTGACGTCCACATCGGCAAACTGCCCTCCTTGGATGATGGCATTGCCATTGGAGATCAGCTTGTAGTAGCCGTTGCCGTAGCTGCAGCA
>JAFEAI010000074.1 GCA_018266475.1 Bacteroidota bacterium
CTTACTGTTAAATACATAGGATAGGCGACATTGGGCCGTATTTGTGCATACCTTTGTGCATGCGCAAAAAGACCCCTCTCAAAGGCAAGAAGCTGGACGGCCGGAAGCTGAGCCACGAACAAAGCGAGTACATCCGCGTCCAGGCCGTAAAGGCGGTCCGTATCGGGAAGAAGAGCCCTGCGGAAGTGATCAAGACCTTTGGCCTGCATAGGGCGAACATTTACAAGTGGCTGGCGAGGTACGATGCGGGCGGCCTTGAGGCTCTGATGAGCACGAAGGCCAAGGGGCCCGAGCCGAAGTTGACCGGGAAGCAGAAGCGGGTCTTGCTGGGCTACTTGTTGAAGAACCCGCTTCAGCTCAAGTTCGAGTTCGGGTTGTGGACCGTTGCCATGGTGGCTGAGTTGATCGAGAAGAAGTTCAGCGTCAGCTATTCAAAGGTGCATGTCGGGAGGCTGCTCGGAGAACTTGGATTGAGCAGGCAACGACCACTGGAGCGTGCATACCAGCAGGACCCTGATAAAGTGCGGGAGTGGCTGGAGCACACCTTTCCGGCCATCAAACGGGAGGCCAAGCGGGAGGACCGGGACATCTTTTTTGTGGATGAGGCCGGATTCCACGCCACGGCACAGTATGGGACGACCTGGGCGCCCATAGGGCAGACCCCTGTGATCAAGACCACCGGTCGCCGGGAAAAGGTCAACTGCATCTCGGCCATCAGCAAAAAGGGGGAACTACGCTTCATGCTTTATCAGGAGCGCTTCACCGGTGCGGTCTTCACCGAGTTCCTGCGCCGGTTCATGCGTGGGCGCACCAGCCCTGCCACCATCGTGGTGGACGGTCACAGGACCCATTCCACCAAGCAGGTGAAGGAGTTTGTCCGCTCAACAAGGGGAGCGCTCAAGATCTACGAACTGCCCGCATACTCACCGGAACTGAACCCTGACGAGCTGGTTTGGAACAACGCGAAGCAGAAGGTGGCCAAGCGCAAGCACACGCCCAGGGGGAACAAGTCCTTCAAGCAGTTGGTGCACGACACCATGCGGGGGATCCAGTCGGACACCGGTCTTGTGCAGTCATTTTTTAGGGAACGGAATGTCGCCTATGCTATGTAACATATAGTATGTTGCTAAAGGCAGTTCCGCCGAACAGTGATCCGAACAGACCCGGGGAAACGCACTTGGCCGTGCTGGATGCCGCCACCGGTTCGGTGGTGCTTGACGTTCCCGCCGCCAGGGACGGCTGCTTGGTACCGGGTTCGGATGCGGTGGCCATGTTGAAGGATGAAACGGTCACGGTGCAACCGTTTCGGGGAAATCCGCGCAGCTTCAAAGTGCCCGGTGCGGCGTATGCCATTGCGGTGGACCCGGAGGCGATGTTCATTGCGGCAGCAGTGTATCCGGATGCGGGATCGCTGGGCCGGGTGCCCGCCATCCGCAATGACAGGAAGGCCGTGAAGGCCGCACTGAAATACAGGCAGGTGGTGGTCGTTCACGCATTGGGGGACGGAACCCGTACAAGCACTGTTCCCGAGGTGTATGACCTGGTGCAGCACATGCACTTCACGGACCATGGGCAGCTGCTGGTGTACAGCGTGCCGGACACACGTGCCGGCATGGC
>JAFEAI010000075.1 GCA_018266475.1 Bacteroidota bacterium
CAGCGCCAGGCCCTCCGGGCCCAGGCACGCCAGGTGGTCCATCCAGGGCTCGTGGCTCACCAGCACTTGGTTGTCGCCGGTGATCACCACGTCCAGCTCTATCCACTGGCAGCCGATGCGGGCGGCGTGCAGAAAGGCCGGAAGCGTGTTTGCGGGGAAGTGGCCCCGGCAACCGCGGTGGCCGTGTACTTCGGTGCGGATCGCGTGCGCCATGGCGGCGGCCAAGGTAGGGGTTCCGGCAGGGGAGGCGGCGGGCTTGGGGACCGGGCCGGTTGCGGTGCTGTGGAATCGCCGCTCAGAGCGTGCCTGCTGCGATGTCGCGCAGGATCTTGTCGGCAAGCACGTTGGCCAGCTTGAAGTAGCTCTCTTCGGTGATGCCGGCCACATGCGGGCTGAGCAGCACTTTGGGCGAGGCGCGGAGGCGGTGCAGGGTTGCTTCGTCCTGTTGCTGGCGCAGGCCCTGCAGCGAGCGTTCCTCAAATTCGAGCACGTCCAGGCAGGCGCCGCGCACCTTGCCGGCATCGATCGCATCCAGCAGCGCGGCGGTATCGGTGATGGGCCCGCGGGCGGTGTTGATGAACCGGATGGGCCGGGCGAAGCGCGCGAAAAAATCCGCGTTGGCATAGTGCGCGGTTTCCGGCGTCAGGGGCAGGTGCAGGCTCACCACGTCGCTGCGCTCCTGCAGCTCCTCCAGGGAGACTTCCTCCACGCGTTCGTTGGCGAAGCCGCTGCGGTACTTGTCATGGGCCACCACCAGCACGCCGAAGCCGGCCAGGCGCTGTGCAAAGGCGGTGCCCATCTGGCCGAAGCCGATGATGCCCACGGTGCTGCCGCACAGCTCGTGGCCGCTGTTGGAAACGCGGTCCCAGATGCCGTGGCGCACCTCATGGTCGGCCTTGGGCAGGTGGTTCATCAGGGCCAGCAGCATGCCCACGGCGTGTTCGGCCACGCTGTCGCGGTTGCCCTCGGGCGAGTTGTACAGCTTGATGCCGCGCCTTGCGCACGCATCGCGGTCGATGTTTTCCATGCCCGCGCCAGCGCGTGCGATGAAGCGCAGCTTAGGTGCATGCTTCAGTACGGCCTCGTCCAGCATCAGGCGGCTGCGCACTACCAGGCCCTCGGAATCCCGCAGCTGTGCCAGCAGGTCGTCGCCGGTGCGTTCGCTGAGGTCCTCGCAGGTATGTCCGGCCACAGTGAGGCGCGTGCTGAGCACGGGGTGTACGCTGTCGATGAAGTTGATCTTCATGAGAGGATCTGCCGCAGGAAGATGGAGGCAATGGAGAAATAGATCACCAGGCCGGTAACGTCCACCACGGTGGCCACGAAGGGGGCGGAGGCGGAGGCGGGGTCCATGCCCAGGCGTTTGAGCAGGAGCGGGAACAGCGAGCCCACAAGGTTGCCCCACACCACCACGCCCATCAGTGCCAGGGCCACCACGAAGCCCACCAGCAGCCAGTGGGGGCCGTAGAGGTTTACGAACTGGCTCCAGATGGCCACGCGGGTGAAGCCCACCACGGCCAGGATCACGCCCAGGGTGAGGCCCACGCTCAGTTCGCGCTTGAAGATGCGCCACCATTCCTTCACGGTGATGTCGCCCAGCGACAGGGCGCGGATGATGAGGGTGCTGGCCTGCGAGCCGGTGTTGCCGCCGCTGGAAATGATCAGCGGCACGAAGAGGGCGAGCACCACGGCTTTCTCGATCTCGTTCATGTAGAAGCCCATGGCGGTGGCCGTGAAGCTTTCGCCCACGAAGAGGATGATGAGCCAGCCCACGCGCTTCTTCACCATTTCCCACAGGCCGCTGTGGCTGTAGGAGTATTCCAGGGCCTCCATGCCGGCCATGCGGTGCGCGTCCACGGTTTCCTCCTCGCGGATGGCGTCCACCACGTCATCAATGGTGATGCGGCCCAGCAGGCGCCCGCGGTCGTCCACCACGGGCAGTACGATCAGGTCGTACTTTTCCATGATGCGGCTGGCCTCCTCCACGTGCTCGTGGGCGCGGATGCTGATAACGTCCGGGTCGTACACGTCCTTCACCGGGGTCCGCAGCGAGGTGGTGAGCAATGCCTTTAGCGGGATGGTGCCCAATAGGCGGTCGTGATCGTCCACCACCAGGATCACGTACACGTCGTCCACGTGCTCGGCGTGGGTGCGCAGGGCGCGCACGCAATCGAGCATGCTGCTGGAGGCGTTCACCTTCACCAGCTCCTTGGCCATCAGGCCGCCGGCGGTGTTTTCGTCGTAGGTCAGCAGCTCGCTGATCTCCTTGCGCTGCTCCTCGTCGCCGATGTTGGCCAGCACCTCTTCCCGCACCTCGTCGGGCAGCTCGGCGATCACGTCGGCGGCATCGTCCGATTCGATGTGCTCGATCAGCTCCTGGGCGATCTCCTTGCCGGTGTAGTTGCCCAGCAGGGTGTCCCGCCGGTCTTCGGGCACCTCCATCACCACCTCGGCGGCCATTTCGGGCTCCAGCCGCTCGAAGAGGTATTGGGCCTCCTTCAGGCTGATCTGGTCCAGCACGTCGGCGATGTCCGCGGGGTGCAGGTCCTTTACGGCCAGCAGCAGGTCGACATCGCGCTGTTGCGCAATGTGTTCCTGGATCCGTTCCAGGTTGGCCTTGCTCAGGTTGAAGGTCATGGCGTAGCGTAACGGGCGTGCCGCGCCGGGCGGCCCGCGAAACTACGGCCATGCGGCGGAATCAATCGGCGGGTCCGCCGCCGGAAGGTGGTGTGCCGGCATTGCGCAGCTGCACCAGCCGGTGGCGCACCTGCAGCAGGCGGTCCCGCACTTCGTCCAGCAGGGTGTCCGCCTGGGCATTGGGCTCCGCCGCCGGGGCGTTGCGCAGTTCCCCCTTGGCACCGTGCAGGGTGAAGCCCTTTTCCTTCACCAAGTGCTGGATGCGCTGCAATTGGCCGATGTCCTCACGGGTATACAGCCGGTCGCCCCTGTTGGTGCGCTTGGGCCGCAGGCTGCCGAATTCTTTTTCCCAGTACCTGAGCAGGGAAGGATTCACGCCCAGTTCCCCGGCCACCTCGCCGATGGTCCAGTACATGCGCTCGATGGTCTTCTCCTTCAGGGGCATCACTGCGAAGATAGGGCGCAGGGTCGAATTTCAATAAAAGAACAGGGCAAAGCCGCTCCACTGGCCCACTACCGCCCCTTGCCATGGGCGTGGCCCGCGGCGCAACCGTTCCCCGTTCAATCCATGGATTGCCCCGCATTGCCGGCAAGCTCCACCATGCGGGCGTATTCCTCGGGCGTAAGGCTGTTGAAGAGGAAGTTGATGGGGTCCAGGTGCTCGCCGTCCTTGATCACCTCGTAGTGCAGGTGGGGCCCGCTGCTGAGGCCGGTGCTGCCCACCTCCCCGATGATGTCGCCGCGCTTCACCTTCTGGCCGCGCCGCACCAGCACCTTGCTCATGTGGCCATAGAGGGTTTGGTAGCCGTAGCCGTGGTTGAGCACCACGTGGTTGCCGTAGCCGCTGGTGTTGTAGCCGGCAAATTCCACGGTGGCGTCGCCGGTGGCATGGATGGGCGTTCCCACCGGGCTGGTGAAATCGAGCCCGAGGTGGGCCTTGCCGATCTTGTAGATGGGGTGCATGCGCTCCCCGAAGCCGGAGCTCAGGCGTGTTTCATCCTGGGGGATCGGCTCCACCGAGGGAATGCTGGCCAGCATGTCCTGCTTGCGCAGCACGAGCTTGCCCACCTCGTCCAGCGAGAGGCTTTGCACGTACATGCGCTTGGCGATGCGGTCCAGCCGCTTGCGGGTGCCTACCACCAGTTCGCTGTTGGCGAAGCCTTCCAGGTCCTTGTAGCGGTTCACCCCGCCGATGCCCGCCATGCGCACCGTGGAGGGGATGGGGTCGGCCTCGAAGATCACCCGGTACACGTTGTCATCCCGCCGTTCCAGGTCGCCCAGTACGTTCTCCATTTCCCCCAGCTGCTTGTTCACCAGTTCGTATTCCACCATCAGCTGCTGGTTTTCGCGCCGCAGCGTGGCCTCCTTGGGCGAATCGATGAACTGGAAGGCCAGAAAGATGCCCGCCACGCCCAGCAGCAGCCCGGGAGCCAAGGCCAGGGAGATGCGCTTGAGCTTTTTCCACCCCGTGGTGCGGATGCGCTCAAAGTTGAGCGTGTCCGGATTGAAGCGGTACTTGTGTTCCCCCATCGGGTGCGGTGCGGCGATCGCGAAGGTAAGCCGCCCTTAATTTCGCGGCCTTCGCCCGGGTGTGAACAATTCCTACCGGCCCGGGCCAGATACGAGCTTCCTGCATGCCTACCGCCCAACAGATCCGCCAAACCTTTCTTGACCACTTCGCCAAGCGCGGCCATACCATAGTGCCCAGCGCCCCCATGGTGGTGAAGGACGACCCCACGCTGATGTTCACCAATGCGGGGATGAACCAGTTCAAGGACCTTTTCCTGGGCAACAGGCCGGTAACGCATCCCCGCATTGCCGACACCCAGAAGTGCCTCCGCGTTTCAGGCAAGCACAACGACCTGGAGGAAGTGGGCATCGACACGTACCACCATACGATGTTCGAGATGCTGGGCAACTGGAGCTTCGGCGACTACTTCAAGCAGGAGGCCGTGCAGTGGGCATGGGAGCTGCTGGTGGATACCTACAAGATCGATCCGGCAACCATCTATGTCACCTATTTCGGCGGTGATGCGGCCGACAAGCTGGAGCCCGACCATGAAACCAGGGACCTTTGGCTGAAGTACCTGCCCGCCGACCGCGTGATGCCCTTCAGCCGCAAGGACAACTTCTGGGAGATGGGCGACACCGGCCCTTGCGGCCCCTGCACCGAGATCCACGTGGATGTGCGCAGCGCGGAGGAAAAACAGGCCAGGAGCGGCCGCGAACTGGTGAACAACGACCACCCGCAGGTGATCGAGATCTGGAACAACGTGTTCATGCAGTTCGAGCGCAAGGCCGACGGCGCCCTGGTGCCGCTGCCGGCCAGGCACGTGGACACGGGCATGGGCTTCGAACGCCTCTGCATGGTGCTGCAGGGAAAGCGCAGCAACTACGACACGGACGTGTTCCAGCCCCTGATACAGGCCTTGGCCGCCAGCTGCGGAAAGCCGTACGGGCAACAGGAAAAAACCGACATCGCGCTGCGCGTGGCGGCAGACCACCTGCGCGCCATTGCCTTCGCCATTGCCGACGGCCAGCTGCCCTCCAACACCGGCGCGGGCTATGTGATCCGCCGCATCCTGCGCCGCGCGGTGCGCTACGGCTACAGCTTCCTGGCTCTGCACGAACCGTTCATCCATGCCCTGGTGCCCGTGCTGGTGAAGCAGATGGGCGGCCAATTCCCCGAACTGGCCAGGCAACAAGAGCTCATCGGCAGCGTGATCCTGGAGGAGGAACGCGCCTTCCTGCGCACGCTGGAAACCGGCACCGGGCGCCTGGAGCAACTGGTGGCCGAAAGCACAGGCACCCTCAGCGGCGCCAAGGCCTTCGAGCTTTTCGACACCTTCGGATTCCCCATCGATCTCACCCGCCTGATGGCCCGCGAGCACGGCCTGCAGGTGGACATGGCCGGCTTTGAGCAGGAACTGAAGAAGCAGAAGGACCGCTCCCGCGCCGCCACCGCCATCACCACCGGCGACTGGACCGAAGTGGCCGCCGGCAGCACCGTGTTCACCGGGTACGACAGCCTGCAGGCAGAAGCGCGCATCCTCCGCTGGCGCCGCGTGAAGGACAAGGCCGGCGACCGTTTCCAGCTCGTGCTGGACCGCACGCCGTTCTACCCCGAAGGGGGCGGGCAGGTGGGCGACCAGGGCTGGTTGATCCAAGCCGGTAAGCGGGTGCCCGTGCTGGACACCAAGCGCGAAAACCAATTGATCGTACACTTCACCGCCGAGCTGCCCGCAGACCCCATGGCACCGCTCACCGCCGAAGTGGACGGCCACCGCAGGCGCCTTACCCGCCGCAACCACACCGCCACCCACCTGCTGCACCATGCCCTGCGCCGCGTGCTGGGCAAGCATGTGGAGCAGAAAGGCTCACTGGTGGCCCCGGACCGCCTGCGCTTCGACATTTCGCACTTCGCCAAGATCACCCCGGAGGAACTGGCCCGCGTGGAGGCCGAGGTGAAGGAGCAGATCCGCGCGGACATGCCCCTGGAGGAATCCCGGGACACCCCCATGGCGCAGGCAAAGGCCATGGGCGCCATGGCCCTCTTCGGCGAGAAGTACGGCGACAAGGTGCGCGTGATCAAGTTCGGCGAAAGCGTGGAACTGTGCGGCGGCACCCATGCCCCCCGCACCGGTGAGATCGGTGACCTGCGCATTGTGGCCGAGGGCGCCCTGGCCGCAGGCATCCGCCGCATTGAGGCCATTACCAGCGAGGCGGCCGAGGCGTATGTGCAGCAGCGGCTGCATACGCTGGAAGGGCTGCAGGACCTGCTGAAGCACCCGGCCGACATCACGGCGGCCGTGAAGCAGCTGTTGGACCAGAACGCCGCCATGGCCAAGGAACTGGAAAAAGCCGCCCATGAAAAGGTGGCGCAATTGCAGCACACCATGCTGGACAAGGCCGTCACCGTGCCCGGTGCCCGCGTGGTGGCCCAGGAAGTAGACCTGGATGCCAATGGCATGCGCGACCTGGCCTTCCGCCTGAAGGATGCCAACCCCGACCTGTTGCTGGTGCTGGGCGCCAGGCAGGAGGGAAAGGCCCTGCTGGCCGTGATGGTGGGCGCGGACCTCATTGCAAAGGGATTCGCCGCGCCCAAGCTCATCAAGGAACTGGCCGCCGAGATCAAGGGTGGCGGCGGGGGCCAACCGTTCTATGCCACCGCTGGCGGCAAGGACCCCGATGGATTGCCCAAGGCGCTGAAGAAGGCGGTGACGCTGATCGGCTGACCACCGGCCGTGCCGGTTGCCAAGGATCCGGCCCACTGCTTTCCCCCGCAACGTGTGCGCCAATGCCATCCACTTGGACGGCTTTTGCGCGGCATGCCCGCAATTTTCCCGGCGGTCCGCTGCCGGGGGATGATCGTTCAGGAAGCCGGTGATCGTTCCCGGCACCTTGGCGATAGCGTGTTGTGCGAAGCCGGGCCCGAGGCTTTCAATGCTGTAGCACAGTCCGCTCAGGCCAGGCTGGGGCGGTGGTTCGGGCGGTGGTCAAGCGCGGGGTGCGTGCCGTACACGGGCCCGGCGTACTCCGTATCGTAGCTCATGCCCAGGTTGAAGATGTACAATCCGTTGAGCAGGATCACCAGCACATAATCCAGCACGGTGCGCTTGCCGAAGCTCTGGCACAGTTCGATCCACACCTTGGGGATCAGGTAAAGCTGCCCGTACACCGGGATCAGGAACAACAGGATGTGCCATGCCGGGCGGCCGATGATCTTCAGGAAGACCACCATGTTCCAAACAGGCACGATGGCCGCAATGCCCGGTTGCCCCGCCTTGTCGTACAAGCGCCACAGGGCCACGATGGAAAGCACCGCCATGAAGCCGAGGATGTAGAACAGGCTATCCCCGAACTGGTTGTAGATAAGGTCGAAAAGGTGCTGAGGGCTGAACATTGCGAGTGGAGTTTTTCTAGCGGCCGGGAGGTCGGCAACTGGAGGATAGACGCAGCACACCCCGGCTGGTTGCCTGCGCGGAGGGCGAAAATTCGTCAAGGATGTGAACAGCGGCCTGTTGAAGCACCCCTGCAGGGGTCCGCGAAGGTTGCCTACACCGCTGCGTATCGCTTTACATCGGCCTCGGTGATCTCGGGCCCGGCCAGGATCACCAACCGCTCCACCACGTTGCGCAACTCGCGCACATTGCCCGTCCAGGGCATCTTCTGCAGCTCCTTCACCGCTTTGTCCGCGATCTGCTTGGGCGCGGTGCCCTGCTCGGCACACACCTGGCCGATGAAGTGCAGCACTAGCTCGGGGATGTCCTCCGCACGGTCCTTCAGGTCGGGCACATGGATGGGGATCACGCTCAGGCGGTGGAAAAGGTCCTCGCGGAACTGCCCTGCGGCGATCTCCTTGCGCAGGTCCTTGTTGGTGGCGGCGATCACGCGCGGGTTCACCTTGATCTCCTTGTCCCCGCCCACGCGGGTGATGCGGTTTTCCTGCAGGGCGCGCAGCACCTTGGCCTGCGCCGCCAGGCTCATGTCGCCGATCTCGTCCAGGAACAGGGTGCCGCCGTCCGCCAGCTCGAACTTGCCTTTGCGCTGGGCCACCGCGCTGGTAAAGGCGCCCTTCTCATGCCCGAAGAGCTCGCTCTCAATCAGCTCCCCCGGGATGGCCGCGCAATTCACCTCCACGAAGGGGCCGTCCTTGCGGTTGCTCTTTTCGTGCAGCATGCGGGCCACGCCCTCCTTGCCTGCGCCATTGCCGCCGGTGATCAGCACCCGTGCGTCGCTGGGCGCCACCTTGTCCACCATTTCGCGGATGGCCTCCATGGCCTTCCCCGACCCGATCATGTTTCCGGCGGCCTTGCCTTTCTGCACCTTTTGGCGCAGCACCTTTGTTTCCTGCACCAGCGAGCCGCGGTCCAGCGCATTGCGCAGGGTCACCAGGATCCGGTTCAGGTCGGGCGGCTTGGCAATGAAGTCGAACGCCCCCTTCTTGAGGGCCTCCACGGCCGTGTCTATGGTGCCGTGCCCGCTGATCATCACCACCGGGATGCTGTCGTCGTGGGCCATCAGCTTTTCCAGCACTTCCATGCCGTCCATCTTGGACATCTTGATGTCGCACAGCACCACGTCGAACTTGGCCTTCATGGCCTTGGCAAGGCCGCCGGCCCCGTCCTCGGCCTCTTCCACCTGGTGCTTTTCATGCTCCAGGATGTCGCGGAGCGCATTGCGGATCGCCTTTTCGTCGTCAATGATCAGGATCTTGGCCATGCTTTGCCCGCCGTGGCTTGGGCCAAGGCGATGCCGCAAAGATGGGATACGGGCGGAAAGCACTGGGCAAGTGGACCATGCCGGGGTCAGCGGGGCGCGGTGCCGGCCTGCTGGTACAGGCGGATGCGCGGAAGAAAGCCGGCGATCAGGCCGATCAACGGCAGGAAGGCGCACACGTGGAACACGTACCGGATGCTGGTATGGTCCGCCAAGGTGCCCAGCAGGGCCGAGCCGATGCCCGCCATGCCGAAGGCGAACCCGTAGAACAGGCCCGAGATCATGCCCAGCTTGCCCGGCACCAGTTCCTGGGCGTACACCACGATGGCCGAGAAGGCCGAGGAAAGCACAAGGGCCACCAGCCCCGCCAGGATGGCCGTCCACGCCAGGTTGGCGTAAGGCAGCAGCAGCGTGAAGGGCGCCGAGCCCAGGATGGAGAACCAGATGACGTACTTGCGCCCGTAGCGGTCACCGATGGGCCCGCCCAGGTAGGTGCCGATGGCCGAGGCCAGCAGGAAGATGAAGAGGTGGATCTGCGCGTTCTGCACGGAAACGCCGAACTTGTCCATCAGGAAGAACGTGTAGTAGCTGCCCATGCTGGCCAGGTAGAACTGCTTGGAGAACACCAGCACCAGCAGGATGATGATGGAGCGGCGCACGGTTCCCGGCGGAATGCCGTGGTGCAGCGGCGCTTTGGGGGGGCGCCTTGCGCGAATGGCCGAAGTGCGCCGGTACCAGGCACCCACCTGCCTGAGCACCAGGATGGCCGCTAAGGGGACAATGGCGAACCACCCCAGGCTGCGCAGGCCGTAGGGCACCACGATCAGCGCCGCCAGCAGCGGGCCCAGCGAGGAGCCGAAGGTGCCGCCCAACTGAAAGACCGACTGGGCCAGGCCGCGCTTGCCGCCCGCCGCCGCATGGGCAATGCGCGAGGCTTCCGGATGGAACACCGAGGAACCCATGCCTACCAGCATCACCGCGCCCAGCAGGCTTACAAAACTGCCCGCGCCCCAAAGCGCAAGCACGCCGGCCAGGGTGAAGGCCATGCCCAGCATCAGCGCGTGCGGATGGGGCCGCTTGTCCGTGTACCGCCCCACGAAGGGCTGCAGGATGGAGGCGGTCATCTGGAAACAAAGGGTGATCAGCCCCACCTGGGTGAAGCTGAGCGAAAACTGCTCCTTGACAATGGGGTAGATCGCCGGGATCAACGACTGCACCAGGTCGTTCAGCATGTGCGACGCGCTGATGGCGATCAATACCGGGAGCACGGTGTGCGGAACGAAAGGGGAGGTGCGGGTGCCTGGGCGGGCCATTGCGGGAAGGGCGCGAATTTATCGCTGCATGTTGGCCGGGGTGGCAAATGAAAGAGGCCACCTGTGCGGTGGCCTCTTCCCTGTGCAATGGACCGATCTTACTTGGTCTTGTGCTCCTCGTGCTTGGCGGGAGCCTTCTTCTCCTCGGTCTTGGGGGCCTCGGTCTTGGCAGCCTTCGGCTTTCCTTCGTTGGCCTTCATTTCCTTGTGCTCCTTGGCCTCCGGCTTGGCGGCCTCCTTCTTGGCGGGCGCGGCCTGCGTCTTGGTGGCCGGTGCCTGGGGTTGCTGCGCCTCTGCGGCGGTGGCGGTGAGCATGGAAGCTCCGAGTGCGGCGGCGATCAACAGCGTTTTCATGGGACGGTTAATGCGAAGGTTTTGCGGTCCTGTTGGTTAGTTGGTCGGACCCTTTCGCGGAGCAAATTTTTTATCCGGTTTTGCCGTGCGGTAGCGGGCGATGCAACTTTTAACACGGCCCCGATTAAAGGAGGCGCGCGGAATGCGGCAGGCTGCCGTTTTCGGCCAACGCATAGCTTAGCCGCCAACCAACAAGCAGCATGAGCGTACACTTCAACCGGAAACCCCTTGGCATCTTGCTGGATGAAGCCCATGCGGAAGGGGCGGGCACCTTGGTGCGGCGCCTGGGCGCAGGCAGCCTGGTGGCCTTGGGCATCGGGGCCATCATCGGGGCGGGCCTGTTTTCCCTTACCGGGGTGGTGGCCGCCGAGCACGCGGGCCCGGCCGTGGTGCTGTCGTTCATCATCAGCGCCGTCGGCTGTGCCTTTGCAGGGCTCTGCTATGCCGAGTTTGCCAGCATGATCCCCATTGCCGGCAGCGCCTACACGTACAGCTATGCCACCATGGGCCGCCTCTGGGCCTGGATCATCGGCTGGGACCTGGTGCTGGAGTATGCCGTGGGCGCAGCCATGGTGTCCATCTCCTGGAGCCAATACCTCAACAAGCTGCTGCTGATGCACGGCATGCACATCCCCACGGCCATCATGGCCGGGCCTTTTGAAGGGGGCATCATCAACCTGCCGGCCGTGTTCATCGTGGCGTGCATGTCGCTGCTGCTGGCCCGCGGCACGCAGGAGAGCGCCGTGGTCAACAGCATCATCGTGGTGCTGAAGGTGGCCGTGGTGCTGGTGTTCATCGCACTGGGTTGGGCCTATGTCGATCCCGCGAACCTGGTGCCCTTCATTCCGGAGAACACCGGCACCTTCGGCCACTTCGGGTGGAGCGGCGTATTGCAGGGCGCGGGAATCATTTTCTTCGCCTACATCGGCTTTGATGCGGTGAGCACCGCCGCGCAGGAGGCCAGGAACCCCAAGCGCAACATGCCCATCGGCATCCTGGGCTCCTTGGCCATCTGCACCGTGCTGTACGTGCTCTTCGGCCACGTGATGACGGGCCTTGCGCCCTACACCGAGTACGGCGGCACCCATGACAAGCTTGCGCCTGTGGCCACCGCCATCGCCCACACGCCCTACGTGTGGCTCCAGCAGGCCATCATCATCGCCATCCTGGCGGGCTACTCCTCGGTGATCCTGGTGATGCTGCTGGGCCAAAGCCGCGTGTTCTACAGCATGAGCCACGACGGGCTGCTGCCCAAGGTGTTCAGCGATGTGCATCCGCGCTTCCGCACACCCTTCAAGAGCAACATGCTCTTCATGGTGTTCGTGGGCCTGTTCGCAGGCCTGGTGCCCGGCAAGGTGGTGGGCGAAATGACCAGCATCGGCACCCTGCTGGCCTTCATCCTGGTGAGCATCGGCGTGATCGTGATGCGCCGCACCATGCCCGATGCGCCGCGCGCGTTCCGCACCCCGCTGGTGCCGCTGGTGCCCGCCCTGGGCGTGCTGGTGTGCGGCGTGATGATGCTTGCCCTGCCCTGGGATACCTGGCTGCGGCTGGTGGTTTGGCTGGCCATCGGCATGGTGGTGTACTTCCGCTACAGTGTGCGGCACAGCAAATTCTAAATCGACCTGAACGACTATGGATATGCGCGAATACCCCATCGATAAGGTGCTGAAGCCCTTGGACCGCTTCATCCGCAACGAATCGGCGGGCGGGTTGGTGCTCTTTTTGTCGGCCGCAGTGGCCGTGTTCCTGGCCAACTCGCCTTGGCAGGAGGCCTACCGTGAGATCTGGCACCACACCGTGGGCGTGCGCATCGGCCAGTTCATCTTTGAGCGCGACCTGCTGCACGTGATCAACGACGGCCTGATGGCGGTCTTCTTCTTCATGGTGGCCCTGGAGCTCAAGCGCGAGTTCATCGGTGGGGAAATGAGGGGTGCCAATGCGGCACTGCCGGTGGCGGCAAGCGTGGGCGGCATGCTGCTGCCGGCATTGATCTTCCTGGCGGTAAACGCATTTCAAGGAGAGGCCGTGCGCGGCTGGGGGATCACCTTGGGAACGGATACGGCTTTCGTGCTGGGATTGCTGGCCCTGCTGGGAAGGCGTGTGCCGCCGGCCATCAAGGCCTTCTTCATCGCCGTGGCCGTGATCGACGACATCGCCTCGGTTTCCGTCATCGCCCTGTTCTATACCTCGGACCTGTCAATGGCCAACCTGGGCATTGGCGCGCTGTTCCTGCTGACCTTGCTGGCCATGAACCTCCTTGGCGTGCGGAACATGACGGCGTACGGCACCGTGGCCATTGCGGGGGTTTGGCTGGCGTTCTCCCTCTCCGGGGTGCATGCCACGGTGGCCGGCGTGCTGGCCGCCTTCACCATCCCCGCGCGCACCAAAATGAGCGGGCCCTCCTTTACCCGGAAGGTCCGCAAGCTGGCCGATGATTATGACGGCATCGAGGATACGCCCACCGCCCTGGTCTCCGAGGAGCAAATGCAGGTGATCACCAAAATGAAGCGCGTGAGCGCTTATGCGGAAACCCCTTCGCAACGCTTGGAGCAGGTGCTGCACCCGTGGTCGGCGTTTTTCATCCTTCCGCTTTTCGCGCTGGCCAACGCCGGCATCGAATTGCCGCAATCCGTGGCGCAGGCAGTGCGCGAGCCGGTTACCCTGGGCGTGCTGCTGGGCCTGGTGCTCGGCAAGCCCTTGGGCCTGCTGGGCATGGCCTGGCTGTTTGTGAAGATGGGATGGGGCAGGTTGGGCGCGGGGGTGAACTGGATGCACATGATCGCCATTTCCATCCTGGGCGGGCTGGGCTTCACCATGGCCATTTTCATCAGCGACCTGGCCTTCACCTCCGAACTGCTCCGCGACCAGGCCAAATTGGGCATCCTCTTCGCGTCGCTTACCGCAGGCGTCGCAGGCACCATCGTTTTCCTGGCGGCGGGCAGAAGGGCGGCCGGTTGAAAACATATTGTATAAAATAGTTATGGAACAGGTGGCTGGTGGCCGGAGCCGCTCAACTTTCGGCAATCCAAAAACAGGAATAACATGAACGCACGCCTACTCCTTTCCACCATCGCGGTGGGCACGCTGCTAGCCCCCGCCACCGCCCAGGTCCCCAATGGGGGATTCGAGAATTGGGCCACGCCAACAGGTGCCACCTACGAGGACCCCGTGGGCTGGATCACGTTCAATGCACTTACAAGCGCCTTTCCGGGCATGGGCCTTTCTTGCGAAAAGGGAACGCCGGGCGCGGTAGGGAATTACTACGCCACGGTCACCACCCGCACAGCAACCGGCATCGGCACCATACAGGGGATCCTCTCGCTTGGCGACCCCGTTACCGGCCGCACCGGCTTTGCCTACACCACGCGCCCGGCATCCTTCACCGGCCAATGGCAATACAACGTGCAGGCAACCGATAGCGGCATGGTGGCCATGGTGCTTTCCAAGTGGAACACCACCACCAATGCCAGGGACGTGGTGGGCGGCGCCGTGGTCGTGGCCTTGGGGAACCTGGCGGGCTGGCATGCCATCAACCAGCCGTTCGTGTACCAAAGTGCGGCCACGCCGGATTCCGCTTTCGTGGTGGTGGCCTCCAGCCTGAACCACCCGGTGGCGGGCAGCTTCATCAAGGTGGACGCGCTGGCCGCATCCGGCATAGCCACCGGCATTGCCGAGGAAGAGACCTCCGGCCTGCAGGTCTTCCCTTCCCCGGCATCCGATTGGATCAGCGTGGGCGGTGAAGCGCCCATGAAGAGCATCATCATCCTGGACATCACCGGGCGCCCAGTGGCCAACCGCGTGGTGAATACCTCCACGGTGAAACTGGACGTATCCGGGCTTGCGCATGGCAAGTACCTGGTGCATGTGGAAATGCAGGACGGCAAGCGCATGGTGCGCTCCTTTGTGAAGGAGTGAGCAAGGTGCTTTTCCGGTTGTGTGGGGAAGGCCGCCGCGGCAACGGGCGGCCTTCCTTTTTTCCGGAACAGGGAGCCGGGCATGCCGCGTGGTGCGTGCCGGTGCAGTGGGTAGCAAAAATTCGTGATGGCAGGAACAGTGCTGCCGGCGCCGGTGTTGTGCAACTTGTCCAACCAACAAAAAGGAAAATGAAAACCAAGACACTGTTCTTCAGCATGGCTTTGGGGTGCTGCGCGGCTACGGTGGTGGCACAGCAGGTGCCCAACGGGGATTTTGAGAACTGGTACACCCCCGCCGGGGCCTCCTATCAGGACCCGGTGGATTGGATCACGCTCAACGCAGAAACCTCCGTGGTGCCAGGGATGGGCCTTGCATGTACCCAAGGTTCACCGGGCCAGGCAGGGAGCAGCCACTATATGACCGCCACCACCCGCCAGGGGGCCGGCTTGGGGCTTGTGCCCTCATTGGTGGTGGCGGGCAACACCACCACGCACAAGCCGGGGTTCCCCTACGCATTCAGGCCTACGGCGCTCACCGGACAGGTGGCATACGGGGGGACAAGTGATTCGTGCGGCATCACGGTGTACCTGACCAAGTGGATCGAAGCCTCGCACAGCCATGCTCCTGTGGGAACAGGGACGAAGACCTGGAGTTGGCCACCGAGCATGGATTGGGTCCCGTTCACCATTGGGATCACTTATGTGAGCAACGAAGTGCCGGATTCGGCCTTCATCGTGATCTCTTCCAACCTGAACCCGCCCACGGCGGGGAATTACATCAACGTGGACAACCTGGCGTTCAGCTTTCCGGTGGGTGTGGCCGAGCACGATGCGGCCGCCATCCAAGTGTATCCTTCACCGGCCACGGACCTGCTGCATGTGGGCACCGACCGGGCGATGGCGCGCGTTACGCTGCTTGACATCACCGGGCGCACGGTACTGGTGCAACCCGAAACCGGCAACATGGCGCATGTGGACGTGGCGGACCTCAAGCAAAGCCGGTACCTCGTGCAGGTGGAAATGCAGGACGGCAAGCGCATCGTGCGCTCCTTTGTGAAGGAGTGATACCAATGTGACATTCAGATCAGTCCAGAGGACGATCTGAATGTCTACAGTGGTACA
>JAFEAI010000076.1 GCA_018266475.1 Bacteroidota bacterium
ACACGGATGAACACGGATAGGGAATGTTGTTTTGCTTGGTAGGTGGGTCCGGGATCCGTGTTCATCCGTGTCCATCCGTGGTTTGAATTCCATTGGAAGCCGCGCCCGCAGGGCGCGTTAGACCCGATGGCCCTGACCTGCATGGCCCCCTCAACCTGCTTCACGGAGCGTTCCTCCTGAAGAACACAAACCCGTTCTTCCGGTACAGCTCCTGCAAACCGGGAATGGCGGCCACCTCCTCCGCGTCAGGCACCTTGCAGGACAGGTACACCGGGCGGTCCACGTCGCCGTGCAGCAGCCAGTCCTCATCCTGCGCCCGCGCGTCGGTGATGGGCGGCATGCGCGAATAGAACCATTGCACATAGCTCTTGTAGCCCATCGTCATCACATAGCACTTCTCCCCTTGCCGCTGCTGGTAAAACTCCACCGCCGCGCGCTGCGAGTAGCCCTCGATGTTGTTGATGAAGCAATACAGCGTGATGGTGACGAACAGCGCCGTGCCGCCGAACACCGCCACGATGCCGCCGCGGTATGCGCGCTTCGCGAAGTAGCGGTGGCCGAGGTAGAGCACCACGCACATCCACACGCCCGCAAGCGCTTCCCAGCCTGTCCAATGCACTTGGGCCGCCATGTTCCCTTGCGCGAAGGGGTCGTTCTTCAACAACGGAATGATCCACTCCGGGTGCATGCCGACGAAGGGCAACACCAACGTGACCAGCGCGAAGAGCGTGCCGATGCCGCCCATCAGCAGCCGCGACCACAGCGTGGCCTTTCCGCCGTTCCACAACCGCTCCAGCTGCAGCGCCGCCAGGAAGGTGAGCGGGAAGTAGCACAGGCTGCTGTAGTGCACGATCTTGGTCTTGACGATGCTGAAGAGGATGAGGACCACCCAGAAGAGGATGAGGAGCCACTTGCGGTGGTTGTCCGTTGTCAGTTGTTGTTTGTCAGTTGTTAGGTGTCCGATGCTCGTGGTCCGGTGTCCAATGAACGCTGAGCCATCGGCAGGCCCTGACAACGGACAACTGACAACTGGTGCCTGTTGGCCGGTTTGGGGTTGCGGGTTGTCTGTTGTCAGTTGGGGGTTGTCAGTTGTCTGTTGTTGACCAGCTCCCTCAGCGGTCTCCCGAAGGGGACCCTGAGGCAAAGGGTGCATACAAGGTCCGCCGCGCGAGACCTTGATGGAGCCAGCTCCACTGACTATCTCCTGCAAGGCAAACACCGATGCGGGGAAGCAGCCGATGAGCAGCACCACGAAATGGTAGCCGAAGAAGCCGCCGTGGCCGGCATCCTCGGTGCTGAGCATGGCCACTTGGCGCCAGAAGAAGGCGGTGATGAACACCGGCCCGTTGCGCAGCAGGTCCGCGCCGAACCACAGGCCGGGCACCAGCAACAGCACGCCCAGCATCAGCAGCACGCGGGGAATGGAAACGTAGAGGCGGAAGCGGTTCCACACCCAGTACACCAAGGCGCACAGCGCGGGGATCAGCATGCCCACCGGCCCTTTGGTGAGCACGGCCAGCCCCAGCCAAAGCCCGGCCATGGCTGCGGAAAGGTTCTTCTGCCGGGCTGAAAGGCCCGCACTGGCCGCCGTGTCCGTGCTGCGGATGAACGCCAGGAAGCCGAGGAAAATGAAGAGGTTGAACCAGGGATCGATGATGCCGCTGCGGAAGTAGAGGTTTGGCAGGATGGAGCCGAGGTAGGCCAGCACCCACAGCAGCCCGAAGCTGCGGTTGCGCAGCCGCGTGCCGATGCGGAACAGCACCACCAGCGTAGCTATTCCGCACAAGGCATTGGGCAGCCGCGCCGCGAACTCACCCACGCCGAACACGGCCATGCTGACCGCCTGCATCCACATAAAGAGCGGCGGTTTTTCATAGAAGGGCACATAGCCGATCTGCGGTTGCAACCAGTTGTGCGTGGCCAGCATCTCGCGGGCGATCTCCGCGAAGTTGATCTCGTCCCAATCGAACAGGTGTACCGCGCC
>JAFEAI010000077.1 GCA_018266475.1 Bacteroidota bacterium
GCCGAGAGCATCAGCACGGCACCCTGGCCGCAGTGGGACGCGCAATACCTGCAAGAGGACAGCTTCAGCTACCCCATCAGCTTCAACGGCAAAACACGCATGCAGCTGGAATTCCCCGTGGCGATGGCCAAGGAGGAGGTGGAGGCCGCCGTGCTGGCCAATCCGGAAGTGCAGGCCCGCATGGAGGGCAAGGCCCCGAAAAAAGTGATCGTGGTGCCCAAGCGCATCGTGAACATTGTGGTATAGAACAATACGGGAAGGCTACCTTTCGTACTTTGGTACGTCACTTGCAAAAGCCGGTGCGATGGCACATCGAACAGCGTTCCTTTTTATGGTGGCCTGCGGCCTCTCCTTCGGTTTTGCCCAGGACGGCACGCGGGAACCCGCCCCTGCCACCGGGGTGAACGTACTGCGCACGCTGGACTACCACGCTTTTGCGCCCGGCGAAAAACTGAGCTATGTGCTGCACTACGGCTGGCTAAACGCAGGCACGGCCACCCTGGAGCTGAAGGAATACCCGCGTGAGATCGGCGGCCGCAAGGTGCTGCACGCCGTGGGCTTGGGTGAAAGCACCGGCGCCTTCAAGGCCTTCTTCAAGGTGGACGACCGCTACGAGACCTACTTCGACCAAAGCGGCGTATTCCCCTACATCTTCGTGCGCCGGGTGGATGAAGGCGGCTACAAGTTCAGCCAGGACTACACCTTCATGCAGCGCAACGGCCAGGTGGCCACCCAGGACAAAAAGACCTATGAGGTGCCCGCCCACGTGCAGGACATGCTCAGCGCATTCTACTATGCGCGCACCATCAACTTCGACCAGGCCAAGGCCGGTGACGTGTTCACCATAGACACGTTCCTGGACAACGAACTGTGGCCGCTGCGCATGCGCTACATCGGCAAGGAGACCATCAAGCTGCGCAACGGCAAATACCGCTGCCTGAAATTCCAGCCCGTGGTGCAGGAAGGCCGCATCTTCAAGGACAACAACGACCTCAACGTGTGGATCACCGACGACGGCAACCGCATCCCCGTGCTGGCCCAGGCCAAGGTGCTGGTGGGCTCCATCAAGATGGAGCTCAGCGGCTACGAGGGCCTGGCCAACCCCATCGCCCGCGAGTGACCGCCGCACGCGCTTTTGCCGTGGCCCTTGTTGAAAAAGCAGCGACCGTGCAACCTTTTCAAAAACCTGCCGTTCCTTACTTCGCAACATGCGGAAAGGAGCGTGGATCGGTGCAGGCGGATTGCTGTTGGCGGGGGCTGCCGCCGCCTACCTCTACCTGGGCGTAGACCTTGCGCCCCATGAGGAATACCGGGAAGAACCGGCCCTTACCGCGCAGGACAGCCTGCCCGCGCCCCCCAGCGCCTACGGCATTCCCCTGGACGGCTTCCGGGTGGAACGTGCCCGCGTGAAGGCGGGCGACACCTTCAGCGCGCTGCTCTCCGCCGCCCATGTAGATGCCGCCGTGGTGGACAGCCTGTCGCGCATGGCCGAGCCCGTGTTCAAGGTGAACCGCATGCGCGCCGGCCACACCATCGCCTTCATCCTCCCCGAGGACGGCGGGGATGCACCGGCCTATTTCGTGTACGAGTCCGACCTCGTGGACCACGTGGTGTTCAAGCTGGAACCGCCCTGTGCCGTGCATGTGGAAAAGCGCCCCGTACACACTGCTGAAGCCAGCCTGAGCGTGGAAGTGACCGGGGCGCTGTGGAACGACCTGGTGGGCGCAGGCGCCAGTCCTTCACTTGCGGCCGCCCTCAGCAACGTGCTGGCCTGGACGGTGGATTTCTACCGCATCCAAAAGGGCGACCGCTTCACCCTGGTATACCGGCAAAGGACCGTGGACGGCGAGAACTATGGCGAACCTGTGCTGCTGGGCGTGCGCTACGAGGGCGCCCGCACGCAGGAGGCCTTCCTGTACGAAAAGCCCGATAGCCAAGGCGGCTACTACGACGCCGAAGGCAAGAGCCTGAAAAAGGCGTTCCTGCAAGCGCCATTGAAGTACTCCCGCATTTCCTCCGGGTTCAGCCTGCGCCGGTTCCATCCCGTGCAGCAGCGCATGAAAGCCCACTTGGGCACCGACTACGCCGCACCCTACGGCACCCCCATCCAGTCCGTGGGCGACGGCACCGTGACCAAGGCGGGATATACCGCCGGCAACGGCAACTATGTAAAGATCCGCCACAACCACACCTACGAGACGCAATACCTGCACATGCGCAAGATCCTGGTGAAGCAAGGGCAGGTGGTGCGGCAGGGACAGCCGATCGGCGAGGTGGGCAGCACCGGCCTGGCCACGGGGCCGCATGTGTGCTACCGCTTTTGGAAGAACGGGCAGCAGGTGGACCCCCGGCGGGAAGTGATGCCCAGCGCCGAGCCCTTGGCCAAGGCGGAGATCTCCGCCTTTGCCCAAGTGCGTGACGACCTGCTCTCCCGGATGGACGAGGCCGAGGCCAAGGCCAAGCACACCACGGTGGCCCGCTTCTGAGCACTTCCCCTGCTACGCCGTGTGCAGCTCCGCCGCCATGCGGCAGATCTCCCGGTACCGAAGCCGGTGGATGCCCGGCACCGCTGCCAGCGCAGCCTGCACCAGCCCGCGTGCAAGCACATGGTGCGGCATCGCACGGTAATCGGCCAATGAACCGGCCAGCAGCGGGCCCGCCACCTGCAGCAGGCCGCTGGCCAGTCCTTCACCCGCGCGCCTTTCCCGCCGCGGCCCCGTTAGCACCGAAGGCTGGAACAAGGACAGGCTCGGGAAATCCATGGCCTCCAGTTCCAGTTCCACCTCCCCTTTCACCCGGCTGTAGAAAATGCGCGACCCGGCACCGGCGCCCATGGCACTGATGATGCAGAAGGCAGGCACCGCCTGCGCCTTTGCCCACCGCGCAATGCCCAAGGGCAGCGCCTTGTCCACCGCAATAAAGGCCGCCTGGCTGCCGGCCTTGCCGATGGTGGTGCCTAAGCAGCAGATCACCGCGTCCACGGACACCGGCCCCAGCACGGCCAACAGATCATCACCCACCCACTGTTCCAGCTTGGGGTGCGCCTGCGGAAGCGGATTGCGAACGAGCGCGATCACCCGGCCCACCCGGGCATCGGCCAGCAGCAATGGCAGCACGGCACTGCCCACAAGCCCCGTGGCACCAGCGAGGAGGATGGTCTTGGGCATGGAACAAAGGTGGGGAAAATCAATCGACGGATTCCGCTGCACTGGGCCCGCAATGGCGCAACCAAGTCCACCTTGGTTCGACGGGTTCACCACAGGAAGGTATGGACAGGCGCAAGTCTTCCCAGCCATTCACGTTGTGCACTCCTCCACAAACGGCGGGGGCTACTTGCGACTATCCTCCGCTCAGTTGCGGTGCTTCGCCTTGTTTATAGCTTAAACTTATTTACTTTTGTCCAGTCGGAACACCCCGGCACTAACCCTATCCACATGGAACGCGAACTCACCCCCTCGGAAAGCCTGAAGCTCATTGAAACGATGATCGGGCAGGCCAAGCAGAGCTTCCAACGCAACAGCTTCTACTTCATGCTGTGGGGCGTGCTGCTGATCGCCGCGATGGCGGTGAACTATTTGATGGCCGCGAATGGCGACCCGCGCGGCAGCTATGCGTGGGGCGTTGTGGGCATCATCGGCGGCATTGCCAGCGTGGTACATGGCGCACGGGAGGGCAAAAAGCAACTAGTGTCCAGCTTCATGGACCGTGTGATGCTTTGGCTGTGGATGGGCTTTGTGGCCACGTTGCTCATCTCCCTGTTCGGCGGTGCCACCGCCGGCCATGGCGTGCCGGTGGGTTCCATCATCGTACTCACCGGCCTGCCCACCTTCGTCACTGGTCAGTTGCTCCGCTTCCGGCCGCTGATCTTCGGGGGCATCCTGTTCTGGGTGCTGGGTGCCGTGGCGTTCTTCGTGGACGTGCAGGCCACCGCCCTGCTTTACATCATCGCCATGGTGTTCGGCTACTTGGTACCGGGCTATCTGCTCAAGCGGCAAGAGGATGGCCTTCGCACCGCTTGATCCCCTGCTGCACAACCAGCTGCGGCTCGCCATCGCAAGCCTGTTGGTGGGGGTGGAAAGCGCGGACTTCAACTTCCTCCTGGAGAAGACCGGTGCCACGCGCGGCAACCTCAGCGTGCAGATCACCAAGCTGAAGGAAGCAGGCTACATCACGGTGAAGAAGACCTTCAAGGACAATTACCCCAACACGAGATGCGCGCTTTCCGCCAAGGGATTGAAGGCGTTTGAGCGGTATGTGCAGGCGTTGAAGGAATACCTGGGACCGGACGGAGGCTGAAGAGACTGGTACGCCCTGCTTGTGTTAAATGGTGCGCTCCACGGATTCCGGACACATGACCAAGCCCCTCCTGAATTTTGCCGGTACAATTTCGGAATCCGATTCCAAAATTGTACTGTGTTTTTCCAATGTCCTGGCAATCAGCTCAACACACGTTGAACTACCCGAAGTGAGACCTGAGCTTTCCTGCAAGATGCCTGCGGTTGATGCTCATGGCCCTGCCGATCCATCGCTGGTCAAACCCAAGAATGGATCCTAACTTCGGGCCATTCACTTGATCATCCGGTTCATGCCCGAAGCATTCAAGTCCGTTGAGGAATCCAAGGTATCCCTTTCCATGCTGATGCTGCCGTCGCACTCCAACTTCGGGGGCAAGATCCACGGGGGCTACCTGCTCTCGCTCTTGGACCAGGTGGCGTTTGCCTGCGCCAGCAAGCACAGCGGGAACTATTGCGTTACGGCCAGCGTGGACGTGGTGAACTTCCTGCGCCCCATCGAGGTGGGTGAATTGATCACCCTGAAGGCCTCGGTCAACTTTGTGGGCAACAGTTCCATGGTCATCGGCATCCGGGTGGAGGCGGAGAACATCCGCACCGGCGCGGTGAAGCACTGCACCTCGGCCTATTTCACCATGGTGGCCAAGGACGATGCGGGCCATGGCATCACGGTGCCGGGCCTTGTGCTGCACACTGCGGAGGAGGTGCGCCGCTTCCTGAACGGTGCCAGCAACGCGCTGCACCGCGCGGAACGGCAACGCACCTCCAATGATGCGGACCTTGGCAATGGGGAGTGGGGGAAGCGCCTCGAAGGATTCCGCGCACGGGTGGAGGAGGCGCCGGATGCGGGGCGGTCCTGACCGCCACCTGTTGTTCAGCCCTGTTGTGCAAGCAACGCGGCGTACACGGGAGATTCCCGGACAAGCATCCGCCTGCGGTCAACCCGGCCTGTTGCCTGCGTGCCGTCAATGGCAATGCGCCGCGCAGCGCCACGTTTGGTGGATGCGGGGATGCAGTCACTACGCCGCTGCAACCCTCGCCCTCCACTTCACCCCTTCGTACCACAGCACGCTGAGCAGTCCTGCGGCCACGGCCACGGCCAGTTGCGGCCATGCGGGCGAAGCGAGGCGGAAAAAATCGCGCAGCGGGGGGAAGTAGAGCAGCAGCGCCAGCAGCGCCACGGTGGCCAGCAGGATGCCGCGCAACAGCAGGTTGCGGTAGCGCAGCGTATCCAGGATGGAATGCTCGAAGGAGCGGTTCACTAATGTGAGCGCGATGTTGGCCACCACCAGGGTGGTGAAGGTCATGGACCGCGTTAGGTCCTCGCCGAAGCCCAAGCGCACGGCATGGAGGTAGCTGAACAGCGTGCCCGCGGTGATCGCCAGGCCCTGCACCAAGCTGGTGCGCAGTTCGGCCCAGGAGAGGAAGGTGCGGTCCAGCCGGCGCGGCGGGCGCTGCATGGCACCGGGTTCCATGGGTTCGCTCTCGTAAGCGATGCTGCACGTGGGCCCCATCAGCAGCTCCAGAAAGATCACGTGGACCGGGGTGAAGATGTTGGGGTAGACCCAACCCAGCAGCAACGGCAGCGACACGGTGAGGATGATGGGAATGTGGATGCTGATGATGTACTGGATGGCCTTCTTCAGGTTGGCGTAGATGCGGCGGCCCTGGGCGATGGCCTCCACCATGTGGCCGAGGTCGTCGTCCAGCAACACCAGGTCGGCGGCCTCCTTGGCCAGTGCGCTGCCGCGCCTGCCCATTGAGATGCCGATGTCGGCGGCCTTTAGCGCGGGCCCGTCGTTCACGCCGTCGCCGGTCATGGCCACCACATGGCCTTGCGCCTTCAGGGCCTTCACCACGCGCAGCTTGGCCTCGGGGAACATGCGCGTGAAGCAGTTGCTGCGCTGCACGGCCAGGGCCAGCTCTTCGTCATCCATGCGCTTCACGGCATCGCCGTCCAGCACGGGCCCGCTTTCGCGGAAGCCCACGGAACGGGCCACGGCCAGGGTGGTAAGGGCATTATCGCCGGTGATGATGGCGGTGCGGATGCCGGCCTGGCGGAAGCCTTCCAGCACGGCCCGCATGTTGGCCTTGGGGGGATCGTGGAAAGCCACCAGGCCGAGGTAGATGAACGGGATCTCCTGTTGTGTGGCCGGCCAGGGCGCTGCCGCACGGGGCGCCTCGGCCACGGCAAGGATGCGCAGGCCTTGTGCCGCCAACTGCTCCACTTGCGCCATCACCGCATCGCGTTGCGCCGCATCCATGTTGCTGACGGCAAGGATGGCCTCGGGCGCGCCCTTTGCGGCCACGATGCGGTGCCCGTCGCGATTGGCGAAAATGTGCGTCATCATCGGGGGCCTGCCGCCCAGCGGGTACTCATGCACCATCTGGAAGGCGGGCCGTTCATCCGCCGTCGTGCGGGCGGCATAGGCCCGGTGCAAAGCCACCTCCATGGGGTCGAAGGGCACGGGTTCGCTGGCCCACATGGCGATGGCCAGCAGGTGCTGCACAGGCGGGCTATTCCAATCCCCGGGTTGCCGCGCTTCGGCCTCCCCGGCCAGGTGCAGCGCGGCCAGTTCCATCCTGTTCTCGGTGATGGTGCCGGTCTTGTCGGTGCAGATCACCGTGGCGGCGCCGAGGGTTTCCACCGTACGGGGCTGCTTCACCAGCACGTTCATGCGCATCATTCGCCAGGCGCCCAGGGCCATGAAGGTGGTGAAGGCCACGGGGATCTCCTCGGGCAGGATGCTCATGGCCAAGGTGAGCCCCTTGAGCAGGCTGTCGGGCAGGTCGCGGCTGTGGAGGAAGTTGAGGCCCCACACCAGCAGGAAGAAGGCTCCTCCCACGATGGCCATGGCGCGCACAAAGCGGTGTACCTGCCCTTCCAGCGGCGAGCGCTCCGTTTTTATGGCGGCCATGGCCCCGCCGATGCGGCCCAGCTCGGTGGCCTGGCCCACGGCGGTAATGCGCACCACGGCCAGCCCGTCCACGGCCTGCGTACCGCGGAACACCTTGCCAGCGGCATCCTCCCCCACCGCCTTGTGTACGGCAAAGGCTTCGCCTGTAAGGATGGATTCGTTCACGGCGAAATCGTTGGCCTGCACCACCTGGCCGTCGGCCGGCACCAGTTCACCCTCGTTCACCACCACAAGGTCGCCCACCACCAGCTCATCGGCATGCAGTTCGGCCACGCTGTTGTTGCGGATGGCGCGGGCCTTGGCGGCTGAAAACTCCTCCAGGGCCTCCAGCGCGCGCCGGCTTCTTTGATCCTGGTAGAGGGAGATGGTGCTCACCAGCACGATGGCCCCGGCCATGAACCAGGCCTCGTGCTGCTCACCCACCAGGAAGTAGATGGCCGCGGCGGCCACCAGCAGCAGGAACATGGGCTCCATGACGGCATGCTTCAGGGCATCCCAAAAGCCGCCATGCTCATTCCTGGCAAGGGCATTTCCGCCGTGGGCCGCGCGCGCGCGCAGCACCTCCTTATCACTGAGCCCCTGAAAGGGAAAGGGATTTTCCGCCATGGCGCGGAAAGGTAGCGGCAGGGTGGCTGGAATGGATGTAAATAACGGCGAACGTCTTCACGCGCCGGCCTCCGCGGGTGGATCAACCCAATCACCTCCATCCTTGATCAGCGCGATCAGTTCATCCACGGCATCGGCGGCGGGGATGTTGCGCTTCACCACGGTTTTTTCCTTGTACAGGGTGATCACGCCTTGGCCTGTGCCCACGTATCCGTAGTCGGCATCGGCCATCTCGCCGGGCCCGTTGACGATGCAGCCCATGATGCCGATCTTCACGCCTTTGAGGTGGCTGGTGCGTGCGCGGATCTTGGCGGTGGTGGCCTGCAGGTCGAACTGGGTGCGGCCGCAGCTGGGGCAGCTGATGTACTCGGTCTTGCTGATGCGCGTACGGGTGGCCTGCAGGATGCCGAATGCGGTGCGGCAGGCCAGGTCCTCGCCGATTCCGCCCGGAAGCTGCGCGGGTTCATGGGCCAGGAAGATGCCGTCGCCCAGGCCGTCCAGCAGCAGTGCGCCGCAATCGGTGCTGCTGTGCAGGACGAACTGCCCGGGGGACATGCCGGCATAGTGGCGGCGCAGGACCACGGGCACGTTGCACTTGGCGTTGATCAGGCCGATGATCAGGCGGCGCTGCTCGGCCATGCCGTGCGCATTCGCCGTGTCCACCACAAGTACCGCAGTGGGGTCCTCGCGCAGCTTCACCACCAGTGCGGCATCAAATTCCGGCAGTGCGGCATGCACGAAGTTGATGTCGTGGTGCTGTTGGGTGCCGGCGCGGTACTCGTTGGGGTGGATCAGCGGGTAGTGGCGTTCCTTGGTGCGGTCGCGCAGCCACGCGGCATGGTCCTGTATGATGCCCAGGGTTCCGGGGATCTCGAACGGGATGCTGTTTTTCCCGATGTAGGCAAAGTCGGCGGCCTGGTCGGCGATGTGCCACTTGTCGTTCGGCACGCTGTACTTGTAGCCCCAGGCGAAGAGCGATGCGGGCGTGATGGCCGGCTTGGTGCCGAGGTCGGCCACCACCACTGGCACATTGCGCGCGCCGATGTGCACCACGTCGCGCGTGCCGCGGCGGGCATACGCGAAGGGATCAATGGGCATGCCGCCGGTGCCGGTGCCGAGCATGGGGGTGGAAAGCGGCAGGATGGCGGCATGCTCCTTCCGCGGATAGCGGGCCACCAGTGCCTGCGCCACGGGGATCTCCGCCTCGGGCTCCTCGGTGAGCGACACGCGGATGGTGTCGCCCAAGCCGTCCTCCAGCAGGGCGCCGATGCCGGCGGCGCTCTTGATGCGTCCGTCCTCGCCGTCGCCGGCCTCGGTGACGCCGAGGTGCAGCGGGTAATCCCAGCCCAGCTCCATCATGCGGTGTACCAGCAGGCGGTAGGCCTGCACCATCACCCGGGTGTTGCTGGCCTTCATGCTGAGCACGATGTCGTGGAAGTTTTCATCGCGGCAGATGCGCAGGAACTCGAATGCGCTCTCCACCATGCCCAGCGGGGTGTCGCCGTAGCGGTTGAGGATGCGGTCGCTGAGGCTGCCGTGGTTGGTGCCGATGCGCATGGCCGTGCCATGGTCCTTGCAGATCCTCACCAGCGGGCGGAAACGCTTGTCGATGCGCTCCAGCTCGGCCCCGTACTGGTCGTCGGTGTACTCGCGCACGTCGAACTTCTTCTTGTCGGCGTAGTTCCCGGGGTTCACGCGCACCTTCTCCACAATGCGCGCGGCGATCTCGGCGGCGTTCGGCGTGAAGTGGATGTCGGCCACCAGCGGCGTGCGGTAGCCGGCGGCGCGGATGCGCTTCTTGATCTCGGCCAGGTTCTCGGCGTCCGCCTTGTTGGGCGCGGTGATGCGCACGATCTCGCAGCCCGCCTCTATCATGCGGATGCTTTGTGCCACGGTGCCGGCGGTGTCCATGGTGTCCGTGGTGGTCATGCTCTGCACCCGGATGGGGTTGTCGCCCCCGATGCCCACGGTGCCCACCTGCACGGCGCGGGTGCGCCAGCGCTCGTAGTGCGTAAGGCTTGGGCAGTACTGATAGGGTTGGATCACGGTGTCGGTAGGCATGGGACCGCGAAGGTAGCGGGGGTTGCGTGCACGCTTTAGTCCTGAGTCGGGAGTCGGCAGTCGGCAGTCGGCAGTCGGCAGTCGGGAGTCGGCAGTCGGGAGTCGGGAGTCGGGAGTCGGCAGTCGGCAGTCGGGAGTCGGCAGTCGGGAGTCGGCAGTCGGCAGTCGGCGGTCGGCAGTCGGGAGTCGGCAGTCGGGAGTCGGGAGTCTTGAGGCTTATGGCTTGCAGCTTGAAGCCCACACTTCACAACCACTCTTGGCGTTAATGCTGAACAGCCCCATGTGGATGATCGGTCCGCGATCTGCCTTCAGCCTTCAAGATGCCCCGGTAATTTTCGACCTTGCCCATGTTGCGCCTGCTCCGCCGCTTCCTGCTGATCGCCCTTGCCGTACTGGCGGGCTTGGTGCTGCTGCTTTCCGCTGCGGCGTGGTACTTCCAGGACGAGGTGAAGGCCAAGCTGGTGGCGGTGCTGAACACGCACCTCACCGCGCCATTGCACCAGAACGGCATCGAGCTCACGCTGATCAAGCGGTTTCCCCGGGCATCGCTCCGCATCCGCGAGCCGTTCATGCGGGAGGTGCGCAGCGACGGCGTGGAGCCGGACACCCTCTTCTATGCCAAGGACCTGTACCTGGAGTTCAGCCTCTTCTCGCTGCTCACCGGCGACCAAACGGTGCAAACGCTGCATGGCGCCGGCGTAAAGCTGTACCCCGGCCTGGACGGCAACGGTGCGGAAAACTGGCTGGTGTGGAAGGCGGACACGGGCGGTGCGTCCACCGGCAAGGGCGCCGGCATCAACCTGCGGCGCATCACCTTCGACGGCCTCACGGGGCGGTTCCGTGACGGGCGCAACAGCTTAGACATCCTGATCCGCAGCGACAAGTTGGCCTTGGGCGGCCGCCTTCGCGATTCCGGCTCGCGCCTGACCGCCAAGGGCGATGTGCAGCTGCTCCGCTGGGCCAAGGCGGGCCAGGTGCTGCTGGGCGATCGCAAGGCACTGGTGGATGCCGCGATGCGCTTCGGGGCGCCAGCAGGCAGCTTCACGCTTGAAAAGGGAGAGCTGCAGTTCGGCAAGAACACGGTGAATCTCAGCATGGCCCTGGCCAAGGGCGACCAAGGCGATGAGCTGGACCTGCGGGCAAACGGTTTCGGGCTGGACCTGGCCGCCCTGGTGCAACTGTTGCCGGACAACCTGCGCAAGGCCCTGCGGAGGTACGGGCTGGCCGGCCTGGCCGACCTTGCCCTGCACTACCGCGGCCCGCTGGAAGGCCCGGGCCCGGCCTTGTCCATAGGCATGAAGCTGCACAACGGCCGCTTCACTGAACTGGCCACGCGCACCGCGTTCAGCAAGGTGCAGGGCGAATGCTCCGCGGACTTCACGCCCGCCTGGGCACCGGCCAAGCTGCTGGTGAAGGGGTTCAGCGCCCTGTCACCCTCCGGCCCCATCAGCGGCAACCTGGAGCTCACGGGGCTGAAAAATGCCAAGCTCACCGCCGACCTGCAAGGCGACCTGGGCCTGGCCGACCTCTTCCGCTTCGCGGGCCTTGACACGCTGGAGCAGGTGGACGGGCGCATGAAGGCCGAGGCCCGCGTGCAAGGCCGCCTGCGCGATGTGGCCGACATCAGGGCCGCCGACCTGCAGGGCCTGGCCATCAACGGCCAAATGGCCCTGAAGGACGCAAGCCTGAAGATGAAGGGCCTGCGCCACCGCATCACCGCACTGAACGCCGAGCTGGCCCTGCGGGGCAACGACGCCCTGGTACACGGGCTGCGCTTCAATCTGCAGGGCAACACCATGGAGCTCAGCGGCACGTTGCGCAACCTGATGCCCTACGCCTTGTTCAAGGACCAGCGCCTCACCATCGAGGCCAAGGGCAATGCGCCGGAGATCGACCTGGCCTCGCTGCTGGAATCGCCGGGCGGCAGCAAGGGCGGGTCCTCCTACGCCTTCACGCTCCCCGCGCTCATCGACCTCGACCTCACCGCCACCATCGGCCAACTGCGGATGGAACAGTTCCGTGCCGAGGCCATCGCCTGCCGCCTGCGCATGCACGGCCAGCAGCTTGCCCTGGCACCGCTCAGCTTCCGCACGGCCGAAGGCGCCGTAAGCGGCAGCCTGGACCTCGATGCGCGGCCCCAGGGCGCCTATCCGCTCACCATCACCGCCGACCTCAAGCAGATCAACATCACCAAGCTCTTCACCGAATTCCAGGATTTCGGGCAATCCTTCATCACCGCACGCCACGTAAAGGGCGTCGGTGATGCCCAAATACGCTTCAGCGCCCCGTTGCGCGCGGACTTCAGCCTGGACCAGCCCAAGCTGTACTGCGTGGCGGACATCACCCTGCGCAACGGCGAGCTGAACGACCACGCCTCGCTGATGGCCGTGGCCGACTACCTGCGGCAGAACAAGCTCACCGCGCCCTTCGTGGACACCGACGCCCTGCGCAAGGCGCTCAAGCACGTCACCTTCGCCAAGTTGGAGAACCGCATCGAGATCAAGGACCGCGCGGTACACCTGCCGCAGATGACCGTGAGCAGCTCGGTGATGGACCTGGAGGTAAGCGGCACGCACGGCTTCAACGGCGAAGTGGACGACCACCTCAACTTCCGGCTCGGCGACCTGTTCCGCACCGCGCACGCCGACCAGGACGAGTTCGGCCCCGTGATCGACGACGGCACCGGGCTGCGCATCTTCCTCCACATGTTCGGCACCACGGACAACCTGCGGTTCGGCAACGATGGCGCCATGGCCGCCGCCCGGCGCAAGGAGCGCATGAAGCAGGAAACCGCGCAGCTCAAGGGCATCCTCAAGGGCATCGTTTCCGGCCAGGGCGCCGCACCGGCCGGCCCGCCGCCCGCCCAACAGCAGGGCAAGGTGACCGTACACTTCGGGGAAGACGAACCCGTGGCCGCGCCCACACCGGCCCCCAAGGCCAAAAAGGGCCTGGGCCGCCTGCTGCAAAAGGACCAAAAGGACGACCCCAAAGTGACCTTCAAGGTGGAATAGCCACGTCCATTGCCCCCATGGGATCATCCACCCCTTGCCAACTGTCCCGTTGCATCCATTGCCGATCGCATTCATTCCGCGCATTGCCCAATTGCATCCCGGCCCGGCCATGAACCTCTACTCGCGCAAGCAACGCTGGAAGCTGGTGCTGGCCCTGCTGGCCTTGGCGATCGTGGGGGCCTCCCTGTGGTACAGCAACCGCATCGTGGGCAAGGTGCGGCAGGAGGAACGGCGCAAGGTGGAACTGTGGGCCGAGGCGGTGCGCAACCGCGCCCAGCTGGTGAACTACACCGACTCGCTCTTCCACCGGCTGCGCGAGGAAGAGCGCAAGCGCGTGGAGCTGTGGGCCGATGCGCAGGTGCACCTGGCCAGCGACAACGTGAACGACCTGAGCTTCTACCTGAAGGTGGTGAGCGAGAACACCACCATCCCGGTGATCATCACCGACGACCAGGGGCGCCCCATCGCCAGCCGCAACCTGGGCGCGGGCATTGAGCGCAACACCGATTCGCTGCGGCTGGAGGTGAAGCGCATGGACGCCCTGCACGGCCCGATCCCCATCACCCTGTACGGCAACCACCGGCAATACCTGCACTACAAGGATTCGCACATCGTAAGCGAGCTGCAGCAGGTGATGGACCACATCATCCGCAACTTCATCAGCGAAACCGTGATGAACACGGCGGCCGTGCCGGTGATCTACACCGACAGCACGCGCTCACGGGTGATCGAGCACAGCAACATCGACCCCGGCGTGGTGGCCGACAGTGCGCTGCTGCGTGCGCGGATCGAGGCCATGGCGCAGGCCAACCCGCCGATAGAGGTATCCCTGGCCGGGCGCGGGCGCAACTACATCTTCTACGAGGAAAGCCGCGTGATCACCCAGCTGCGCTACTTCCCCTATGTGCAGCTCATCATCATCGGCCTGTTCCTGCTGGTGAGCTACGCCCTGTTCAGCCTGTTCCGCAACGCCGAGCAGAACCAGGTGTGGGTGGGCATGGCCAAGGAGACCGCGCACCAGCTGGGCACCCCGCTAAGCTCGCTGATGGCTTGGATGGAGCTGCTGCAGGCCAGCGGCACCGACCCGGCGGCGGTGGGCGAAATGCGCAAGGACGTGCAACGCCTGGAGATGATCACCGAACGCTTCAGCAAGATCGGCTCGGCGCCCGAGCTGGTGCCCGAGGACCTGGGCCGCGCGCTGCGGGAGACCGTGCAGTACCTGCGTCCCCGCATGCCGGGCCGCGTGCAGATCGAGGTGCAGCAACCCGCCGGGCCGATCACCGTGCCGCTGAACCGCGCCCTCTTCAGCTGGGTGCTGGAAAACCTGGTGCGCAACGCCGTGGACGCCATGGAGGGTGAAGGCCGCATCACCATCACCACCGGGCAGGAAGGAAGCGACGTACACGTGGACGTGGCCGACACCGGCAAGGGCATTCCGGGTTCCAAGCTGAAAACCGTGTTCCGCCCCGGCTACACCACCAAGAAACGCGGCTGGGGCCTGGGCCTGTCGCTCACAAAGCGCATCATCGAAAGCTACCACAAGGGCAAGATCTTCGTAAAGAAAAGCGTGCCCGGAAAGGGCACCACCTTCCGGATCACGCTGCGGGGATGAAAGGCCCCGGCCCCCCGCCTGCCTTACGCCGCCGTACCTTTGCACCGCTACTTACCGGCACCCTCGCCTTCCATGAGCGACGCGATCAAGCACGAGTGCGGCCTGGCCTTCATCCGCTTGCGCAAACCCCTGTCCCACTACCAGCAAAAGCACGGCAGCGCCCTGTACGGCCTTACCAAGCTGTACCTGCTGATGGAAAAGCAGCACAACCGCGGGCAGGACGGCGCGGGCATGGCCACCATCAAGCTGGACCCGCCGCCCGGCACGGCCTTCATCGACCGTGAACGGAGCACCTCCAAGGACGCCATCCAGCTGATCTTCGGGCGCATACACCGCAGCATTGGCGCGGCCCTGGCCGCCGACCCCGCGCTGGCCGCCGATGCCGAACGCCTCAAACAGGCCGCCCCGTACATGGGCGAGGTGCTCCTGGGGCACCTGCGCTACGCCACCTTCGGGCGCGACGAACTGGAGAACTGCCATCCCCGCCGCCGCCTGAGCAACTGGATCACCCGCAACCTGGTGGTGGCCGGCAACTTCAACATGACCAACGTGGACGAGCTCTTCAACCTGCTGGTGAACATCGGCCAGGTGCCCAAGGAGCGCAGCGACACCATGACGGTGCTGGAGAAGATCGGCCACTTCCTGGACATGGAGAACGAGCGGCTCCGCGCCCTTCACCACCAGTTGGGCTACACCGACCGGCAGATCACCAAGCTCATCGAGGAGAAGCTCGACGTGAAGAGCATCCTGCAGCAAAGCGCGGCCGATTTCGACGGCGGCTACGCCCTGGCGGGCCTGATCGGCCACGGCGATGCATTCGTCCTGCGCGACCCCGCCGGGATCCGCCCCTGCTATTGGTACGCCGACGATGAAGTGGTGGTGGCCGCCAGCGAACGGCCCGCGATACAGACCAGCTTCAACCTGCAGATCGGCCAAGTGCAGGAATTGCCGCCCGGCAGCGCCCTGATCGTGAAAAAGGACGGCAGCCACGCCGTGGAGCAAGTGCTTCCGGCCACGCAAAAGCGCGCGTGCAGCTTTGAGCGCATCTACTTCAGCCGCGGCAGCGATGCCGACGTATACCGCGAGCGCATCGCCCTGGGCCGCTCGGTATGCCCGGCCATCCTGCACGAGATCGACCACGACCTGGAGCACACCGTGTTCTCCTTCATCCCCAACACGGCCGAAGTGGCCTGCTACGGCATGCTCAAGGAGATGGAGGATGAGCTGGACCGCGTGAAGGAGCGGCGCATCCTGGAGCTGGGGCCCAAGCCCGACCCCGCCAAGCTGCGCGCCATCCTGGCCCTGCGCCCCCGCCTGGAAAAAGTGGCCGTGAAAGACGTGAAGCTCCGCACCTTCATCACCAACGACAACGACCGCAACGACCTGGTGGCGCACGTGTACGACATCACCTACGGCACGGTGAAGCCCGGCAAGGACAACCTGGTGGTGATCGACGACAGCATTGTGCGCGGCACCACGCTGCGCCAAAGCATCCTGAAGATGCTGGACCGCCTGGGGCCGCGCAAGATCGTGGTGGTGAGCAGCGCCCCGCAGGTGCGCTACCCCGACGGCTACGGCATAGACATGGCGCGCATGGGCGACCTGGCCGCATTCCAGGCCGCCATCTCCCTGCTGAAGGAAACCAAGCAGGAAAACATCATCGACGACGTGTACGACCACTGCCTGGCCATGGTGGACAAGCCCTTGGCGGAACAGCACAACGCGGTGAAGGACATTTACAGGCCCTTTACCGCCGGGCAGATCAGCCGCCGCATCGCCGAGCAGCTCACCCCACCGGACCTGAAGGCCGAAGTGGCCATCGTGTACCAAAGCATAGAAGGACTGCACGCCGCCTGCCCCGACCATACCGGCGACTGGTACTTCACCGGCGACTACCCCACCCCCGGCGGCAACCGGGTGGTGAACCGCGCCTTCATCAACTGGCGCCAGGGCAGGAACGTGCGGGCCTATTGACCCGTGTGGCCGCACCCGGCACGGCCTTCCAACAAAAGGGCCGAAGGCCGCCCACGGCCCGGTGCCGGGCAAACCCGTTTCATTCGGGTACCTTCGCGGCCTGCAAGACCTTGACATGGAACGAATGAACCTGGCGGCCTGCACCGCCCTGCTGGCCGCCCTGGCCGCAGCCCCCAACCTGCACGGCCAGGGCCTGATGCCCGACAGCACCGCCCTGCGCCTGCTGCGCACCGACGTGTACACGCTGGCGGACGACAGCATGCGGGGCCGTGAAACCGGCACCCCTGACGAGCAAAAGGCCGGCGCCTACCTGGTGAAGCGGTTCAAGCAAACGGGGCTGGCGCCGCGCGGGGACAGCGGCACCTTCCTCAACGCCTTCCAATACGCGGCCATGCCCATCACCGGGCCCGGCAACGCCCTCCAATTGGGCCGCAACAAGCTCAAGCCCGGCGACGACTTCTACCCGCTGGGCTATGCCGCCAACGCCCACGTGCTCACGCGCGTGGCACGCTGCAAATACGGCATCGTGGCCCCGCAAAAGCAGCGCAACGACTTCGACGGGGTGGACGTGGCCGGCCGTGCCGCCTGCATGAGCATCAGCTCGCCCGACGGCATCCACCCCCATTCCGCCTGGCTGCCCTACAACGACCTGCGCACCCGCATCGACAACGCCGTGCAGCGCGGGGCCAATGCCGTGATCTTCTACAACGACGACCCCGACAAGGCCGACGACCCGCCCGCCGGCTTCACCATGAAGCTGCAGCCCAGCAGCGTGCCCGTGGTCTTCCTCACCAAAAGCGGCCTTGCCAAGCTCGGCCAGGACGGCGACCCGGTGGTGATCACCACCGACATTGTCCGCGAGGAGAAGACCGGCCACAATGTGGTGGGCTACTTGGGCAATGGCCGACCCTACACCGTGGTGGTAGGGGCGCACTACGACCACCTGGGCATGGGGCAGGAAGGCTCCCTCTACCGCGGGGCGCCCGCCATACACAACGGCGCCGACGACAACGCCAGCGGCGTGGCGGTGCTGCTGCAACTGGCCGCCGACGTGCAGCGCATGCCCAACGCGCGCAACAACAACTACCTCTTCATCGCCTTCAGCGGCGAGGAAAAAGGCCTCTACGGCTCCAGTGCCTGGACCAAGCACGCCACCCTGCCCATCGACAGCATCAACTACATGCTCAACATGGACATGGTGGGTCGGCTGGACAGCAGCGGCCACCTGGCCATCAACGGCACCGGCACCTCCCCGGCCTGGGCGGGCATCACCAACTTGAAGGCCGGCAACCTCAACATCAAGACCAGTGATGGCGGCATCGGCCCCAGCGACCACACCAGCTTCTACCTGCAAGGCGTGCCCGCCATCCACTTCTTCACCGGCAGCCATGAAGACTACCACAAGCCCGGTGACGATGCCGACAAGATCAACTACCCCGGCATGCTGCGCGTCACCCGCTACATCGAGGCCGTCATCGGTGCGCTGAACGACAGCACCAAGCTCACCTTCACCAAGACCGCCGACACGGACACCAGCGAGGCGCCCCGCTTCACGGTAACCCTGGGCGTTGTGCCGGACTACATGTACGACGGCAAGGGCCTGCGCATAGACGGCGTGACCGAAGGCAAGCCCGCCGCCCTGGCGGGGCTGAAGGCAGGCGACGTGGTGACCGCCCTGGGCGACCACCCCACGCCGGACATGATGGGCTACATGAAGGCGCTGGGATTGTTCAAGAAGGGGGATGATGCCCAGGTCACCTTCCTGCGTGACGGCAAGGAAACCAAGGCACAGGTCCACTTCAAATGAACGGCCAGCGCATCGCGGTGATCGGCGCGGGGTCCTGGGGCACCGCCCTGGTGAAGCTCCTCACGGGCACGCAGGAACAAGTGGGCTGGTGGGTGCGGCGGCAGCAGGCCATCGACCATATCCTGAAGTACGGCCACAACCCGGACTACACCTCGGGCGCGGAGCTGGACGTA
>JAFEAI010000078.1 GCA_018266475.1 Bacteroidota bacterium
AAGCAAATGATCGGAACGGTGCGAAGCCGAAATCGGACCATATTGTTTGTCACAACGGTATGATCCGGTCATCCGCCGTAGTGGAGTTCAACGGGCCGTTCCGCAAGGGGCGGCCCGTTGCGCACTACGGCGGGGGCCACCCGAATGCTGCCGGAACCGCAAAATATCGCTACACCATGAACTGGTGGCCGATGAACTGTGTTGTCCGGGCCACATACAAGCCAGGCACAATGAAAACAAAGCCCCCGATCATCTTCATGGCCATCAATTGCATGGTTGCCAATGTTGCAGCCCAGCAGGTGCCCAATGGAAACTTCGAGAACTGGTATACCCCCGCAGGAGCATCCTACCAGGATCCTGCGGATTGGATCACGCTTAACGCCGAAACCTCCGTGGTCCCGGGGATGGGCCTTGCATGTACCCAAGGCTCACCGGGCATGGAAGGAAGTAGCTACTACATGACCGCCACTACGCGTGCGGGGGCAGGCTTGGGCACGGTGCCTTCCGTGGTGGTGGCGGGCAACACCACCACGCATAAACCGGGGTTTCCCTTCGCGTACAAGCCCGATGACCTCATCGGTTTTATGATGTACGGCGGAACCAATGATTCCTCCGGCATCACCATAACCTTGACCAAGTGGAATGCATCCGGCGGCTTCCACGGGATCGTGGGCATGGGCACGGTCACTTCAGGTGCCTTTCCCGGCATGGCGATGGACTGGGTGGGGTTTCAAATCCCGATCACCTATTACAATCTCCAAACCCCGGATTCTGCCTTTATCGTGATCTCCTCCAACCTGAACCCGCCTACAGTAGGGAATTTCATCAGTGTGGAGAACTTGGCATTCACGTATCCAACCGGTGTGGCCGAGCACGATGCGGCCGCCATCCAAGTGTATCCTTCGCCGGCCACGGACCTGCTGCATGTGGGCACCGACCGGGCGATGGCGCGCGTTACGCTGCTTGACATCACCGGGCGCACGGTGCTGGTGCAACCCGAAACCGGCAACATGGCGCAGGTGGACGTGGCGGACCTCAAGCAAGGCCGGTACCTCGTGCAGGTGGAAATGCAGGACGGCAAGCGCATCGTGCGCTCCTTTGTGAAGGAGTGATACCAATGTGACATTCAGATCAGTCCAGAGGACGATCTGAATGTCTACAGTGGTACA
>JAFEAI010000079.1 GCA_018266475.1 Bacteroidota bacterium
ACGCCCGATGCGGGCGGCACGTGGAGCGGCGGCCTGGTGAACGGCATGTTCGACCCTGCGGTGAACACGGGTGGCGTGTACACCTACACGCTCAGCGCCACGCCGCCGTGCCAGAGCGCGCAGGCCAGCGTAACGGTAACCGTGGTGAACGCACCCAACGCGGGCAGCGACAACAGCCTCACGGTATGCGACCAGGGCGCGGCCACAAGTCTCTTCGCGGCGCTGGGCGGTACGCCCAATGCGGGCGGCACATGGAACGGGCCAAGCGCGGTCACGGGCGGCATGTACGATCCCGCCACGATGAACCCCGGCGCGTACGTGTACACGGTGGCGGGCACCGCGCCCTGCGGCAACGCGAGCGCCACGGTAACGGTAACCGAAACGGGCAGCCCCAACGCAGGCACCAATGGAGCCGTTACGGTGTGTTCGACGGGCGGTGCGGTGAACCTCTTCAGCAGCCTGGGCGGCACGCCGGATGCGGGCGGCACGTGGAGCGGCCCCAGTGCGGTCAGCGGCGGCATGTTCGATCCGGCGACGATGAACGCGGGCATGTACACGTACACGGTGGGCGCAGTTGCACCTTGTACTGCGGCATCAGCATCGGTGGTCGTGGCAATTGAAGCCTTGCACAATGCAGGGATCGGTTCAAGTGCATCATTCTGCACGGGCGACGCACCAGTGAACTTGCTCACGCTGCTTGGCGGTACGCCGGAAGCGGGCGGCAGTTGGTCCGGGCCCGCTGGTGCCTCTAACGGGACATTTGATCCAGCGGCCTCTGCCCAAGGTGCTTACACGTATACCATTGCAGGTACCGCATGCCCAAGCGTGACATCCACCTTGGTGATCACGGTGCTTAACGGCCCTAATGCCGGCCAAGGCAATGCGATCGCACTTTGCAGCTCGGGGCCCGTGGTGAATCTTATGGGCATGTTGACGGGATCGCCGGAACAAGGCGGCACGTGGACCGGCCCGGGCGGAGCACTCCAGGGTGCCAGCATAGACCCCTCAACGGCACAAGGAGGTGACTACACCTATACGGTTGCAGGCAATGCATCCTGCCCGGATGCGTCAGCCGTGGTTGTTATCACGATCAACCAAGCCGTTAGTGCGGGCACCTCCGGCCAAATGACCGTGTGCAGCGATGGGCAGGCCGTACCACTTTTCAACGCCTTGGGCGGAACGCCGAACACGGGCGGCACCTGGGCCAGTCCCCCGGACAATGCCCCATTTAGTGGAACCCTCGATCCGGCAACGGCGCAACCGGGAAATTACATCTATACCGTTCACGGGTCGGCACCATGCCCTTCGGCAACGGCGCAAGTCACCGTGGTGATCGTACAGGCTCCTGATGCAGGCAATGACAGCACAGTGGTCCTGTGCAGTTCAACCGGCAGTGTGGACATGCTTGATCTCCTGGGCGGCTCCCCCGACCCCGGCGGTAGTTGGACCGATCCGCAAGGGAACGCCACCAGCGCCTTGTTCGCACCGGGCAGCTCCATGCCGGGGATGTACCGATACACGGTGCCCGCCCTGTCCGTTTGCGCACAGGACGTGGCCCATTTAACGATGGAGGTGGTTCACGCCGCACAGGCTGGCACCGGCAGGGATACCACGGTTTGCGCCAATGGCGATGCGTTCCAATTGGCTTCACTCCTGAGCGGCGTTGCCGATGCGGGCGGTACGTGGTCCGGGCCGGGGATCGTGAACCCGAACGGACTGATCAACCCGGCAGTTGCGGCAAGCGGGGCTTATGTGTACACCGTCACCCCTCAAGCGCCATGCCCGCAAGCCGCGGCCACCGTGCATGTGGCCATACTGGCCGTACCGGCAGTAACGCCCACCTATACCATGCACGATGGCTGCGCACCCGTGCTTGTCACCTTCAATGCGGACCACAATGGCGGGGGGCTTTGCCATTGGGATTTTGGCAACGGCGCGGAATCGGGGGATTGCGGACCCGTCTCCATCACCTACGATGCACCCGGTAACTACCATGTCCAGTTCACCTTTGAACCGGGGAACGGATGCCCTGGCGGCGCCCCGGCCGACCTCCTGGTGCCTGTGGTGGCCAAGCCCGTGGCGGCATTTGACGTCGTGGGGTCCACCATCAGCACGGACAATCCGGTGGCCGCCTTTGCCAACCACAGCAGCGGGGCGGGCAGTTATGCGTGGGATTTCGGCCACTTGGGCTCCTCCGCGGCAACAAGCCCGCAGTTTACCTTCCCCGCCGACATTGAACAGATCTATCCCGTATGCTTGATCGCATACGCCTCGCCCACCTGCGCGGATACCGTGTGCAGTGATGTACTGATCCCCGCGAGTGCATCGGTATATGTGCCAAATGCCTTCAGCCCGGACAAGGATGGCAACAATGAGGGCTTCGGGCCCGTGTCGATGGGCCTGGACCCCAACGATTACCTGTTCATCATCATGGACCGCTGGGGGCACATGGTGTACAGCACCAAGGACACGCAGGCCAGGTGGGACGGAACCTTCAACGGCGGCAACCCCGCGCCGCAGGGCGTGTATGTGTGGAAGCTCACTGCGCAGGACATGATCGCAAAGACACGGTTCGAGCGCATCGGGCATGTCACCTTGATCCGGTAGTACCCCAGGGCCATCGGGCCTTATCCATGCGCCTGGCGGCGTATTCGCACACTGTTTTTGAACCACGGATCCACACGGATGCATACGGATAGGGAAGGTTGGCTTGCTTGGCAGGTGGGTCCGTGATCCGTGTTCATCGGTGTCCATCCGTGGTTTGGATTCTATTGGAAGACGCGCCCGCAGGGCGCGTTAAACCCGATATCCCTGGGTAGTGCCGGGACGCTCACCGATCATTGCCGATCTTTGCGCCCCCCGCAGCGCATGAGCAAACGCCTGGTCATCATCCCCACGTACAACGAGAAGGAGAACATCCGGGACATCCTCGTGCATGTAATGGCCTTGCAGCCGCAGTTCGAGGTGCTGGTGGTGGACGATGGATCGCCGGACGGAACGGCGGACATCGTGCGGTCCGTGCAGCTGCAACAGCAACGGGTACACCTCCTGGAACGCAAGGGCAAGCTGGGCTTGGGCACCGCCTACATCGCGGGCTTCAACTGGGCCCTGGAGCGCGGCTACGACTTCATCTTCGAGATGGATGCCGACTTCAGCCACAACCCGGACGACCTGCTGCGGCTGGCGGACGCATGTGACCAGGGCGGGGCGGACATGAGCGTGGGCTCACGCTATGTGAAGGGCGGGGGCGTGAGCGATTGGGCCTGGCACCGCGTGGCGCTCAGCTGGTGCGCATCGCTCTATGTGCGCCTGGTGCTCGGCATGAAAGTGCGCGATACCACTGCCGGTTTCGTGTGCTACCGCGCAAGCACCCTGAAGGCCATCGGGCTGGATGAGGTGCGCTTCAAGGGCTATGCTTTCCAGATCGAGATGAAATACCGCGTGAAGGTGGCCGGCCTGAGGATCAAGGAAGTGCCCATCATCTTCCAGGACCGCAAGAAGGGCAAAAGCAAGATGAACACAAGCATCTTCCGCGAAGCCTTCCTCGGGGTGCTGCTGATGCGGGGCACCATCAAGCTGCACGAACCGCAAGAGCACGCCGCATGAACAATTGGCTGATCCGAAATGCCCGCGTGGTAAACGAAGGAAGCACCGTGCAAGCCGATGTGCTCGTGCGCAACGGCTTCATTGAGCACGTGGCGGTTGAAGGGATCGGACAAGCACGCGGAGCGCAGGAGGTTGATGCCAAAGGCAGGCACCTGCTGCCCGGCGCGATCGACGATCAAGTACACTTCCGCGAACCCGGCCTCACGCACAAGGAGGACATCGCGCACGGCTCGGCAGCAGCGGTGGCCGGCGGCATCACCACCTTCATGGAGATGCCCAACACCGTGCCGCAGACCTTGACGCAGGAACTGCTGGAGCAGAAGTACGCCATGGGCGCGGCTTCCAGCGTGGCGAATTACTCCTTCTACATGGGCGCCAGCAACACCAACGTGGATGAAGTGCTCCGCACCGACCCGCGCAACGTGTGCGGCCTGAAGGCTTTTCTGGGCAGCAGCACGGGCAACATGCTGGTGGACAACCCGGAGACCTTGGAGCGCCTTTTCAGCGAGGCCCACCTGATCCTGGCCATCCACGCTGAGGATGAGCCTATCATCCGCCGGAACATGGCCGAGGCGGTGGCGAAGTACGGGGACAACATTCCCATGGAGCAGCACCCGCTGATCCGCAGTGCGGAAGCCTGCTGGCGCTCTTCCAGCAATGCCGTGGCGTTGGCCAAGCAGCATGGCACGCGGTTGCATGTGCTGCACATCAGCACCGCGAAGGAACTGGAGCTGTTCACCCCGGGGCCGTTGGAAGGCAAGCGCATTACGGCGGAGGCCTGCGTACACCATCTGTGGTTCTCCGATGCGGATTATGCTGCCATGGGCGCCTTCATCAAGTGGAACCCGGCGGTGAAGTCCGCAACGGACCGCGCCGCCATCCGCCAAGCCGTGAAGGACGGCCGCATCGATGTGGTGGCCACCGACCATGCGCCACATACGCTTGAGGAGAAGGCACAGCCTTATACGCAATGCCCCAGCGGAGGCCCGCTGGTGCAACATGCGCTGCCGGCCATGCTGGAACTGATGCACCAGGGCGTGTTCACCGTGGAGGAAGTGGCGGAGAAAATGTGCCACGCCCCGGCGCGCTTGTTCCAGGTGAAGGACCGCGGCTTCATCCGCGAAGGCCAGTACGCCGATATGGTGTTGGTGGATTTGGACGCCCCTTGGACGGTGGACAAGAAGAACCTGTTGTACAAGTGCGGCTGGTCGCCCTTCGAGGGGCAAACCTTCCGCAGCCGCGTACTGCGCACCTGGGTGAACGGCAACCTGGCCTATGCTGATGGCCAAGTGGATCGCAGCATCCGGGGCATGCGCGCGCTGTTTGACCGATGAGGAAACTTGCTGCTGCCCTCCCGTTGTTGCTGCTGCTTGCCGCATGCGGAGCTGGAGAAAAGCCGCCCAAGGCACCACTGGGCCGCGCCAAGTTTGAACGGGTGCTCGCGGGATCCCTGCTGATAGAAGCGCGGCTGGGCCAGGAGATACAGCTGGAAAAGCGCGCCGACAGCCCGGCGGCCACCTACTACCAGGAGCTGTTCCGGCAGGAAGGCGTTTCTGAAGCGGACTTCAAGGCCACTTATGAAGCCTACCTGCAACAACCCGAACTGTTGAAGGAAGTGTACCAGGACGTGCTGAACCAGCTGCAGCAGCAGGCGGACAGCATCCACCTTTGAAGCACGCGTCGCGCAACGGAGGTCATTCACCGTCCACCAAGACGGGACATTTCCTCTTGTTTCACCAGCACATAGTGGTACCTCAAATCCAGCTTGGTGGCATCCAAGGTATCCAGCATCGCCTGCGTGACCCGCAAGGGGTACAGCGTTGCGTTCTCCGGGTTGGCCATCAGCTTCAGCCACTGTTGCCCCGTGAGGTCCTTGGGGCAATTGGCCAACAGCACGGCCCGTGTTTCAGCGGTGGGGGCCTCAACCCCCTTCACTGGCGCGAGCATCCACGCTCGTGTCGCATTTGAAAAGCGGCTTCCTGCACTTGGTTGGGCGGACACTACAGTTCAGGGATGCCCGCACTCCATGCAAACCGAACAGGCACGAGCGACGGGTAAAAATTGGCTCATCCCGGTTGCGGGAAGCCGCGCACCTTTGGACGATCTTCTATCGCGAAATGGTATAACTTCGCAAGGCGATGGCCAAGAAGAAGCAACCCCCGATCAGCGCTACCAAGCCACAGGCGCGGGCCACCCGGGTTGGAAAGGCGAAAAGTCGCAGACGCGTTCCGCATACGAGCCTGCCGACCAGAAAGCCCAGGAAGGTCTTTGATGCTTCCAAGTATTCCGAAACGGTGCCCGGCATTGCAGCATGGGCATTGGAGGAAGTAAGGGAGATGCGGGATGAGTGGTGAACCGGCCTACCGGCCCGGCATGCGGCTGGTTGCAGATACCAGCGCATTGATCCATTAGCTCGACGGCAATGCCGAGACAGCCGGAATCCTCCAAGGAAGCGAAGTGTTCGTGTCCTTCATCACGGAGATTGAACTGCTTTCCAGTAAGCGCAATACTGCCCAACTCCGCATGCGAAAGCGGGCATTGCTGGCGGATTGCACCATCATTGATGTGAACGTGCGCTTGAAGGAGTTGGTTGTTGGCCTGAGAACCAAGCACGGCCTGAAGCTGCCCGATTGCATCATAGCAGCCACTGCGATCCATCTGGACTTGCCACTGGTTACCTCGGACCATCATTTCAGCCGCCTCAAGGACGAAGTGGCGCTGTATTGGATCCGGGTGTGATCACGTTAAAAAGCCTTCCGAACCTTTCGGCAGGGCTTCAGTGTTTGACGACTATGCAGTAACGCGCGGGCAGCATGAAGCCATGTTGGGATCACTGCCGCCATAGGAAGCTGGCTACGTTCGCCACCGCCTCTTCCGCGTGCCTGAACCGCATGCCCAGCAAGCGTTCCACCTTGGAGCCATCATAGCACCGCGCCCTTGAGGCCGTCCCTGCCGTGTGCGGTGTGATCAATGGCCTGCCGCCGAGCAGCGTGCGCAACGTCTCCGCGCGCCAGCCCAGCTCCAGTGCCCACTTCGGTAACAGCAGGGTAGGTGCGGGGCGGCCCGCACTTGCGGCGATCAAGGTGAAGAGCTTACGGTAAGGCAGGTTCTCCCCGATCAGCAAATAGCGCTCGCCGTTTGCCCCTTCGGTGATCAAGCGCGTCATGGCCGTGGCCACATCGCGCGCATCCACCACGGCGTTGCTGCCTGCGGGGAAGAAGCGCGTGCCCTTGCGGATGCGTTCGATCATCGTCATGCTGCTGCGGCCAGCCGTGCCGGGGCCGATCACCACGCAGGGGTTCACCATCACCGCTTCCAAGCCCTCGGCAATGCCGCGGTGTACCTCCAGCTCCGCCTGTGCCTTGCTGATCGCGTATGCTGAGGAATGCTTGTCCTGCACAAAGGGCTTCGTCTCATCGCCGCTTCCGCCATCCATGCCGCCGCCGATGGCAGCCGTGGAGCTAACATGGCACAATCGCCTAACGCCGGCCTCCAGCGCGGCATCCACCACATTGGCCGTGCCGGTCACGTTGATGGCATGCAGTTCGCGGCCATCGCGCGGATCAAAGGAGACCAAGGCGGCGCAGTGGTACACGTGCTCCACGCCGTGCAAGGCCTCGCGAAGCACATCGGCATCAAACAGATCGCCTTCAATCCATTGGATCCGTTCAAATCGCTCTGCACCATCGGCGTGGTAGTGCTTCAGGATTCGCTTCACGATGGAGGCATCGCTTCCTTTCCGCAGCAGTGCGCGCACTTCACGGCCTTGCGAAAGCAATGCGTCGATCACGTGGGCGCCCACGATCCCTGTTCCTCCGGTCACGAAATCCATGTGGCAGCGAAGATGCGCTGAAAACAGGAGCTGCTGGTCAGGCCTTCGCCATTATGCCCATCCGCTATTATCCGCGCGGTTATCCAACAACGTGATCACCAGGATGCGGTCCGGGTCAACACGGTAGATCACCTTCACATTTTTGTGAACGGTTGCCATGCGCAATTCCGGATGTATCGGTGAGGCTGGATAGCCCAACGGGAACCGAACTGCCAGCAATTCAAATTCCTGCAGGAGCAAAACGAATCGTTGGACGATCACGACTCCCCAGCTTTGTTCGAGGAAGCTCCGTATGTGGCCCAATTGCTGAACCGCTTCTGGAGTCCATTCAACTTTTCGTTTGGCTGCCATGGTGCTTCCATACCTCGCCTGATGGTACGGTCCTGCCGTTGGCCGCATCAGCCAATCCGCGTTCAATGGACGCTTTTTGCGCCGCTGTCAATTCGGTGTACCAGTCCGCCGATTCATTGATCTTCTTCCATTGGAGCAGCGAGCCAAGCACGCCGGGTTCCTTGATGCGGGCCAACCACTCGATCAATTCCAGCTTCATCGCATCGGTGCTCATTCCCAGGTCGGTTGAATCTATGCCAAAAGTAGCTCAAACGGAGGCGGTCAAACCCTCGGCTTGCGCCCATGTGGCGACAAAACATGCGCATTGGGTCATTCTTTGCGTCCTTTGCGCCGTTACGGTATACACCCATGGCACTCACCAATTTCATCGAAGAGCTGCGCTGGCGCGGCATGTTGCAGGACAGCACCCCCGGCGTGGAAGAGCACCTGCTGAAGGCGCCCGCCACCGGCTACATCGGCTTTGACCCCACGGCCGATTCGCTGCACGTGGGCCACTTGGTGCAGGTGATGACGCTCACCCATTTCCAGCGCTGCGGGCACAAGCCCCTGGCCCTGGTGGGCGGCGCCACGGGCATGGTGGGCGATCCCAGCGGCAAGCGCACCGAGCGCAACCTGCTCGATGAGGAGGCCCTGCGCCACAATGAGGCCTGCGTGAAGAAGCAGCTCGAACGCTTCCTCGATTTCAGCGGAACGAACGCCGCGCGCATGGTGAACAACTACGACTGGTTCAAGGACATGGGCTTTCTGCGCTTCATCCGCGAGGTGGGCAAGCACATCACCGTGAACTACATGATGGCCAAGGACAGCGTGAAGAGCCGCTTGGAGGAGGGCCTTTCCTTCACTGAGTTCAGCTACCAGCTGGTGCAGGGCTACGACTTCCAATGGTTGAACAAGCATGAGGGCTGTAGCGTGCAGATGGGCGGTAGCGACCAATGGGGCAACATCACCACGGGCACCGAGCTGATCCGCCGCATGGGCGGGGGCGAGGCGTATGCCGTCACCACGCAATTGCTCACCAAGGCCGATGGCACCAAGTTCGGCAAGAGCGAGGGCGGCAACATCTGGTTGGATCCCGAACGCACCTCGCCCTACAAGTTCTACCAGTTCTGGCTGAACAACAGCGATGCAGATGCGGCGAAGTCCGCGCTGATCTTCACCACGTGGGAACGGGCCTTTGCCGAGGACCTGATCGCGCAGCACGCCAAGGCACCTCATGAACGCCGCTTGCAGAAGGAGCTGGCCGCGTTCATCACTACGCTGGTGCATGGCGAAGCCGAATTGAAGGCCGCGAACGCGGCCAGCGATGTGCTCTTTGGCAATTCGGCGGAAGGGTTGGCGAGCTTGAGTGAAAAGCAATGGCTGGATGTGTTCGAAGGCGTGCCGCAGGCGGAAGTGCCGCGCACCAGCATGGAAGCAGGGGTGGGCATCACGGACCTGCTGAGCGAAGGCACCGGCTTCCTGCCCAGCAAGGGCGAGGCGCGCCGCGCGCTGAAGGAAGGCAGCATCAGCGTGAACAAAGTGAAAGTGGGGGAGGACCGCACCGTGAACACTGAAGACCTGCAAGCCGGCAAGTTCATCCTGCTGCAACGCGGGAAGAAGAATTACTTTTTAGTGAAGGTGGTGGGATAGTTCCTGGTTCGTGGTGCCCCTATGCCCTACGAACTACGCCCTACGAACTACCCCACCAACAAATTGCTCCTCCGTAGATCGCTGTTGTCAAAGCGCCCAAGCACCTCTATGTGCCTGCCCAAGGATCCTCCTGATGGATCGCGAGAGGAATCAGACTTACTTGTTTGAGTGGTGCGATGGATCGGGTTCCGTAATTTCGTGACATGAGCAAGTTGAATGATCGGCGGGTGGCGATCACCAAGCGAATCATGGAGACCAAGGATGCACGGACGCTTGATGCCGTAGCCAAGATCCTGGAAGGGAGCGGGCATGCCGCATTCAGCGCGGAAGAGGTTGCGGGCTTTGAGGAAATCCTGAAGGCGCACCAGGCCAGTGACGGCCGATCGGTCTCGTGGGCGGTGCTGAAAAAGAGGCTGGCCAAGGAGCTCCGGGCACGCCCATGAGGCGGTTGACCATCCGGGAAGAGGCGGAACAGGACATTCGTTCGGCCTTGGCATGGTACCAATTGCAGAAACCGGGGTTGGAGCTTGAATTCCTGGAGGCGTTGGATGAAACGCTCAGCTTTCTGTTGGAGAAACCGCGCCGTGTTCACCGGATCAAGGGAACGATCATGAGCTTTCCGATGGGACGTTTCCCTTTCTCGATCATACACGCCTCAACCGACGAAGAGTTGCTGATAATCCGCGTCTACCATCAGAAGCGGAACCCGCGTACGCGATTCAGGCGATTGAAGCGGTAAGCTCATTGTGGGTTGGAGGTTGTGAGCTGCATGCCATGGACTTCAAGCTGCAAGCCAGGAAGTTCATCCTGCTGCAACGCGGGAAGAAGAACTACTTCTTGGTGAAGGTGGTGGGATAGGTCCTGGCCTGTGGTGCCCCTATGCCCTACGAACTACGCCACCAGGGCAAAGTTCGTAGTTCGTGGTGTGTAGTTCGTGGTGCCCCTATGTCCTATGACACTCAGAGGACTGCCACCTGCCACCTGCCACCTGGTCCTGAGCGGAGCCGAAGGACTGCCACCTGCCACCTGCCACCTGCCACCCACCCTCACCCCTTCATCACATCCTCCACCATCGCCGCGCTGCCGATGAACAGCGGCGTCCGCTGGTGCAGCTTGTGCGGCTTGAGGTCCAGGATGCGCTGCTTGCCGTCGGTTGCTGCGCCGCCCGCCTGCTCGATCAGCAGGGCCAAGGGGTTCGCCTCGTACACCAAGCGCAGCTTGCCTTCCGGCTTGGCCGTGGTGCCTGGGTACATGTAGATGCCGCCCTTCAGCAGGTTGCGGTGGAAGTCCGCCACCAAGCTGCCGATGTAGCGCGCGCTCATCTTCTTGCGCTTGCAGGCATCAATGTAGTTGCGCGCCTGCTCCGGGAAGTCGAAGTAGTTGCCCTCGTTCACCGAGTAGATCTTGCCGTCGGCGGGCACCTGCATGTTGGGATGGCTCAGGCAGAACACGCCGATGCTGGGGTCCAGCGTGAAGCCGTTCACCCCGTTGCCGGTGGAGTACACCAGCATGGTGCTACTGCCGTACACCACGTAGCCCGCCGCTACCTGCGCGCTGCCGGGCTGCAGGAAATCCTCCACGGTGACCTCGTCGTCGTTCAGCCTGCGGTAGATGCTGAAGATGGTGCCGATGCTCACGTTCACGTCGATGTTGCTGCTGCCATCAAGCGGGTCGATGGCCACCACGTACTTGCCGCTGGACGAGGCCGGATTGTTGAACACGATATGGTCGTCGTTCTCCTCGCTGGCCACCGCGCACACCGCGCCCTGGTTGCGCATGGCGTTGATGAAGCGCTCGTTGGCGTACACGTCCAGCTTCTGCTGCCGCTCGCCCTGCACGTTCACGCTGTGCTGCTCGGTCTCGCCCAGGATCTCGTTCACTAAGCCCGCCTTGTTCACCTCCCGGTTCACCAGTTTGGCAGCCAGGCGGATGGATGTGAGCAGTTGCGAAAGATCGCCCGTGGCATACGGAAAGTCCTTTTCGCGCGAGACAATGAATTCGGAAAGGGTGGTGATGGGTTGGGCCATGTTGCAAAGATGGGGAGTGCTGTTTCTTGGGCGCAAACAATATGATGAGACGCGGAGGTTGGGGAGTCACCGGAACTCCTCCAGCACCCGCTGCTTCCACTCGTCCTCGAAGATCACTTGGAATTCCACCTCCTTTTGGCTGAACTCCAGTTCCAGCTCGCCCCAAGGGGTTTGCTTGCCGAAGGTGTTGCAGATTTCGAAAATGCTTTGCTTGTACTTGGTGTCCTCGTTCTTCAGATGCAGGCCCTTGGTTTCCAGCACCACCACGGAGCCGTAGTCCGTGGGGTCCTTGGCATCCTTTTTCGCGGTGATGAAGTCCGCGTAGACCTTGTTCTTCTGCCAGCCCTGCACGAAGTAGCCCGAAGGAACCGTGTTGCGGTACCACCACAGGAGCTTGTCCTGTTCGTCCAGGCAGAGGGCCACGCTTTCCTCCAGCGTGTTCATGTCGTCCTTGTCCACCTTCTCAAAGAGGCTCTTTTGGAGCGGTTCGCCCTTGTTGCTGTTGAAGAGCACGTTGCTCTTGGTGACGCGGATGCTCTTGGGGACCTCGTAGCCGGTGCCTTTCTGTAGGAAGAAGCAGACCTTCTTCTCAGCGATCAGTTGCTTGAAGACCTTCTCCGCCTGGGCATCCTTTTGGTCCTGCAGCACTTTCACCAGTTCCTCCACGATGTAGACGAGGTTGGCGGCGATCAGGGCCTCCGCATTGTCCTTGCGCAATCCGTCGATCGCTTCTCGGGCCACCTTGTAAGCTACCCAGGGGTTGGGCACCACGTCCAGGATGTGCCGGGTGATGAAGAGCAGGTCCACGGTGAGGCCGCCGCCTTCGAGGCGCTCGCTCTTTTCCTTCTCCACCATTTGCGCTGGGTCGCTGCTCAGCTTGAAGGAGGAGTGTTCGTCCTTGCTCTCCAACGCTTCCAACTTCAATCCCGCAATGGCGCCCACGTCCGCCTTGCTCCAGTCGATGCGGCTGGCCAGGTCCATTTCGTAGCGCAGTTCGCGCCACGTGCCGCTTTCCTGGATGATGAAGTGCGGCAGGTAGATGGTGCCTTCGAACTTCTTGAAAGACGCGCGGTAGCCGTGTTCGTCCTGCGTTTCCTGCATCATGTTGTCCGTGTTCTCCGCCACGCGGCCCGAAAGATCCCCCAACCCTTCGCCTTGCAGGCCGGCGCGAATGGCATTCATCAGGCCGCCCGCGTTCTGTTGGAAACAGTACACGTAGCACTCGTCCAGCGCCTTCACGCCGGTCTTGCGCGCGTTGGGCTGGCGCAGGATGCGGCCCACCAACTGCGTCAATGCGTTGCGGCTGCTCGGGTTGGTGAGGATGGTGAGCACGTATGCGAAGGAGCAGTCCCACCCTTCCTGCAAGGCTTGCTTGGTGATGATGTAGCGCACTTCCGCGTCGTGGGCATAGAGGTCCAAACCCTCAATGTCGTCCTTATCGCTGCTCTTGATGGCCACCTGTTGCGGCGGGATGCCGCATTCTTGCAGCAGGTACTCCTTGGCATCCTCGGCGTGGATGAAGCCGCCGCCGCGCTGGTCCTTGCCAGTGCGTTCCACCTGCACCAACACGATGGGGCGGATGTACACGCCGCTGTTCGCCTCGTGGTCGCGGGCGTGGCCTTCCAGTTCTTGCTGCTTGCGCACGCTGCTCATCAAGGTGTCCTTCCAGTTTGTACTGGTCTTGTTGGTCACATGGATGTCCAGCTTGATCATCTGCTCCCGGTTCAGTTCCTGGCCGGTGATCTCCACTAATTTGTTGGCGCCGGGCGGCGGCGTGGCGCTGAGCTCCACCACCATGCGTGGGTTGAAGCCGTTGATGGTGGCCTGGGCGTTCTCACTGTACGCCTTCTGCCCCTCGTCCAAAATGATGATGGGCTGCAGCAACCGCAGCGTGTTGCCGAGGCTGGTCTTCACCTGCCTGCCGAATGCTTGGCCGGGTTTCCCGAAGGCATCGAGGTTGGGGAAGCGCTTAAGCAGTTCCTCGTTGGCCTTCAGGTCGTCCTCGTTGGGGAAGAAGGCCTCGAAGCCACCCGCATCCTGGAAGATCTTCAGGGTCTCCTTCGCCACGCGGTTGGCGCTGGGCAGCATCAGCAGCATTACGCAGAGCTTCTCCTCCACGTCCTGCAGGGTGAAATGATCCGTCTTCTCCGAGATCTGCGTGCGGCCGCCGCTGCTCAGGTCCAGCACCTGCCGGTAGGGGTGTGCGCGGTCCTTCAGGCTCAGCAGCGTTTGCCGGTAGATCTGCGTCGTGGGCACGATCCAGAGCACGAAGCCCGACTTGCGCTTCAGGTAGTGCTGGTTGATCTGGTCGATGGTGTGGCAGGCCAGGAAGGTCTTGCCGCCGCCGGTGGGCACCTTCAGGCAGAAGTTGGGCAGCGGCTCGCCTAAGCCGTTTTGCTTGGGCACGTAGGCCAACCGACCGGTCACGTCCGTCCAGATGGCCTGAGCAAAGTCGCCTGCCATGGTCGCGTCGATCGCGCGGATCTTGTCATACGCCTGCTTCTTGGCGCTCAACGCTTCCAGGTAGCGGCGCACCTGCTCGATGCACTTCTGTTGGTAGTCCTTGGGTTGCATCAGTCCTTGAAGCGATAGATCTCGAACGGCAACTGGTGGTAGTCGATGCGGTGGATGTCCAAGTAGTCCTGGTCCAGGTATTTCTGCGGGGCGAACACCAAGCGCCGTTGGTTCTTGTGCGGGCCCAATGCCTTGGCCGTGTCTAGCGTGAGCGCGGTGCTCATCAGGTAGTTCATGTCCGGCTCGTAGTAGAGGTACACGCCGCCGGGGTAGTGCTTGCTGGTGCCGATGCAGCCCATCTTCCGGTTGATGTCCGCCGCATTGAACTCTTCGCCCGTAGCGGTGAAGTACACATAGCGCGCAAGGTCCTCATAGGTAGGCATGTCCTTGCCGTGCAGGATCTGCTCCATCTCGATGGGCGGGCCCAGCTTGAAGTAGCTGAAGCTGCCGCCCGTGCCCTCCTTGAAGTTCTTGCTCGTGGGCACGCCTTTGATCACGCGGCGCACGCGCTCGGCGGTGATGGCATCGGCGTAGTCCTCCATTTCCACCAGGATGAAGCGTCGATTGCCGCCGTCTTCCTCTTTGTTCAGTTGAAGCACCGCTTGTGCGGTAGTGGCCGATCCGGCAAAGGAATCCATGACAAGATCTCCATCTGTGGAGAAGAGCCTCAGAACCTTCTTGATCAGTTTAGCGGGCTTCGGGTTGTCAAATACAGCCCTGCCCATGAGATCCTCGAGATCCTTGCTGCCTTCATCGGTTGTGCCAGCAACATCGTGTCGCCAAAGGTCCACAGGGACAATTCCCTCGCTCACTTCGCTCAGGAATTTCTTCAGCCGGGGATAATTGTAGGAACCATCCTCACCCCACCAGAGCCGCTTTTCGTCAACATGCTTCTTGTGCGTTTCTGGTGCGTACTTCCATGCGTTGGTCGGATGTTCGACTTTCTTCTTCGTGTAAGGATTGGTGATCTTGTAAACAAGATTCGGACGTGCTTCCTTCGTTGCGGGATTTACATAGGACACGCTTGTCCAAGGACCGCGCGCATCCTTGTCAGGATTCGCGTAGATTGCATTCGACTTGTCTGAACGGTCTTCTCTCAGGTATTCCACTTGATCGCTTTTCCGATAGACGATGAGTGTGTCCTTGATTGAAGAGAACAGCTTTGCGTTGTTGCTACGAGTGAAACGTTTCTCCCATGCTATAAGCGCAAGGAAGTTGTCGGTACCAAAGACCTCGTCCATGAGGATTCGGCAATTGCTTGTCTCAACATCATCCAAGTTGATGCAAATGACACCGTCCTCGGCCAGCAGTTCCTTGAGCAGCTTCAGGCGAGGCATCATCATGCAGAGCCACTTGTCGTGGCGCGTGAGGTCGTCCTTGTCCACCACGTTGCCTAACCAGGCCTGCATCATGGGGCTGTTCACATTGTCGTTGTACACCCACTTCTCATTGCCCGTGTTGTAGGGTGGATCGATGTAGATGCACTTCACCTTGCCGGCGTAGGTGGGCAGCAGGGCCTTGAGAGCCTTCAGGTTATCGCCCTGGATGATCAGGTTGTCGTGCAGGGAGACTTTATCGGTGAGGCTCTTGCTCTTCACGCCCGTGAGCTGGTGGAACTTCACCGCGAGGTGGTGGTTCTGCACAAAGCTCTTGCCTTTGAAGTGGAGGGTGGGCATAAGCGTGATGGTCAGATGGTGGTTGTGGGTTGTTCGGTCGGACGGTACTTCCTGATGCGGCTCACTCCGGATTCGCCCAAGCGCCTACGAACCATGGCCGGGCTAGCGGTGTAGTATGCTGCGATCTCCGCCGGGGTGTGTCCGTCCCCGGTCTGCCAGAGCAAGGCGGGCTTGGGCAGCTGCAACGTGGCACCGAGACACTCCGCCTGTGCTTCATGCCCGTCGTTGTACTTGCGCACCGGAAAGCCGAAGCGCGTGTCCTCTCCTTCGTGTTCGTGCCGGCAGATGATATGTGAGAGTTCGTGCATGATGTCGCTTTGCTGCCGGGTGGGGGCCACGCTATCGTTGTGGATCACCCGCTTTGTTCCATCTTCGCCGATCATGGTCATGGCGAACCATTGGACCTTCTTCAGCGATGTTCCATGCAAGTGCCCAAGGCTTTCGGGTGACAGCCCCAATCGGGAAACCGGGATCACCATCACCTCCATATGCTCGGCCAGTTTGAACGCATCCAATGGGGCGAACTTGGACAAGCGCAGTTCCGCTCGATAGCGCACCGCGATCCGCTCCGCTTCGGCTTTGAAGCCCCTGGGTAGTATGCCGCTTTTGAAGGCCACTACTTGCCGGGGGTGAATTTGTACGCCACTTCGATCATCTCCACCAAGGCGTTCACCACCTTCTTGTCCAGGGTCTTGTCTGCCCGCAGGTTGGTGATGACGATATCCCTGTTACTGATCTTGGCCATGGCCCCATGCGACCGGGCGCCAGGGTCGGCTGCGAACTTGCTGGGGTCCATGCCCAGCCAACGGCACAGCTTGAGGAAGGTGTCCACATCGGGCACATTACCGGCCTCCACCCGCGACAAGGTGGGTGCGCTGATGCCACCGATCTCCTCAGCTGCAGCCCGCAGCCCCAGGTCGCCACGCTTCTTGCGGATCATGGTGGCCAGCAATTCGGTGTTCAGCTCCTTGGACATGGTGTTGATATGTTGCGCAAGCGAAACAGTTGCACGTGCGATTCGGCAACGTATCTTTGACGAGACGCGTCAAACGTATGCAACGCCCGCCTTACCGCCAAGCCGGTAACCAAAGAACCATCCCAGAGCTATGCTTCACCATTACCGGAAAGGCCCGTTAATCGTAACGGTCCTGATTTTATCAACAATTGCCGACAAAGGCGCATTGTGGCTGCAAACCCATGGGTGGGAGCACCACGGATGGCTGGGTGGGGTATCCGTGGCTTCGCTCGTCGGCGGCTTCCTCTATGTGCATGATCGGTACCTGTGGCGTTTACCGGTCTTCAACCTCTTGGTGGATGTACCGGTGGTGCGCGGAACGTATGAGGGGACGGTGGCCTACGAATACAATGGGGAGCAACACGCGAAGCGCGTAGTGGCCGAAATCCGGCAACGGGCCTCCCATCTTGGAGTGTGCTGCCGGTTCTCAGCGGAAGCAGGAAGGCCCCAGGAGGAGACGCTGTCAAGGTCGGTCCATGCCAATCTGCTGGATCGAGACGGACACGGACGCTGGCAGTTGTGCATGCTGTACCAGAATGAGGGCGAACGGATCACCGGTTCAACAGGCGCGCATGATGGGTTCGCAGCACTTGACCTCGATCCCGGAACCGGTGCTTTCAAGGGCCATTACTTCAACGGTCGCAAACGCATGGGCATCATGGAACTGGTACCCTCCACAAGCAATTAATCGATCAACTACGAAGAACATGGCCAACTGTGACCACGAATTCCGGAAGTTCAATGGAGCGATCCGCCTGACCGATGCGAGGAGAAACGAGCTTCGGGCATCGCGCAATTCCATTCGCGACACCATTCTTTCCCAATTCAAGACCAATGGAATCACCATGGTGCCCGCATTCCGCTCGCAGGGTTCCTTTGTGATGGACACGATTGTCAATCCCGTGAACGAGAATGAATTCGACCTCGATCTGGGTATCTATTTCATCGGTGATCAACCCCGGGAGAAACGTCCTGAACCAGAAGCCTTCCACGCGGCTGTCCTCGATGCGGTGAAGGATCAAACGCATGAGGTCTTCGACAAGGATACATGTGTCCGCGTGCGGTACGCACGGCAGTTCCATGTGGACCTGCCCATCTATTACCGAAGCTACACGCACCCGGAGCTGGCCCACAAGAAGGACGGTTGGATCCTGAGCAACCCCTTGGAGTTCATCGAATGGTTCGAGGGCCACACACGTTCGGGATTCCGGATCGACTATCTGTTACAGGAAGCGCTCCGGACCGACTATGACAAGTGGAAGGAGGATATGCGCAAGAACGACGACCAGCTACGGCGCATGGTGCGGTATACCAAAGCTTGGGCCGATGAACTGGGGAAGGACGATATGCCTGCGGGTGTTTGCCTTACGATCCTGGTTGCCAACAATCTTGTTCGGGACACCAACGATGATGCAGCTTTCCTGCGGACCATGCAACGGATGCTGAATGCATTGGACCTCCGGTTCGAGTGCCTGCGGCCGACTACCCCCAAGGGAGAAGACCTGTTTGCCGGCTATACCGCCGAGAAGCGGCAATACTTCATGGACCGGTTGAGGGGCTTGGTCGCTGATGGGGAACGTGCGCTCAACGCAAACATGAACCACGAATCTTGCGCACTCTGGCACAAGCACTTCGGCGGCCGATTCCCTTGCACGGAACCTCCACGTGTGAAGGAGATTGCATCGCCTTTGGCTACTTTGATCGGCGCCCAGGCAAGACCCTACCGGTGGTGAGCTTCAACGTGGACCGGACCATCCTAACGGATGTGCTTGTGGCACACAGCAAGTATCGCGGTGTGGGCCCACCGTTCAGGCGCTCGGGGCGCACATGGCTTCAAGGCCAGCTTGAGGTCGTCGATGATGAAGGCGCTCGATGGGGTGGCTTTCTGGTCACGATCCTATTCCCCTTGGACTATCCCGATGCCCCGCCTGCATTGTTTGAGGACCAGAAGCGCATCAAGCAGGAGGCAGACTGGCACGTGAACAATGACGGAAGCCTATGCTTGGGACCTGAAGTAAGCGAGTTGCGCAAGTACATGGGACGCGCCCATCTTTTGGACTGGCTCGATCGGTCCGCGATGCCTTTTCTTGCCAACCACCTGTACAAGGAAAGGACAGGCAGATACCTCAACGGGGAATACCCTCATGGCGTGCAGGGGATTTGGGAGTACTACCTGCACGAGTGGAAATGCTCTCCCGCTGAGGTGATCCGCCGACTGGAGTACCTGAGCGGGGCAAGAAAACCGGCAAGGCAGGATCCATGCCCGTGCGGCAGTGGCATTCCATGGAGTAACAATCACGGGCAAGGTGGAGTATGGCATGGGGTAATGAAGAAAGCGTATGGGCAAGACCTCGATAGGTTGAAAAGAGTGAGTTCTGAATGTTCATGAGTACCTACAACGCCTTGTCCAAGTAATCCTATGCAAATATCGGACTTGCCCGACCTTCGTGCCATGCATCCGTATCGCCTACCAGCCGCATGACCGATGAACTGACCCCGCTTGTCGGCCGGATAGCCGACATCATCCAACAGGCCCGCGGCCAAATCCGCCAGAGCGTGAACAGCGCCATGGTGGCCAGCTATTGGGAGATCGGCCGCCTCATCGTGGAGCATGAGCAACAAGGCCAGGCCCGCGCAGCTTACGGAAAACGGCAGCTGGCGGAGCTTTCCACGCGCCTCACCAAGCAGTTCGGCAAGGGCTTCGATGCCAGTAACCTGCGGAATATGAGGCGATTCCATCTGGCCTTTCCAATTCGAGAGGCAGTGTCTCTTGAATTGAGCTGGTCGCACTACAACCTGCTCGCACGGTTGGAAAACCCTTCGGCGCGCGAGTGGTATGCCCACGAGGCCATCAGCGCGAATTGGAGCGTGCGTGCCCTGGAACGCCAGATCGGTGTGCTCTACTACGAACGACTGCTCAGCAGCAAGCTTCATAGTCCCGCGTTAGCGGGGGACAAGAGCTTGGTGGCCAATGAAGCTGCTGAACGCACGGCGCCCTTGGCGGAGTCCCCAAAGGACTTCCTGCGGAACCCGTACATCCTGGATTTCCTGAACCTACAGGACAAGACTTCGCGGATTCAACCCATAAACGCAAGCACCAGGACGGTGCTTGTAGCTGCTCAAGGGAATTCAGTTTCAAGGATACGCCTGAGCAGATCATCCAAGGGCCCCAGGTCTTGCTGTATGTTGGCCCAGATGGAAGGCAGGCGGATGCCGAAGTAG
>JAFEAI010000007.1 GCA_018266475.1 Bacteroidota bacterium
AAGAGGAAGAACAACGGACGCGCTACTCGGGAAAACTGATCGTACTGCCATGAAGAACGCATGCAAGCGGACTGAGGTGATGGCCGGGAGAGGCATGGGCGCAGGTGCCCTGGGGCAGCCTTCGCTGGGCTACGGCCACTGAAGGCGGAAGGCCTGTGTGGGGGAAGATGGACTTGAATGGACCATTCTTCGGAATGGTCCATTCCCAGGTCCATCCCTATGCATGCCCGGCACCTGCCGCAGCCCATGGGCCAAGCACACAAGCGCATTGCTCGCTTTAGCGCAGGGTGCGCGGTGCCATCAGCCCAATACGCGCCTGCGGGCCACGTCCACCACAAAGCGGCCGCGCAGGAATTTCCTGCCCAGCAGCACTTGGTATTTCATGTCGCTGCGGTCGAACAGGGTGAATTGCGTTTTTACGGTATGGCCGTTGAGCTTTACGGGGGTGGAGACCAAGTAGCGCTCGGTGCGCTGGCCTGTGCTGCTCTTCACCACCACCAGGCTGAACTGCCGGAAAACCATCCGGCTCCGCGTGCCGCCCATGCGGAAGGTCACTACCAGTTCCGGGTGGCCGTTGGCCTGGCGCACGTGCAGCTTTTGGTAGTGCAGGGCGCTGCGGTAGGCGCCGGTGTCCAGCTTGGCTTCCACGCGCCCCACGCCAAGCTTGGGCAACGCAATGTACTCCGTACGGCCGATGGTCACCTTTGGCATGAAGCTGCAAGATGCCGCCAAAGGCGCCATTCCCGCCAGGCCGTGTACCGAAGATTTCCCGCCTGCACTGTTGAAAGGGCCTGGTGCCGGGGCCTACAAGTGCATGAATTCCTTTTTGGCCAGCAGCTGCTCCTTGGTCTCGCGGTGGGCGGGATCGTCCACGCAGCAATCCACCGGGCACACCGCCGCGCATTGCGGCTCATCATGGAAGCCGGTACACTCGGTGCATTTGTCCGGCACGATGTAGTAGATGTCCATGGCCACGGGCGCTTGCGCCTGGTCGGCATCGTAGGCGTTGCCCGTGGGCAGGGTTTGCGGGCCGTGCAGGCTGGTGCCGTCGCTCAGCCTCCATTCGGCGCCGCCTTCATAGATGGCGTTGTTCGGGCATTCGGGTTCGCACGCCCCGCAGTTGATGCATTCCTCGGTGATGATGATGGCCATGGCAATACGGGTATTTTTGCACCTCCGCGTTCCAAAGCCCTGTTGGCAGCGGCTTTCTCCGGATGGCGGGCGTAAAAGTACCATTCACGCAAGACATCATGCCCATGGAGGCACCGGCGGATAGCGCCACATCCCGGATCGAGGCGTTTGTGCAAATGGGCCGCGCCTTGGCCGTGCTGGCCGGGGGCGGGCCATGGCCCGGCCATGCCATCGGGCTTACCCGGCAGGAGTACGGCGAGTTTGCCGAGGCCATGGACAGGGCCCGCGTGCTGAACGCGTGGTTCACCGCCGAGCAGGTGCGCTTCGCGGCCAAGGGGCTGGACATGCTGCTGGACGCCCGGGCGATGCAGGCGTGGCTGGAGGCCTACCCGGAGCTGGGAACGCCGCGTGAGCCCAAGGCCGTGGGTATCATCATGGCGGGCAACGTTCCCTTCGTGGGCTTCCACGACCTGCTGTGCGTGCTGCTGTGCGGCCACGCCGCCGTGGTGCGCACGGCTACCGACGATGCCGGCCTTACGGCTGCGCTGGTTGCACTACTGGGGCGCTTTGCACCGGAGCTGGCTGCCCGCGTGACCTTGGCCGGCGGCAAGTTGGGCGCGGTGGACGCGCTGATCGCCACCGGAAGCAACAACACGGCACGCTACTTTACCCACTACTTCGGCCACCTGCCGCACATCATCCGCAGGAACCGCACCAGCGTGGCCGTGCTGGACGGATCGGAAACGGCGGAGGAATTGGCCGCGCTGGGCGGCGATGTGTTCCGCTATTTCGGCTTGGGATGCCGCAACGTGGGCATGGTGTTCATCCCGCGCAGTTTCCACCTGGACCGCCTCTTTGGCGCGTTTTTCCCGTGGAAGGACATCATCCTGCACCACAAGTACGCCAACAATTACGATTACAACCGCGCCGTGTGGATGCTGGACCGCGCGCCCATCACGGAAAACGGCTTCCTGGTGATGAAGGAGGAAACGGCCTTGGAGAGTCCCGTGGCCGCGCTGTACTACGCGCGCTATGACCAGCTTTCCGCCGTGGAGCAGCGGTTGGCCGCCGATGCCGGGCGCATCCAGTGCATTGTGGGCCACGGGCACCTGCCCTTCGGCACCGCCCAGCTGCCCGGGCCCGCCGAGTATGCCGACAAGGTGGACACCATGGCCTTTCTGCTGGCCCTGGGTCAGGGCACGAAGGTGTAGCAGCCCAGGTCGGCTTGGTCGCTGGGCCGCACCACGCCGTCCAGGTCATACACCGCCACGGGGTCAACACCGGCGGGGTCCATGCCCTTGTTCCGCACGAACGCATTCGGGTTCAGGTGGAAATCACCGGCGGATGCATTCTTGAAGCCCGGGCTTTGGTTGCGGTAGATGGTGCCTGGCAGGAAGTGCGAGGCGTCGGCGGTGGATTGCTCCGTGCGGAAAAGGAAGTAGCTGAAGAGGTAGTCCGGGGCAAGCTGGTTGTTGAAGGAGGTCTGGAATTCGTCCGCGTTGCCGCCGTCGATGATGCCGTTGCGGAAGGTGCTTGCTTCGATCTGGCGCACTTGCGCATTGCCCGCAAGGTCGGTGAAGGTGTTGGTAAGGATGAAGGCAGGGGTTTGCCGCACGCCGAAGTGCCAATAGTTGGCAATGGTGCTGTGGTTGAAGTCGTATTGGCCGCCGCCGGTGAGGGCCACGCAGTACTGCCCGCAGTCGGCCACCAGCAGGTTGGTGCTCTTGATGCGGTAGTTCTCCGAAAGGATGCCTGCGGCCGAGCAGTTGCGGATGCTCACGTTGTTCAGCACAAGTTGGTTGGTGCTGGTGGGCTGGCCCGGGGTGCCGATCCAGCTTTGCGGTTGCAGGCCCACCAGGGCGTTCTTGATGTCCACGTGCGCGAAGGTGTTTTCGGCCGGCCCGTCGTTTATCCAAATACGGTCCCATTGGCCGGGCAGGCCGGCGTAGGCGGCTTCCAAGCGGTCGCCCTGGAAGGTGATGTGCTCATCCACCGTGCCGATGGCCTTGATGGTGCCACCGCGGTACACCCACAGGCCGCCGCCACCATGGAAGTACACGCGCACGCCGGGGTCTATCAGCAGCGTGCAGCAGCTGTCCACCACGGCGTAGCCGAAGATCACGTAGGGCAGGTCGTTGGTCCAATGCACGGTTTCGCAGATCTGGTGCCCCTGGCTGTCGTACCCCCCGGCGATGTAGGTGAAGGCCGGAAAGCCCTGCACGTGCTGGTCGGGGCGGTAGAAGTGGGCGTTTTGGCCCCAGGCATTCAGGGCAACGCGCTGGGCGGTGCCGTTGGTGGTGAAGCGGATGTGGTCCTCGATCACAAAGGGCGTGTTCTGGCCGCCGGGGCCCAGGGTGGCTTCCACGAAGATGAAGATGCTGTCGCCGCCGGCGATCTCCACCTGGCTGAAGCTGAGGCCGGCACTGCCGTCCACATTGATGCGGAAAGGGGAGGAGGAGCCACCTTCCAGGGCAATGTTCACTCGCACCCCTTCCCGGCCGGGATTGTGCGCGGTGAAGCGCTTGGTAACGGTGCCCACCGTGGTGAACACCGTGTCGAAGAGGATGGAATCCTGCGAGAAGGCGAGCTTCACGCCCGGCGCATCGGTGAACAGCTGGTCCTTGCGGCAGCCCGCAAGCACAACGGCCAGCAGTGCCGGCAGCAGAAGGAGGGGCAAGTGCTTTTTCACGGTGCGCAAAGATGGGGCGACCCGGGTATTATACCAGTGTGACATTCGGATCGGTCCAAAGGACGACCCGAATGTCTACAGGGGTAAATGCCGTGTGTACAAGCAAATGGTCGGATGAGGCGAAGCCGAGATCGGACCATATTGCTTGTCACAACGGTATTACGGCGTTGCGGGGCGATCATTGCCCTGCTGCGGCAGGGAAGCATTTTTTGCCTACATTTGCACCCCCGTACGCCGGACGGAAATCGGCGCAAGCACAACGACCATGAAAAAAGGCATCCATCCCGAGACCTACCGCATCGTCATTTTCAAGGACATGAGCAATGACCACATGTTCCTTGGAAAGAGCTGCACGACCACCAAGGACACCATGAAGTGGGAGGACGGCAACGAATACCCGCTGATCAAGCTGGATATCAGCAACACCTCGCACCCCTACTATACCGGCAAGATGATGCTGGTGGACACCGCAGGCCGCGTGGACAAGTTCAAGAAGCGCTTTGCCAAGCACGCCGAGATGAAGAAGACCGGCCCCGCCCAAAAGGAGGGTGCTGCGGAATAAGCGGCCATTTTGTACAGCAAAGCCCCTTCCGGCACCGGAAGGGGCTTTTTTTATGCAGTTACGGAACTATTCCTACTTTCGGCTTCATGCTCGCCGAACGCACCATGGAGAAAAAGGGCTGCCTGGAATGCGGGGAACCCATCCGGGGCCGCACCGACAAGAAGTTTTGTTCGGATGCCTGCCGGAACCTGTTCCACTACCGCACCAACAACGCGCCGATCAATTACGTGCGCAATGTGGTGAACACCTTGAAGCGCAACAGGCGGATCCTAAGTGAACTGAATCCCGGAGGAAAGGCCAAAGTGCATCGCGACAAGCTGGTGGAGCGCGGGTACAACTTCATGTACCACACGAACATCTACCGCACCAAGGTGGGCAATGTGTACGTGTTCTGCTTTGAACACGGATTTCTTGAGCTCAGCGAAAATTGGTACGCCCTGGTGCGCAGGGATGAGTACTTGGAAAGGTCCGGGGATTCCCTGGCCTGACCGCCGTCTATCCGGGGTTGAAAGGCTGGCTGCCGCAACCTGCCCAAAAGAGCAGGATCACCATGCCCAAGATCATCACGGCCAGCACCACCGGTCCTCCGATCTCGTTCTGTTCAGCTTCCTCCGGGAAATGTCCCTCGTGCTCATGCTCGTGACCTGCCATGGCTTCGCTTGTTTGAGGGGCGAATATAGAGCGGGGGAAGCAAGGTGGCCAAGATCGTTGCCGGGCAAACGCATCTTATCATGCACAGTGGTGCGCTGTGCTGTGCGACCCGCTCCGGCGTCGGTGCCTCATTGGATGCGATTGCTACGCTGTGTGACCCCGTTCGGGGTCATGTTCATAACACTCCCCTCGACCGCGAAGCGGGTCATGCAACGTTGAATCCCCTCGACATAGTATGGTTCGACCCCGGAGCGGGTCGCACATCTTCTCGCTTTCCCGCCAGCGATTTAGATGCGTTTGCCCTGAAGATCGTTGGTGGCGGTGCGCTGCCGGATCAGTTCAGGCAAACCGTGGGTTCACGCATCACCATCCGGGCGATCACCGCGCTTTCATTGCGGCGCATGCGCCGCATCACCGCTTGCACCTGTACTTCCAGCTCGGAATCGCTCATCCGGGTGAGGTCCACATACACCGCCACGTTGCTGCGGCTTCTTAGGATGAGCGCAATTTTGTAGGGGCGTGACATCTTCAAGGAGGTTTTCGATCCTGTATAGTAGACGCATGGAGGTGGGGTAGGGATGCCTGCATCCACGGCCGTCCGGCAATCGGTAGCAGGGTGGAGGGCATCGGTAGGCCAGGCCGAATGTCCGGCGGATCGTGGAACCGAACGCTTCGCCCACCCGCTTCGCCCGGCGGCTTTTTGGTGGAATGCCTTCGCTCAGGCTGCGCCTGGCTCAGTCATTCACCAACAAGCCCCTGCGACATTGTCGCAAGGGCTTGGTCCTGGTCGGGGTGAGTGGATTGCCCGGGGCGGGCCATCCTTGGAGGGGGGAACTTCAGGCCCAAGCCCTGCTCGCTTCGCTCACGGGGCTTTTTGGTGAATGCCTTCGCTCAGGCTGCGCCTGGCTCAGTCATTCACCAAAAAGCCCCTGCGACATTGTCGCAAGGGCTTGGTCCTGGTCGGGGTGAGTGGATTGCCCGGGGCGGGCCATCCTTGGAGGGGGGAACTTCAGGCCCAAGCCCTGCTCGCTTCGCTCACG
>JAFEAI010000080.1 GCA_018266475.1 Bacteroidota bacterium
CCTACGCGCCCAGCACCGAACACTACTGGATGCACGGCCACAGCACCGAGCGCGACTTCATCTACGTGACCACCCAGCACCTCACCGCCGAGCAGCTGCAATACCTCAGCGACGAGGTGGGGCCCCAGCGCAGCCTGCTGGTGCTGTGTACCGCCTTCAAAGGCAAGGCCGAGCGCTGGCCCAACCTGACGGTGAAGAAGATCCCCATGGCCGTGCTGAAGCGCTGCGAATGGAACCACGATGACTACAGCCTGAACGTGGAGAACCTGCCGGTGGCCGCCCAGCCCGCACCGGAGCCGGTGCAAGGGCAACTGGCCTTTGACAGCGCCAAGCCCAAGGCGCGGAAGAGCACCAAGAAGAAGCACAAGCCATGAACAAGCCTTCCACAGCAAACGCCAATGGATTTGAGGACCTGAAGCAGGTGAACGAACACGGCGCGGAATACTGGAGCGCCCGCGACCTGCAACCCTTGTTAGGCTACGACCAATGGCGGCGCTTTGCCCAGGCCATCAAGCGGGCACAGGAAGCTTGTAAAGAGTCTGGCAATGAGCCGCTTAATCACTTTGCCGGCGCCGGCAAACCGATAACGGGCGGCAAGGTTCAGAATGTGCATATTGCCCGCAGAACCATGCCCGGGAAGCGATGAACGAGCTGGAACTGAAAGCGCTGATCACCGGCGGTGAAACGCTCACGGTGGAGTTCAAGGGGGAAGGGCGCAAACCGATCGGCGACCGGGAGCTGGCCTTGGTATGCGTGTGCTTGGCGAACGGTGCCGGGGGCACCCTGCTGGTGGGCGTGGAAAAGGACGGCAGCATCACGGGCGCAAAGCCCCGGCACGGGGACCGCACGGACCCGGACAAGTTGCGGGCCTTGGTGCGCAATATGACCATGCCTGCACTGGAAGTGGAAGTGGTGCTGCACCACGTGGCCGGGAATGCCGTGATCGAGATCCAGGTGCCCAAGGCGGAAAGCATCACCAGCCACAGTGACGGCACCTGCCAGCGCAGGATCTTGGACAACAACGGACCGGCCTGCGCGCCCTACTACCCGCACGAGCATGGCGGTGGCAGCCTGCGCTTGGGTGCCGAGGACCTGAGCGCACAACCCTGCCCCGCCAGCCAATGGGGCGATCTGGACCCGCTCCAATTTGAACGGGCGCGCAACACCATCACCGCCCGCACCGGTGACCGGAGCCTGTTGACACTGGGCGATGCGGAATTGGCCAAGGCCATCGGGGCCGTGGAGACCGCGGGTGAAAAATTGGTGCCCACCTTCACCGGCCTGCTGCTGTTGGGGCGTGAAGAGGCCCTGCGCAGGCACATCCCCACGCACGAGGCGGCCTTCCAAGTGCTGGCAGCGGGCGGCGATGTGCGCATGAACGACTTTTTCCGCAAGCCGCTGGTGGAACTCGCCGAACTGTTCGAAGAGCGCTTCAAGGCGCGCAACCAGGAGCGCGAGGTGCAGGTGGGCATGATCCGCCTGCCCATTCCGGACTATTCATTCCCGGCCTTCCGCGAGGCCCTATTGAATGCCCTCTTCCACCGCGATTACCGGCGCAATGAATGTGTTTACGTGCAATGGCACCCGGACCAACTGCGCATCACCAGTCCGGGCGGCTTTCCCGAAGGAGTGACCACGCGCAACCTGCTGACGCACGAACCCAAGCCGCGCAACCGGCGGCTTTATGAAGCGGGCAAGCGCTTGGGCCTGGTGGAGCAGACCGGTCGCGGAGTGGACAAAGTGTACGCTGGCCAAATACGCTATGGCAGGCCGGTGCCGGACTATTCCGCCAGCGATGCCACCGGGGTACGCCTGGTGATCCAGGGCGGCAGCGAAAGCCAAGCATTCGCCGCGTTCATCTTCCAGCGGGAGCGCAACACCGGCAAGCCCATCACCATCGGCGAAATGATCGGACTGAACCGCCTCTTCCACCAGCGCCAGCTAACGGCCACCGAACTGGCCGTGGACATTCATGAGGGCTTGGACAAAGCCAACGGAGTATTGGAACGTCTCGTGGAAGAGGGCTTGGCGGAACCACGTGATGGCAACCGCGGACGGGTATACCAGTTCACGGTGGCCGTATACAAGCAACTGGGCAAGCCACTGGCCCATGCACGAGTGAAGGGCTTGGATGGGAAAGCACGGGAAAAGGCCGTGCTGGACTATGTGGCCCAGCACAGGCGCATTGTCCGGGAGAAGGTCATGGAACTTACGGGCCTGGCCGGTCGCAGCGCCACGTCCTTATTGGACCGACTGGTGAAGCGGGGAGCGCTCATTGCCTATGGCGACCGCCGTGGCCGATACTATGAACCTGCTGTCCAACAGAAGGATAGGTCATGAATAAAGGCATTGCCGATTACGCTTATAGGCAATCGGTGGGTGAATATGCCGATATGCGCCCTTTTGTCCTTTCGGCCTATGGCAGGCCCTTCCCAGGAAGGATGTCCTGCCGTTATTGCGAACAAACTGGTGGCCAGCGATATACACATCCGCTAATGACCACTTATAGGCACGCTAATGACATCATAATGACCGACTATCATCCATGACACACCTGCCCTGCATGATCCGTAACTACATGGCCATCAATTGTTTATATAGCCATGTTCAGCCATGCTGCGGCCATGGCCTAAATGACATGTCAATAACCCCGGTCATTATCCTAAACCCATGAACCGCCACGTCAACGCCATCTCAGGCCGCCTGAGCCTGCGCAAGCCCCAACGCGATTCGCTGGAGATCCTGGACCGCATCACCACACTGATGCCGCCGGGCCGTGACGTGGACATGGAGGCCGTGCTGCAGGCCATCCAAAGCGAGTACCCTTCCGTAACCGACTTCGAGCGCGAGTTCCCCTCGCTGTGCTTCGCCCTGGCCACCGGCGTGGGCAAGACCCGCCTGATGGGGGCCTTCATCAGCTACCTGCACCTGGCGCACGGCATCAACAACTTCTTCGTGCTGGCACCGGGCCTCACCGTGTACGACAAGCTCATCGCCGACTTCACGCCCAACACGCGCAAATACGTGTTCCAGGGCATCGGCGAGTTCGCCGTGAACCCGCCGCACATCATCACCGGCGACAACTACGAGGGGCAGTCCAACACGCTCTTCGACAGCCTGACCCGTTGCCGGGTGAACATCTTCAACATCAGCAAGATCAACAGCGAGGTGCGCGGCGGCAAGGCACCCAAGATCAAGCGCCTCAGCGAGTACATCGGCCAGAGCTACTTCGAGTACCTCGCCGCCCTGCCCGACCTGGTGCTGCTGATGGACGAAAGCCACCGCTACCGCGCCAGCGCCGGGGTGCGGGCCATCAACGAGCTGAAGCCGATCCTGGGCCTGGAGCTCACCGCCACGCCGTGGGTGCAGCAGGGCCAACGCGCGGAGAAGTTCAAGAACGTGATCTACGACTATCCCTTGGGCCGCGCCATGGACGACGGCTTCGTGAAGGAACCCGCCGTGGCCACGCAGAAGGACTTCAACGCAAAACAGTTCGGCGATGACCAGTTGGAGGACATCAAGCTGCGCGACGGCATCCGCATGCACGAAACCGTGAAGGTGGAGCTGGAGACCTACGCCCGCCAGAACGACAAGCCCATCGTGAAGCCCTTCATGCTGGTGATCGCCAGGAACACGGACCACGCGGCCCGGCTGGTGCAGCGCATGGAAGGCGATGAATTCTTCGGCGGCCAGTACAAGGGAAAGGTCATCCAGGTGGACAGCAGCACCAAGAGCGGCCCGGAGGGTGATGAGATCGTGCAGCGGTTGTTGCAGGTGGAGGACGCGAACGAACCCACGGAGATCGTGGTACACGTGGAAATGCTGAAGGAAGGCTGGGATGTGACCAACCTGTACACCATCGTACCCCTGCGCGCGGCCAACACGCGCAACCTCATTGAGCAAAGCATCGGCCGCGGCCTGCGGCTGCCCTACGGCAAGCGCACCGGCGTGGTGGCCATCGACCGGCTTAGCATCGTGGCACACGACAAGTTCCAGGAGATCATCGACGAGGCCAACCGGAGCGATTCACCCATCCGGATGAAGGCGATCTATCTGGACCCCGATGGCCAGGGCGAGCGGCTTCGATCGGTGGAGGTACGCCCCAATATCGAGGAGCTGGTGAACGGGCCGGAACCGGGCACCACGGATGCCGGTGCGATCGCCGTGGAAAGTCCTTTCGCCAATGCCACCGAAAGGCAGATCGCCCGCGCGGTGGTGCGCATCATCAAGCAGCACGAAGCGCAGCCCTCCTCGGCGAGCCTGCTTCAGCCGGCCGTGCAAGAGCAGATCGCGGAGCAGGTGCGCGAAACGCTCACCGTGTCGCAATTGGAACTGCCCGGACTTTCCATCGCGGCAGACGTTTCCGCCATCGTGCAGAAGACCACGCAACTGCTCATCGACCAAAGCATCGACATCCCCCGCATCAGCGTGGTGCCGTTGGGCGAGGTCACCACGGGCTTCAATGCCTTCACCCTCGACCTGCGGAACATGAACTACCAGCCCGTGGAGCGCGACATTCTGGTGAAACACCTGCACGACCAGAGCACGCATGTGATCACCGCAGGGGATCAAGGCGCACCGGAAGCTCGCCCGGAGGACCACATCGTGCGCGGCCTGATGAACTACGACGACATCAGCTACGACGACCATGCCGACCTGCTCTACGAATTGGCCGGCCAAGTGATGGCCCATTTGCGCAAGCGGCTCAACGAGAGCGAAACGCGCAACGTGTTGCAATATTTCCAGAAGCCCATTGCCGAGGTCGTCCACCTGCAGATGCTGGACCACGCCTGGGAGAAAGCCGCCGGCTATCAAACGGTGGTACATGCGGGCTTCAGCGAGCTGAGGAAGAGCGCCTTCACTGCGGACTACAAGAACCCGCTCAAGAATTTCCGTGAGCAGCCCCGGCCGCTCAGCAGCATTACCCGGCATGTCTATGGCGGCTACCAGCGCTGCCTGTACCCGGTCTCCCGGTTCCAGTCCGACCCCGAACGCGTGCTTTCCATCATTCTGGACCGCGACAGCCTGAAATGGTTCAAGCCCATGCAAGGCCAGTTCCAGCTCTATTACAAAAGGCAGCACGAGCAGCACCCCTACGTGCCCGACTTTGTGGCCGAGACGAAGGACCGCATCTTCATGCTGGAACCCAAGAAAGAAGGCGACATGACCGATGCCGAAGTGCTGGCCAAGAAGGATGCCGCCGTGAAGTGGTGCGCCCTGGCCACCGAGCATGCCGTCGCCAATGGCGGCAAGCCATGGACCTACGTGTTGATCCCGCATACGGCCATCGCGGAGAACATGAGCTTGGAATGGTTGGTGGAACGCTTTGCCGTTGATTAGGTACGGGATAGCCTTCCACCGTTCCCTCACCCCACCTCATCCAACGCCCTCCTTCCTCCCGCTTTGCTGGGGGATCCCATCCCCTTGAAGGCCGAGGGCGTCATGCCCGTCAGCTTCTTGAACTGCGCGCTGAGGTGGGCCACGCTGCTGAAGCCGGTGCGGGAGGCGATCAGGCCAGCCAGATCCGCAGGCGCTTGCGGATCTCGGAGAATGTGGCCTCGGAAACTTCTCCGATGCTTCCCTGGATCACCTTGCCCGGCAAGGTGGCCAGTTGCGCAACACGGATCAGGCTCGGGAATTGAAGGCCCATGCGCTGATAGTCCGGGTGTTTCGCATCCACCAGCATATCCAGGTCCCGTACTTCCCGATGCACCTGCGTGCTAACTGCGCATACCAAAAGGTCGTTGAACGGTGGAACCACCGCGATGATGACCGCCGGGCGCATCCTATACCAATTAGACATTCAATATCTGACGATCTACTTGCCCTTTTCCCGCATGACTTTTCCGCAGAGGTCGTCCCGTAGGCCCCGCTACGCAACGACCTCTGCGTATCGTCCTGCAGAAAAATGGCGGCGCATCTTTGGCCGATCTTGAATGTCTAACTGGTATTACGTTGCCCATCGCCCTGCACAAAGGCCCAGCGCACCACGTCGCCCGGCTTCATTTCCCGTAGTTCGGGTTCGGCTCCTTCAATACCAGCCCACTGATGTCCGGCTCGTCATCCCCGTAGGCTGATGCTTCGAAAATGGCGGATGCCGCGATCAGCTCTTCCTCGTGTTCATCGCGGCTGCCCGGTGTTTTGGCACGAAGCAGCTCCAACAGCCGCTTCACTTTCGTCAACACGGTGGCATCGTTGGTATTCACCAAGGCGTCGACCAGTTCGAGCTTGAGCGCTTGGATGTCCATGACTCTTCAAAGATAGAGCCATCCGTGTGCTCACACCTCATCCAACCCCACCCTCCCTCTCCCCATCCCCTTGAACGCCGAGGGCGTCATCCCCGTGAGCTTCTTGAACTGCGCGCTGAGGTGGGCCACGCTGCTGAAGCCGGCGCGGAAGGCGATCTCGCTGAGGGTGAGCTCGTCGTAGCGGATCAGCTCCTTCACGCGCTCCAAGCGTTGCAGCAGGAAGAACTGTTCGATGGTGATGCCCTCCACCTGGGTGAAGAGCGCGCTGAGGCCGGAGTAGTCCTTGTGCAGTGCGTCGCTGAGGTGCTCGCTGAGCTTCACCTTCGGCGCGGCCTCATCGTTGTGGTGTACGAGCTTCACGATGGCGGCCTTGATGCGGGCGATGGTGGCGGCGTCGCGGCTGCTCACCAGCTCGAAGCCTTCGCGTTGCAGGGCTTCGCCGAGGGCGGTGAGCTGCGCAGCGGTGGGCTCATGTTCCAGTTCCACTTCGCCGAGGTCGATGTGCGTGGCGGGGAGGCCGCTGGCGTCCAGGATGCGCTGCACGGCGGCCACGCAGCGGGCGCAGACCATGTTGCGGATGGTGAGGCGCATGTGCGCAAAGCTACCTGCTTTCACTCCGGCGGCCCCCTGGTGCCAGGGCCTTGCGGAAAGGGATGATGCAAGGGGGGAAAAACACCCTGGCGGAAAGGTTCGCAGGCCTGGCCATCTGCCGAAAGCCCGCAATCCCCCACAGGCGGCGGAAATCCGGCTTGCGCAAGCCGTTGCGGCGATCCCGGCCCATGGAGGAAATCCCGCAGCCTGTTCCGGGAAACAAGGCCCGGACCCTACCTTCGCCGCCCTCAACGCCCATCCCGAAATGCCGTTCTCACACACCCGCAGGGCATTCCCGGCCCTGCTGCCCATGCTCGTACTGGGCCTCGCAGCCTGCACCAGCAAACCAAACATGAAGGAAACCACCGCAGCCCCCAAGACGCCCGCCTTCGATGTGGCCGGCATGGACACCGCCGCCAAGCCGTGCGATGACTTCGACCAGTTCGCCAACGGTACCTGGAAGGAGAAGAACCCCGTGCCCGGCACCGAATCCTCCTGGGGCGCCTTCAACATCCTGGCCAAGGAAAACCTGGAGGTGAAGGTCAAGAGCATCATCGACACCTTGATGGCCGGCAAGGAGGCCGCCAAGGGCTCCACCGCGCAATTGGTGGGCGACTTCTACCGCTCCTACATGGACACCGCCACCCTGGAGCAGCTCGGCGCCACGCCCCTCAAGCCGTGGATGGACCGCATCGACGCGCTGAAGGACCTCAAGGAGCAGGCCGCACTTTCCGGCCAATACGCCCGCCTCGGCGTGTCCACGTTCGTGGGGCTTTCCGCAGAGGCCGACATGCACAACAGCAAGATGAACATCCTGTACAGCGGGCAGGACGGCCTCAGCCTCGGCGAGCGCAGCTACTACGAGAAGACCGACAGCGCCATGCTGAACATCCGCAAGGAGTTCGTCCTGCACGTGGACAAGATGTTCGCCCTGGCCGGCCTGCCGGAAAAGAACCCCGGCGAAACCGTGCTGAAGTTCGAGACCGGCCTGGCCAAGCTGCAGCTCACCAACATCCAGCAGCGCGACCCCGACATCTACAAGAAGATCACCTTCGCCGATTTCGCCAAGCTCTCCCCCAAGTACGACCTCACCCTGCTGGCCAAGTCCATGGGCATTGCCACGGACACCCTGCTGCTGGAAGACAAGGCCTACGTGGAAAAAGCCTCGGCCTACCTCGCCGCCACCCCCATGCCCGTGCTGAAGACCTGGATGAAGTGGCAGTTGCTGGGCACCTATGCCAGCACCCTCAATGACGCCATCCAAAAGGAGAACTTCCACTTCCACGGCACCGTGCTCAGCGGCACCAAGGAGCAGAAAACCCGCGCCCTGCGCGCTTTGCGCGCCACCGACGGCCTCCTGGGCGAACCCCTGGGCAAGCTCTATGCGGAAAAATACTTCCCCGCCTCCTCACGCAAAAAGGTGGAGGACATGATCGAGAACGTGCGCGCCGTGTACGCCGAGCACATCAAGGCCCTCACCTGGATGAGCCCCGAGACCAAGCAAAAGGCCCTGGAAAAGCTCGCCCTCTTCACCACCAAGATCGGATACCCCGACCAGTGGAAGGACTACAGCATGGTGGACATCAAGCCCAACACCCTGCTGCAAAACACCATGAACCTCACCGAGTGGGGCACCAACGACAACCTCAAGCGCATCGGCCAGCCCGTGGACCCCAAGGAATGGGGCATGACGCCCCAAACCGTGAACGCCTACTACAACCCCTCGCTCAACGAGGTGGTGTTCCCCGCCGGCATCCTGCAGCCGCCCTTCTTCAACGCCGAGGCCGACGATGCCATCAACTACGGAGGCATCATCGCCGTGATCGGCCATGAGCTTACACACGGCTTCGATGACCAGGGCGCCAAGTTCGACGGCCACGGCAACTTGGTGAACTGGTGGACCGACAAGGACAAGGCCAACTTCGATTCCCTCGCCCAGCGCATGATCGCCTACTACGACGGCTTTGAGGCCATGCCCGGGCTGCACATCAAGGGCGCGCTCACCGTAGGCGAGAACATCGCCGACCTCGGCGGCGTCACCCTCAGCTACGCCGCCCTGCAACGCTCCCTGGCCGGCAAGCCCGAACCCGCCAAGATCGACGGCTACACCTGGCAGCAACGCTTCTTCTTAGGCTGGGCACAGGTCTGGCGCAACACCATCCGCCCGGAGGCCCTGCGCCGCCGCGTGGAGATGGACCCCCACAGCCCTGCGCACTTCCGCATCAACGCCATCATGGGCCAGTTCAAGCCCTTCCAAGAGGCCTGGTGCCCCGATGGCAAAGGCACCATGCTCGTGCCCGACAGCGCGAGGGTGGTGATCTGGTGAGGGGGCGTGGTGCGTAGTGCATAGTGCCTGGTTCGTAGTTCGTAGTGCGTAGTGCGTGGTTCGTAGTGCATAGTGCATAGTGCGTAGCGCGTAGTGCATAGTGCGTGGTTGGTCGTTTCCCGGCGTAGCCGCAGCCTGCACCCCCAGCTCATGGACTATAGGACCCAAGGCTTCAGGACTCAAGACTTCAGGACTCAAGAACAACCCTCCCCTACGCACCTCGAACTACGCACTACCCCCACCTTCGCACCATGTCCTACCTTTGGTGAAGCATGAACATCGCCGAACGCATCACCATCGAGCCGGATAAAATGGGCGGTCGCCCTTGTATCCGCGGCTTGCGCATTACAGTGGGTACGATCACCGGGCTTTTTGCTGCCGGACGGACACGTGAGGAGATCTTGAAGCTCTATCCCTATTGGGAGGATGCTGACCTTACGGCTGCGTTGAACTACGCTACCCTGCTCGCAAACGACCAGAACGTTCCCTTTGAGCGGGCATGAAGCTGGGTGATTGGTAGGGCGTGGTTGTTGGTTGGTGGCACACCTGCGAACCACGAACTGCGAACTATCCCCACCTTCGCGCCATGCCCGCACCCCAACGCACCGAACTCTCCGCCCTCGGCGAATTCGGCCTCATCGACCGCATCGCCGCCGCCGTGGAATTGCAAAACCCCTCCTCGTTGCAAGGCATTGGAGACGATTGCGCCGTGATCGACCCGCAGGGCCTCACCCAGGTGGTAACCACCGACATGCTGGTGGAGGGCGTACACTTCGACCTCGGCTATGTGCCGCTGAAGCACTTGGGCTACAAGGCCGTGGTGGTGAACCTCAGCGACGTGTACGCCATGAACGCCCAGCCGCGCCAGATCACCGTGGCCATCGCCATCAGCAACCGCTTCTCGCTGGAGGCCGTGGATCAGCTCTATGCCGGCATGCTCACCGCCTGCAAGGCCTACGGCGTGGACCTCGTGGGCGGCGACACCACCAGCAGCACCAGCGGACTGGTGATCTCCATCACCGCCATCGGCGCCGCCAAAAAGGAGGACATCGTGTACCGACACGGCGCCAAGGAGAACGACCTGCTGGTGGTGAGCGGCGACCTCGGCGGAGCCTTCATGGGCCTGCAGGTGCTGGAGCGCGAAAAGGCCGTCTTCAAGCAGGACCCCAACGTGCAGCCCGACCTCACCGGCTTCGACTACATCCTCCAGCGCCAACTGAAGCCCGAGGCCCGCAAGGACGTCATCGCCCTCTTCAAGGAAATGCAGCTGAGGCCCACCGCCATGATCGACATCAGCGACGGCCTGGCCAGCGAGGCCATGCACATCGCCCGCCGCTCAGAGACGGGTGTGAAGCTCTACGACGAAAAGATCCCCATCGCGCCGGAAACCCACCGCGCCGCACGCGACTTCAACCTGGACCCCGGCACCTGCGCCCTCAACGGCGGCGAGGATTACGAACTGCTCTTCACCATCGCCCAAGGCGACTACGACAAGGTGAAGGGATCGCCGCACTTCACCGTGGTGGGCCACATCACCGACAAAGCCAGCGGCTGCCAGCTCATCGACCGCCACGGCGGCCAGCATGAGCTGAAGGCGCAGGGCTGGGACGGGCTGAAAGCCTGATGGGCGGTTCCTCCAGTACCGGTCCCCTTCGGTGCACAATGGCTTGAACCGCCACCCGTTCCATAGGGTCGGCAACCCAGCCTTTCGCCGTGCGTCCTACCTTTGATCGTCAATTCCCGCCTTCCACCGCCATGAGCGAACCCGTCGGCACCTACCCGCTGCTCTCCGCGATCCACACTCCCGCCGACCTGCGCAAGCTCAGCCAACCGCAGTTGGAGCAGGTGTGTACGGAGCTCCGCAACTTCATCATCGACGTGGTGAGCGTGAAGGGCGGCCACTTCGGCGCCAGCCTCGGCGTGGTGGAGCTCACCGTGGCCCTGCATTACGTCTTCAACACGCCGTATGACCAGCTGGTGTGGGACGTGGGCCACCAGGCCTACGGCCACAAGGTCCTCACCGGCAGGCGCGAGGTGTTCCACACCAACCGCATCCACGGCGGCCTCAGCGGCTTCCCCAAGCGCAGCGAAAGTCCGTACGACACCTTCGGCGTGGGCCACAGCAGCACCAGCATCGGCGCCGCCACCGGCATGGCCGAAGCCAGTAAGCTCAAGGGCGAAAAAGACCGCCATACCGTGGCCGTGATCGGCGACGGCGCCATGACCGCAGGCATGGCCTTCGAGGCCCTCAACCACGCAGGCGGACTGGGCACGGACATGCTGGTGGTGCTCAACGACAATTGCATGAGCATAGACCCCAACGTGGGCGCGCTCAAGGAATACCTTACCGACATCGCCACCAGCCGCACCTACAACAAGGTGAAGGACGAAGTGTGGAACCTCCTGGGCAAGCTCAGCAAGTTCGGGCCCAACGCCCAGGCCATCGTGCAGAAGGTGGAGAATGCCGTGAAGGCTTCCCTGCTCAAGCAAAGCAACCTCTTTGAAAGTTTGCAATTCCGCTATTTCGGCCCCGTGGACGGGCACGACGTGGAACGCTTGGTGGCCGTGATGCGCGACCTGCGCAACATCCCCGGACCGAAGATCCTGCACACCCTTACCGTGAAAGGCAAGGGCTACAAGCCCGCCGAGGAGGGAAGCCCCACCCTGTGGCACGCACCGGGCCTGTTCAACAAACAGACCGGCGAGATCATCAAGGTGGTGCCCAAAAGCCCGCAGCCGCCCAAATACCAGGACGTCTTCGGCCACAGCATTGTGGAGCTGGCCGAGAAAAACCCCAAGATCGTCGGGGTAACCCCCGCCATGCCCAGCGGCTGCTCGCTGAACATCATGATGAAGGCCATGCCCGATCGCGCTTTCGATGTGGGCATCGCCGAGCAGCACGCCGTCACCTTCAGCGCCGGCATGGCCACCCAGGGCATGGTGCCGTTCTGCAACATCTACAGCTCCTTCATGCAGCGCGCCTACGACCAAGTGGTGCATGATGTGGCCCTGCAGAACCTCAACGTCGTCTTCTGCCTGGACCGCGGCGGCCTCGCCGGTGCAGACGGCCCCACCCACCACGGCGCCTTCGACATTGCCTACTTCCGCTGCATTCCCAACATGGTGGTGAGCGCCCCCATGAACGAGGAGGAACTGCGCAACCTGATGTACACCGCGCAGCTGCCCGACCAAGGCCCCTTCAGCATCCGCTACCCGCGCGGCGAAGGCGTGATGACCGAGTGGAAAACGCCCTTCAAGGAAATTAAGGTGGGCACCGGCCGCAAGCTGCGCTCCGGCACCGACATCGCCGTGCTCAGCATCGGCCACATCGGCAACATCGCCGCCAAGGGCATCGATGCGTTGCAGGCTGATGGCTACAGCGTGGCCCACTACGACATGCGCTTCGCCAAGCCCATCGACGAAATGATCCTGCACGAGGTCTTCGCCAAGTTCAAGCACGTGGTCACGGTGGAAGATGGCTGCCTCATGGGCGGCATGGGCAGCGCCGTGCTGGAGTTCATGGCCGACCACGGCTATCAGGCCCAGGTAAAACGCTTAGGCATCCCCGACCGCTGGATCGAGCACGGCACCCAACCGGAACTCTACACTGAATGCGGATTTGACGACAAGGCGCTGGTGGCGGCGGTGAAGGAGATGCTGCCGGCGAAGAGCGCCAAGAGCGTGGGGGTTGGGGCGTAGGTACTTGCTACCCGGTTTTCAATGGACATGGACGGACGCGAATTCGCGTCCGTCCATGTCCATTTGCCCTAACAACTATCCTTGCATATTTAATATATCTTGTTAGATTTGCAAGGATGATTACTCGCCAACTCACCCAGCGCTTGCGCGAAGCGATCGGGGAATATCCGGCGGTTGTGTTGCTGGGGCCACGCCAGGTGGGCAAAACTACCCTGGCCCTGGAGGTGGGCGAACAACTGCCGTCCGTCCACCTCGACCTCGAGGACCGATTCGATCTGGCCAAGGCACGGGAAATCGAAAAACTCCATGCCGTCAATGCAGGCAAGTTGCTCATCTTGGACGAGGTGCAGCGCATGCCCGAATTGTTCGAACCTCTGCGCGTGATCATTGACCGGCAACGCCGTAAAGGCCATCGCTCCGGCCAATTTCTGTTGCTGGGCCCAGCATCCATTGCCATCATCAACCGTTCAAGCGAAACCCTGGCGGGGCGCGTGGCCTATCTGGAACTCTTCCCGCTGAATGCGCTCGAGTATGCCACACATGCCCGCGATGCCTTGGCCACCGACCGGCTGTGGCTGCGCGGTGGTTTTCCCGACAGCGTGCTCGCCAAGGATGATGCCACCAGCCTGGACCGGCGGTTCAATTTCATCCGCAGCTACTTGGAGCGCGACCTGCCACAACTGGGCCCGCGCATCCCTGCCGAAACACTGCAACGCTTCTGGACCATGTTGGCCCATGGCCAAGGTACCGCCATCAATGCCAGCAAGCTGGCGGCGAACATGGATGTCTCCAATGTTACCGTAACGCGCTACATCGACCTGCTTGTGGACCTGTTGCTGGTGCGGAAGGTGCAACCCTACAGCGGCAACATCAAGAAGCGGCTGGTGAAGTCGCCGCGGGTGTATGTGCGCGACAGCGGCCTTGCCCATGCCCTGTTGAACATCGGTACGCTCAACGAGCTCTTGGGGCACCCGGTAGTAGGGAAAAGCTGGGAAGGGTTCGTGGTGGAAAACATTGCCTCGGTGCTTCCACCACGCGCCAACTTGTTCTACTACCGCACTACCGGCGGTGCTGAGGTGGACCTCGTAGTGGAGTTCGGCGGAGGCGCCAAATGGGTCATTGAGATCAAGCGCGGAAGCTCACTGAAACTGGCCCGTGGTTTCCATGAAGCCTGCCACGACCTGGCACCGAAACGGAAATTCCTGGTACACGGCCGAAGTGATCCACCGTTTCCATTGGCCGATGGCATCACCGCCATCAGCCTAAAAGACCTGATGGCTGAACTGATGGGAATGAAGTGAAGAAGACTTTGTGGCGTATCACTTGGCCCGGTCCTCCATCCGCCCCGACACAGCAGCCAGCGCATTCTTCAAATTGCGGGCCTCCAGCTGGATCACCGTGTCGACTCGCCCCTCCTTTAGGAAAATGGCCCCCGAACCCTTGATGATCCCCAATGCCTGCAGACTATCACCATAGTCCCACACCACGCGCCCCGGTTCAGCACGGAATGGGCCAATGTCAACCATAGTGCCCGTGGCGCTCACCCATACAAGCGCGGTGGAATCTTCCAAGTAATGCTCCACCAACAAGGCCAAGGACTTGTTGCAGGCGGGGCAACTTTCCTCGGTCACCACAAGGATGGACCTCAGCTTTGCCATGGATTCATCTTTCCGGTACTGATGCACCAGCTCGGCCAGGCGCACCCCTGTGTCCTTGCGAGCAGTGCTTCCCGGCCGGCAGCCAACTAGCAGGTACAGGATTACAATGATCAACCTACTTTTCATTGCCATTGAACGAAATGCGGTCAAACACATGGATGCCACGAATCCTTTCCCGCTTGCCTTCCGTTCTCAGCACAAAGGTGCCATTTGTTAAGCAAAGCATAAAGGGCATCAAGTGTTTATGGTCTGTGATCGCCGCTTCTTGGATGAAGTTGAAACCAACGTCATACTCCTGCACGGTGTAGCCGCTGTGCAGCACTTTTCCGCTCTCGGCATCCCTGATGAGCCTGTGGCGCAAAACCACCAAGTAGTGCTGCGTTGGCCGATCGAAGTGTATGGTTTCAATAAAGCCGCCGTTGTATAGCCGGTCGTCCACGGAATCATGTAGGGCGGCAATCCCCCCCTTCGGGATCATGATGGGTTCGCGGTACACTTCACTGTTGGCTGAACGCACCGTGAATTCCCGGTAGGCAATCATGCTGATTGGATCCAGCACTCTGATTTTTGGACTATTGATCGAAAAATCAAACCATTGGCCGTTAAGGCATGCATACGATTGATGGCGATCTATAATAGCTATTCCATTGCTGGTGTCCTTTTGCGATGCTGCCGGACCCCAGGTAATGTCCAGATTATCCCCTATTTTGTTCAGCGGGAACGATACACAATGAGGACCGTTGCGGTTGAGCCATTCATACCTGTACACTTCGTCTCCATGCGGCACATCGTGTCCATGGTAACCATCAATGGAATTGGCGATCAAGGCCACTTGAAAACATGCGCGCCCCCCAAGTACGAACGGGGAAAACACGGATGGCCACAGCTCATAGGCAAGGCCATCCGCGCGGTGTAGGGACGCGGTAAGGTCGGCCACAACAGAGCAACGGCCAGTCCGGTCAACGATGGCAATCTTATTGTTATACATCCCGCAGAGCACGATGGTATCCGGGTGGAGGATGGCGATTCCGGCAATCTGCCGGAGGCTGTCCATCGCCTCGCCGAGTGGAACGGTATGCAACAATTTCCCCGTGGAAGAAAAGAGCATGATCTTCTTGCTGGTCACCACATCTGCGAAATAGACGCATTCGTTGGTGCCTCCGAAATCCAGCCACTTGCATACACCACTGCGATTTGCGCCTATGGGAAATCCCGTGTCAAAGGTGAGACTATCGCCCCATGCAATTGCTTGGGTTTGCACCTCACCCGTATTGCAAGCGAACTGGCACCCCGAGGCAATCAACCCAAGGACCAAGCCGGATATTGGGAATGCACGTTGTTTGGGTTGAAAAAACATCTTGGTCGTTTGCTCTGATTATCAGGTCTATTCTCCAATCGTATATTCAGCCATTGTAGGGCAATGCCCGTATCGGGCAAGGGTCTTGGCACACTGCCTAAGGAAATGTCACTCGAACCACGTATTCAAACATACTCTTTTAATCGGCACGAAATGATTGACGTTTCGACCTTTGGGAGTCCCCTTGGTAATCTGACGAGGGAGTTCGGCTCTTCGGATGAAGTGCATCCTGCTGAGCGGAGCCGAAGCACCGCTACGCTTATGCTCAGCCCAGTGTCTGTAATAATTCCGCAGGCAACCGTAAACTATTCTATGTCGACTAAATAGCAAGGCACAGCAAATTGTTTCCAACATAGACTTCATAACGTAAGTAATAGATTGCGTTTAAATTGTAATGCGGACGTTGAGAAGCAAAATGTGGGCTGTTCCAAATGTTAATCCATCGCTTTGTGTGGAAAATACCTGACGAGCTTCCCGCGATTAGATCAAAAACCCAGAACAGCCCACATCACGAACATGTCCAGCTTCCAATCCCTTAGTAGAGAGGATACGCCGCAGTTACTTTCCCTTGGAGATCTCGAATCAAGATGAAACGCGAGTTATTTGGTCCGGGTTCAGCAATTGCTCTTGCCGTGCCATTGATAACAGCGTCTATATCGGTGTTGGCCAAGTACTTGGCCAACACCGATTTGTTCGAGGTAAAGGCAGATACGATGGTGGCTTGGACTCCGGTTCCGATAGCCGTAAAAACGTTGTCAACCTGAGGTCGGTCCATCCGAGAAACCACAACATCCGGCAAGCAGTTTCCTCCAGAACCACTGCAACTGCACTGTTGGCAGTTCAAACCGTTTTGGTCGCATCCGGTACAGTACAGTACACGATATGAACTCGCCTTTACGGTTGCTGCAACCAAGCCGTCACCGTTGGTGGGCAAGGCTTCTTCCTCCTTTTGGCAGCTTGCGAACAGCAGCGTTGCGCAAGCGAGTACTATGAGCTGTTTCATTGGGTTTGGTACCACCCATGTGAGGGCGATGCCCAAAACTCCATTGAAAATCCGCAGATCGTCATCACCGATCGGAATACCACGAATGCCGGGTTGGAATAACTTGCGCCATCATGGAACGGGAGAAGGCCAAGGAATACTACCGGAAGATGGTGGCGTTGCGCTTGCTTGAGTGGCGACAGGAGAAAGGAGTCCCACAGGAAGAAGTGGCCCATGTTCTTGGCATCCAGCAGCCGGCCTATTGCAAGATCGAACAAGGAGAAACCAGCCTTACTGCGGAGAACGCGTTCAAACTCGCCGAGTACTTTGGCAAGAGCGTGGATGAGCTTCTTCGTGTGGACCATCCGGTGCTCAACATGCATGACCATTCCTCGAATGGATACAACGTGGTTCTTACACAGCACCAACATGGCGTTTCCGATGAACAATTCAAACAGCTCTGTGCGTTGATCGAACTTCAGGCAGGCACCACCAAGGGCTTGATGGATCAATTAGCCCGTTTGGTTGAGGCATTGGCCAAGCCAAAGGCATAAAGACCATGCATGAGGCACTCCGCTGCATCATCATCGCCGGGCCGAACGGCGCAGGGAAGACCTCGTTTGCCAAAAGCTACTTGTTGCAGGAGACCATGGTGGTGAACTTCGTGAATGCGGACTACATCGCTGCCGGGCTCTCTCCCTTGAAGCCGGAACGTGCTGCACGCGCCGCCGGGCGGATCCTATTGGAAGAGTTGGACCGGCTGACAAAGGCCAAGGAATCATTCGCATTGGAAAGCACGTTGAGCGGCAAGACCTATCTCAAGCTGATCGAAGATTGGAAGGAGAAGGGCTATCATGTACAGATCATCTTTCTTCAGCTCGATTCACCCAAGCTCGCCGTTCATCGCGTAGCCATGCGGGTTATCCAAGGCGGGCATGATATACCTAAAGCGGACATCCTTCGTCGGTTTGAAAGAGGTCTGAAAAACTTCATGGAGCATTACCAAGCGTTGGCAGATCATTGGATGCTCTACGATGCCTCAGGTGATATTCCCGTACTTTTGTCGGAGCACGCCAAATGAACGCCAAGCAGAAAACTCCGAGCGAGCAGGCGCTTATCGTATTGCGCGCCCTGAAACGCGCCGCCAAGGAAGCCCGCCGCCAGGCCAAGATCCATGGCACCAAGGTGTGGGTGATGAAGGACGGCAAGCTGGTGGGGCTGGATCCGTAGTGCTCAAAGCCTCAGGTGGAAGCCCACTCCGAGCGTCACGGGTAGCAGGTCCGCCTTCACTTCCACGTCCGGCCGCAGTTTGATGGCTTCCCAATCATCCAGGAATTGCCGTGAGCGTATCGGCACATTGATGGAGAACTGCCAGTAGTTGCGGTTGCTGCGCTGTTTCAACAGGATGCCGGCGCCCACGGTGGGGCCGTAGTAGATGCCGTCCAGTTTTTCAAGGTTCTTGATGTGGATGGCGCCGTTGTAGCCGTACATGCCGGCCACAAAGGGCGATACCCGCTTCTCCGTCGGCAGGTTGAGCTGTACGCCGGTCTGGTAGCTGAAATCCACAATGGCCCATCCGCCGCCCGCAAAGCCCGAAAGCCAGGGGGTCGGCCAGTAGGTGATGCCGAACCCGAACAATCCGCCCATGTCCTGCCCGAGCCCGACGCCCAAATACAGGCCATCGGGATCCCCCTTGGCCTGCGGTGCCTGCGCAGCGGCCGGAAGCGCCAGCAACATCAACAACA
>JAFEAI010000081.1 GCA_018266475.1 Bacteroidota bacterium
AGTTGTCGGTTGTCAGTTGTCAGTTGTCGGTTGTCGGTTGTCAGTTGCCGGTTGTCAGTCGGCCGCTGCCGGAGAAAGCCTGCCAACTGGCAACTGGCAACTAACAACTACCGACCACACTTCACTTCCCCTCGTCCGGCACAAAATCCAGCACGATGGAATTCATGCAGAAGCGCTTTCCCGTGGGCGGCGGACCATCATCGAAGATGTGCCCGAGGTGGCTGCCGCAACGGCCGCAGAGCACTTCGGTGCGGTCCATGCCGAAGCTGTGGTCCTCCTGGTAGCGCACGCTGTTGGGGCGCAGGGCCTGGTAGAAGCTGGGCCATCCGCAGCTGCTGGCAAACTTGCTGTCCGAGCGGAAGAGCGCATTGCCGCACACCGCGCAGTAGTACGTGCCCAGGCCGTCCGCATCCCAGTACTTGCCCGTGAAGGCGCGCTCGGTGCCCTTCTCCCGCGCCACGCGGTACACCTCCGGCGGCAGTATGCGCTTCCATTCGGCATCGGCCACGTGCAAGGCGGTGGTGTCGGTGCGGGAATAGTAGGGATTGCCCTGGTGCCCGGGCGCAGGTGCGGGTTGATCGGCCATGGGAGGGGAAGGAGTTGTGCCGGTGCAGGCCATCACCATGGCTGCCAGCGGAAGGAGGAGATGGAGCTGAGGCATGCTGCCCGGAAGTGCAAAGTTCACAAACGCCGCAGTACCCCGGGCGCGCATTTGCCGCATCACAAGAAATGTTGGTGGGCTTCCGTCCATCCGGCAGATGCACCGCCTTTCCCTTTGCAGCCCGCTGGATGCCGGAAGGCCGCCACCTTCGCTACATGAAGAACCAACTGTCCACCCTCAGCGTGCTGCACTATGTGTACGGCGTGTTCATTTGCGTGGTGGGGCTTTGCCTGCTGGGGCTGGTGTTCCTGGGCGGCTTCCTCAACAGCGGGTGGTTGCAGCAGCAAGCCGGAGACCCGCCTCCACGGTTCGTGGGCACCATGCTCATCACCATCGGCTGGGCCGCATTCGTGCTGGTGGAGGCCCAGGGCCTCATCAACATCATCAGCGCCGCCAAGATCCAGAAGCACAAGGGCCGCACATTCAGCCAGGTGGTGGCCGCGCTCAATTGCCTCCGCATTCCCTTCGGCATGGCGCTGGGCGTATACACCTTCGTGGTGCTGGGCGACCGGGAGGTGCAGGAACTGTATGCCGCCCAGGCGCCTGGCGCCGAAGGCCGGATCGTGCGCTGACCATGGGGTACCTTTGCCCACCATGAACACTTTATCCGTTTTCCAACGCCAATTGGACACTATCGCCCAAGGCAATTTGAAGATCATTGAGCGCATGCCCGGGGACAAGCTGACGTGGAAGCCCCATGATAAGTCCATGACGCTGGGCCGCCTGGGCCAGCACCTGGCCGAGCTCCCGCACTGGATCAAGCGGATCCTGGACAAGGACCACTACGACTTCGTGCTGGACGGCTTCAAGGTCCCTGCCGCGCCGGCATCCCTGCAAGAGGTCATCGACCTCCACCACGTGAAGTACGAGGCCGCCAGAACCGCACTGGCCAAGGCCGATGGCATCGACATGGGCGCCGAGTGGCAGATGCGCCGCAACGGCACGGCCTTCGCCAGCTATCCGCGGGCCATCGCCATCGCCACGCAACTGGACCACATGGTACACCACCGCGGCCAGCTTACCGTATACCTGCGCCTGCTGGACGTGCCGGTACCGGGCATGTTCGGCCCCAGCGCGGACGACCGGCACTGACGCCACGCCAGCGAAGCGGGGCGAAAAAGGCCGCCCACCGTTCAGCTGAGCTCCTCCTTCAGCACGCGGCCGAAGCGCCTGTCCGGCACTATCCACACCAACGCCACCAGCGCATATAGGCAGGCCGAAAGTGTCGGCAACCAAAAGGCCGATACAATGGCCACGATGTATGCGGCGGCGGAAAAATTCCCCTTGAGGTCCTTCCCCACCGCCTTCTTCAGCGGGGAATCCGGGCCCTGCTGCCGGATGATGGCCGCTTGGAGGATGTACCAGGCCGTGGCGCACATCAGCAGCACCACGCCGTACACCGCCGTGGGCAGCGGCGCCAGGTGGTGCTCGCCCATCCACGCCGTGGCAAATGGGATCAGCGACAGCCAGAAGAGCAGGTGCAGGTTGGCCAGCAGGATGGCGCCGTTCACCTTGCCTGCGGCATGCATCAGGTTGTGGTGGTTGCTCCAGTAGATGCCCACATAGATGAAGCTGAGGATGTAGCTGAGAAACTTCGGCGCCAGGGCCAGCAGATCGCCAATGGCGGTTCCTTCAGGCACTTTCAGCTCCAGCACCATGATGGTGATCGCTACGGCCATCACGCCGTCGCTAAAGGCCTCCAACCGGTTGGTTCCCATGGTTTGGGTTAGGGTTCAGGTGGCAGGTGGCAGGTGGCAGGTGGCAGGTGGCAGGTGGCAGGCGGCAGGTGGCAGGCGGCAGGCGGCAGGTGGCAGGCATAGCTCCAACAAACCCGGTTCCATTACCATGGGCCGATCACCCTTCAGCTGGTAGTCAACAACTGCCCCTTTCCCACTGTTACCTGCCTGCCAGGCGGTTGTGCGCAAACCGTTTGTTCTCCTTGAACTTCAGCACGTCGGGCGTAAGGCGCTTGCTGATGTCCACGCGCTGGTCCATCGGCTCCACCAGTTCTTCCTTGGTGTACACGAAGGGCTTGCGCTGGTAGCCGCTGTCCACCAAGCGGTCGGTAAGGAAGATGGCCTCCTTGGGGCATGCCTCCTCGCACAGGCCGCAGTAGATGCAGCGCAGCATGTTGATCTCGTAGGTCACCGCATACTTCTCCTCGCGGTACAGGTGCTCCTCACCCTTCCTGCGCTCGCCGCCGGTCATGGTGATGGCCTCCGCCGGGCAGGCCACGGCGCACAGCCCGCAGGCCACGCAGCGCTCGCGCCCCTCCTCGTCGCGCTTCAGCACGTGCCGCCCCCGGTAGATGCCCGGGCGCGGCCGCACCTGCTCCGGATACTGCCAGGTGGGCTTCTTGATGGTGAAGAAGTGCTTGATGGTGATCCAAAGCCCCACCAGGATGGCCGGGATGTAGATGCGCTCCATGAGCGACATCTTCTTTTGGCTCACCTGCTTGCCACGCGAGGTAAGCGGTGCGAATCCGCCTGCGGCGGGGATGTTGTGTGCCGTGCTCATAGCGCCAGTTGCCCTTGTGCGAGCATGATGCCAGCGGTGATCAGGATGTTGAGGATCGCCAGCGGGATCAATCCCTTCCAGCCCAGGTTCATCAGCTGGTCGAAGCGGAAGCGAGGAAGCGTCCACCGCACCCACATGAAGAAGAAGATGAAGAAGAAGGTCTTGGCGAACATGGCCGCAGCGCCCAAAATGGTCACCAGGTTCGGGTCCCAGCCGGTGGAGGCCAGCCCCGGCACATCATAGCCGCCGAAGTACAGCGTGGCCATCACTGCGCTGCTGATGAACATGTTCACATATTCCGAGAAGAGGTAGAACCCCAGCTTCATGCTGCTGAACTCGGTGTGGTAGCCGCCCACCAGCTCGGTTTCGCACTCGGGCATGTCGAAGGGCGAGCGGTTGGTTTCGGCGAAGGCGCAGGTGATGAAGATCAAGAAGCCCAACGGCTGCCGGATGATGTTCCAGCCATGCTCGATCTGGTAATCCACGATGCCGCCCATGCTCAGGGTGCCGGTCATCATCACCAGGGCCACTATGCTCAGCCCCATGGCCAGCTCGTAGCTTACCATTTGGCTGGCCGCACGGATGGCGCCCAGCAGCGAGTACTTGTTGTTGCTGCCCCAGCCGCCCAGCATGATGCCGTACACGCCGATCCCCGTCATGGCGAACACGAAGAGGATGCCCACCTCGGGATTCATGCCCTGCAGGCTTACCTGCACGTCGCCGAAAGTGAGCGTGCCGCCCCAGGGGATGATCACGCCGGTGATCAGCGCTACGGTCATGGCCACGGCGGGCCCCAGGAAGAACAGCGTGCGGTTGGCGGTGGCCGGCACGAAATCCTCCTTCATGAACATCTTGCCCCCGTCCGCCAGCGGCTGCAGCAGCCCGAAGGGGCCTGCGCGGTTGGGCCCGATGCGGTCCTGCAGGAAGGCCGCCACCTTGCGCTCCCCGTAGGTGGAATAGGCCGCCACCGTAAGGGTGATCACAAAAAGGACGAGCAGGAAGATCGCGGTGGCTACCATCAGGGCTTCTTGGCGGGTTTCAGGCGGGCCAGCTCGGGCACGTTGGGCGAGGGGTGGTCCAGCACCTTTTGCTTGGGCTCGATCACGTAGTGGCCCTGCGAGATCACGCTGTGGCGGTCGATGTTGCGCGGCCCTTCCACCGTCCAGTCGCTGAGCTGCTTCTTTTCAAAGCGGCATTCGTTGCAGATGAACTCCTCCACCTCGCCCCACTGGTCCTTGCGGCCGGTAACGCGAAGCACCTCCTGCCCCTTGAGCCAGATGGCCGCCTTGCCGCTGCACTGCTTGCAGTCGCGGTGGGCGTCCATGGGCTTGGTGAACCACACCCGGCTGCTGAAGCGGAAGGTGCGGTCGGTGAGCGCGCCCACCGGGCACACATCGATCATGTTGCCGCTGAAGTCGTTGTCGATGGCCTGCTCGATGTAGGTGCTGATCTCGGCCACGTCCCCGCGGTTGATCACCCCGTGTACGCGCCCGTCGGTGATCTGCTCGGCCACCTTCACGCAGCGGTAGCACAGGATGCAGCGCGTCATGTGCAGCTTTATCGTTTCCCCGATGTCCACCGGGTCGAAGGTGCGCCGCTCGAACTGGTAGCGGCTTTGCGATACGCCGTGCTCGTAGCCCAGGTCCTGCAGGTGGCACTCCCCGGCCTGGTCGCAGATGGGGCAGTCCAGCGGGTGGTTGATCAGCAGGAACTCGGTGACCCCGGCGCGCACGTCGCGCACCTCGGCGTTGATGGCGTTCTCCACCACCATGCCGTCCATCACATTGGTGCGGCAGCTGGCCACCGGCTTGGGCATCGGGCGCGGGTCCCGCTCGCTGCCCTTGGTCACCTTCACCAAGCAGGTGCGGCAGTAGCCCCCGCTGCCCTGCAATTTGCTGTAGTAGCACATGGTGGGCGGCACCACGTGCCGATCGGCGCTGTTGCGCTCGCCGATCATGCGGGCCGCCTGCAGGATCGTAGTGCCGTCGGGCACCTCGATCTCGATGTTGTCTATGGTGATCTTCGGCATGAACGACCCGGATAAGTCGCGATGGGCCACAAAGAAAGGCAAGTGCGGCGACAAAAGCGAACGCGATCGTCAGCAGCCGCCGTGGATCACCCTTCCGGCACCGTGCCGGCACCCGCCTGGCCTGCCCCCCCTGCGGCGGCCTTGGGCGCGGCAGCGGCCTCCCCGTGCCGAGCCACCAGCTTGCCCAGCTTGTGGTCCATGGCCACCAGCAGCTTGTACTGCTGCTCCTCCACATCCCCTATGCCGCGCAGCTCCTCCTGCAGCAGCAGGTCCATTTTCTGGTGCAGGCTGCGAAGCTCCAGCTCCGCCTTCAGGTTGATCAGATAGTCGTTCTCGCTGCGCTTGCGGTCCTTTTCCTCCTGCCGGTTCTGGCTCATCATGATCACCGGCGCCTGCACCGCCGCGATGCAGCTCAGCACCAGGTTCATCAGGATGAACGGGTACGGGTCGAAGTTGTCGCCCCGGGGCGCCATGGTGTTGTACAGCACCCACACCCCAAGCACCAGGAAAAAGATGATGATGAAGCCCCAGCTTCCACCGAACTTCGCCACCTTGTCCGCCAGCTTCTGCCCGCGGCTGATCACTTCCTGCGGCGGGTTGGCCAGGTTGTTCAGGATCAGTTCCTGCTCGTCGATCGCCTGCTTCACGATCCCCTGCAGCTTCGCTACCCGCTCGCTGCGGGCCGTAAGCAGCCGGTTCAGCTCCTCGTTCACTTTGCTTCGCGCCATGGCTCCGGTGCGCCCGCCTGGTGGCAGGCCCCGGTAAAGATCGGCAGCAACGCCGCACCTTCCGCCCTCGCCGGCTATTTCCTGCTCCACCAGCACATACCGGTACCGCAGGTCCATCTCCCGCCCGTCCAATGTGTCCAGCATGGCTTGGGTGACGCGCAGGGAGAACAGCGTGGCGTTCTCCGGCTTGGCCATCAGCTGCAGCCATTCCGCCTCGGGCATGCCCTTGGGGCGGTTGGCCCGCAGCACGGCGAGGGTGGTGCTATTCCTCCCTCCTGCAAGGTCCCCTTCGGGAGACCTTGAGGGAGCAGTAGCCCTCACCCCCGGCCCCTCTCCCTCGGAGAGGGGGGAGATGCTCCCCTCAACGCCGCGCGCAACGGACCTTGATGCAGCACGCGCCAACCATTTGCACCGCCTTAGTAGCGTCCGGTAAAAACACGGGGTAAGGCGATGGAGACGTTGGCGGTCGCGGCTTGTAGCGCATTTCAGGGTGGTTTCGATTTGAACGTGGTCGTGGCATCCTTGCGGTCCAATCCAGACC